>NZ_CP087203.1:3684980-3992062 GCF_026016325.1 Pseudomonas sp. B21-056
CCCTGGACCGCTGCGCCCGTGCCCACGCCTGGCTGGCCGGACGCGATTTCGTCAGCCCGGAGGACATCCAGGCCATGCTGTTCGACGTGCTGCGCCATCGCATCATCCTGTCGTTCGAAGCGGAAGCCGCCGGCATCGATCAGGACCGGGTCGTGCAGCGGATTCTCGACGTCGTCGCTGTCGCTTGAGCATGAGTCATGAATAACCCACCGTCGCCCGCACCGGGCATCCGCGTCAGCCTTTCGGAGCTGATCGAGATGCGCCATCGCGTGCGCGAAGTGCAATTGTTCTCGACGCCGGGCCAGCGCAGCCCGCTGATCGGTCTGCACCACTCCAAGCTGCGTGGACGTGGGGTCGACTTCGATCAAGTGCGGGTCTACCAGGCCGGCGACGATGTGCGCACCATCGACTGGCGCGTCACCGCCCGGACCCAGGAACCCCACACCAAACTGTTCCATGAAGAGCGGGAACGGCCGATCTTCATCATGATCGAGCAAAGCCATCGGCTGTTCTTCGGCTCGGGGCAGGTGTTCAAGTCGGTGCTTGCCGCCCAGGCGGCCAGCCTCATCGGCTGGGCCGCGCTGGGGCATAACGACCGGGTCGGTGGGCTGGTGTTCGGCAACAACACCCATTACGAGGTCAAGCCACGGCGCAGCAAACAGAGCCTGCTGCAACTGCTCAATCGCCTGGTGCGGGTCAACCAGTCGCTGCACACCGACGGCGAGCCGGACCGCGAGTCTTTCGGTGTCGCCCTGCGCCGGGCCCGCGAAGTGCTGCGCCCCGGCAGCCTGGTCATCGTGATCTGCGACGAGCGTGCGCTGTCCGATAGCGCCGAGCAGCAATTGAGCCTGTTGTCCCGTCATTGCGACCTGTTGCTGCTGCCGCTGTCGGACCCGTTGGACCACGCCCTCCCCGCTGCCGGGTTGCTGCGTTTCGCCCAGCGCGGCGCGCAGTTGGAACTCGACACGTTGAACGTCGACCTGCGCCAGGCCTATCGGGCCCAGGCCGAGGCACGTCAGGAACGCTGGGAGTGGCTGGCACAGAAGCTGCGAATCCTGATGTTGCCCCTCAGCACCCAGGGCGACATGGTCGAACAACTGCGCGAATACCTGAATCCCGGCCGGGCGGGGAAAAGCCGATGAGCAGCCTCGATCAGTTGCAGCCGCTGATAGCGCCCCCTTCCGTCGGTTTCTGGCCTCCCGCGCCGGGCTGGTGGCTGCTGCTGGTGTTGCTGCCGCTGCTGGGCCTGGGCTTGTGGCAATTGCGCCGCTTCCTTCCCGCCAAGCGCGCCATCACCCGCGCCGAGCAACCCCTGGACCCGGTGCGCCTGGCCGCCCTGGCCGAACTCGCGCTGCTGCCCAAACCCTACGATGGCGCACCGGCCGGCGCCTGGCTGCAGCAGCTCAATGGGCTGCTCAAGCGCCTGTGTCGCAACCACTACCCCTACAGCCAGAGTCACACTCTCAATGGGCGAAAGTGGCTGGCCTTCCTGGATAACCGCTGCCCGGCGGCCGGCCTGACCCGCTGGATGGTGCTGGTGGAAGGTGCCTACAAGCCCGAGTGCAAGCTGGATGACAAGGCCATTGCCGGCTTGACCCACGCCGTTGAAATCTGGATTCGCAAGCATGTTTGAGTTCGCCTGGCCGTGGGTCTTTGCCCTGTTGCCGCTGCCCTGGCTGATGCGCCTGGTGCTGCCGGCGGCCGACAGCGGCGAATCGATGCTCAAGGTCAGTTTCCTGGAGGACCTGGAAGGCCTCGTCGGGCGTCGGGCCCGGACCCACTTGCCGAGCTGGCGGCAACAGGCACCGTTCATCCTGCTCTGGCTGCTGTTGCTGATTGCCGCCGCCCGCCCGCAATGGCTGGGCGAGCCGCTGCCGATTGCCGCCAGCGGCCGTGACCTGCTGGTGGCGGTGGATGTCTCCGGCTCCATGGACTTTCCCGACATGCAATGGAAGGACGAAGAAGTCAGCCGCCTGAGCCTGGTCCAGCATATGCTGGGGGATTTTCTCGAAAGCCGCGAAGGCGACCGGGTCGGCCTGATCCTGTTCGGCAGCCAGGCCTATCTCCAGGCGCCGCTGACGTTCGACCGCCACACGGTACGGCGCTGGCTCGACGAAGCGCGCATCGGCATCGCCGGCAAGAACACCGCCATCGGCGACGCCATTGGCCTGGCCCTCAAGCGCCTGCGCCAGCGTCCGGCCCACAGCCGCGTGCTGATCCTGGTCACCGATGGCGCCAACAACGGTGGCGAAATCGACCCGCTGACCGCCGCCCGGCTGGCCGCCGACGAAGGCGTGAAGATTTATCCGATCGGCATCGGTGCCGATCCGGAGCAAAGCGGCACCGCGGGGTTTCTCGGCGTCAATCCGAGCCTGGACCTTGACGAGCCGACGCTCAAGGACATCGCCCAGGCCACGGGCGGCCGCTACTTTCGCGCCCAGGACGGTGAGCAGTTGCTGGCGATCAAGACCACCCTCGACCAGCTTGAACCGGTGACCCAGCAACCGACCCAGGCCCGCCCCGCCCAGGCGCTCTATCAATGGCCGTTGGCCGTTGCGCTGTTGTTGAGCATGTTGCTGGTGGCCCGGGAACGCTGGCCGGACAACCCGTTGCAACGACTGTTCAGCCAACCGCTGTTCCAACCGTCTCATCACGCCGAATGGCGTCAACGCCTCAAGCGCCTGCGTTTGCGGAGGCGTCGATGAGCGCTCTCTGGCCACACTGGCTGCGCCCCGCTTTCGTGTTGCTGCTGCCCCTGTTGGGCTGGTTGCTCTGGCAACTGTGGCACCGGCAGAAACGGGTGGGCCGCTGGCAGATGATCCTGCCCCCGGCGTTCCATGCCGTGCTGCTCAGTGGCGGCAGCGGTCGGGAAAGCCGGCTGCCCTGGATCGCCCTGGGCCTGGGTTGGGTGCTGATGGTGCTGGCATTGCTGGGACCAAGCTGGGCGCGGGTCGAACAGACCAGCCAGAAACCCGCCGACCCGCTGGTGGTGGTGCTGGAGCTGACGCCGGAAATGCTCGCCACCGACCTCCCACCGACGCGTCTGGAACAGGCCCGGCGCAAGCTGCTGGACCTGCTGCACAACCGCAGCGATGCGCAGACCGCGATCATCGTCTATGCCGGCAGCGCCCATACCCTGGTGCCGCTGTCCGACGACCTGTCCACCAGCGCCAACCTGCTTGAGGCCCTGGCGCCTTCGATCATGCCGCAAAGTGGCCATCGCGCCGACCTGGCGATTAACAAGGCCATGGCCCTGCTGGACCAGGGCGGGTTGGGACATGGTCGGATCCTGTGGATCGGTTCGTCGTTGAACGAGCAGGAACGCCAAGGCATCCACCAGGTGCTTGAAGGCTCCGCCACGCGCTTGTTGATGCTCGGCATCGGCACCCGGGAAGGCGCACCGGTGGCCCAGAACGATGGCAGCTACCTCAAGGATGAGCAAGGTGCGATCCTGCTGCCGCGCCTGGACAGCCCGAGCCTCAAATCCTTCGCCAATGAGCTGGATGGCCGTTATCGCCCGGCACGCCTGGACGACAGCGACCTGCGCGGCCTGGGCCTGCTGGCCGGCCCGCGCCACCTGCGCAGCGACGGTCAGACCCTGCGCCTGGACACCTGGGCCGACCAGGGCTACTGGTTGCTCCTGCCACTGTTGCTGCTGGCCGCCTGCGCCGGGCGTCGAGGCTGGCTGTTCTGCCTGCCGCTGCTGTTCGCCCTGCCGCAGACCGGTCATGCCTTCGAATTCCAGGACCTGTGGCTGCGCCCCGACCAGCAGGGCCAGCATCTGCTCAAGCAGAAACGCCCGGCCGAGGCCGCCACCCACTTCGAAGACAGCCAATGGCAAGGGGTCGCCCTGTACGAAGCCGGTGCCTATGGCGAGGCCGCCCGACGCTTTGCCGAAGGCAGCGACGCCCGCGCGCATTACAATCGGGGCAACGCGCTGGCCAAAAGTGGCGAACTGGAGGCCGCGCTGGATGCGTATGAACAGGCCCTGGAGTTGCAACCGGACCTGCGCCCGGCGCAAACCAACAAGGCCCTGGTGGAAAGTCTGTTGAAAGAGCAGGCACCGCCGCCGGAGGAACCCAAGCCTGCCGAAAACGAGGAGCCGGGCCCCGCCGAGCAAGCGCCGAACGCCGGTACGCCAGCGCAATCTTCGGGAACCGAGTCGCCCCCTGCCGAGGCAACCACGGCACCGGATGAAACCCAGGCGTCCCACAAGCCTGTGGCGGGCGCCCAGGACGTACCGGGCAGCGAGTTGCCCGACGAACAGAGCACCACCCCACCGCTGCGCCCCGCCGCCGGCCAGCGCAACGAAGAAGAGCAGCATCAGGCGTTGGAACAATGGCTGCGCCAGATCCCGGATAATCCGGGTGAACTGCTCAGGCGTAAATTCTGGTATGAACAGCAAAGCCATCAGGCCCAGGGAAAAACCCAATGATCCGCTTCACCGTCCAGTTCCTTGTCTTGCTGCTCTGGATCGGCGCCGCCCAGGCTGCGCAGCTGACAGCCAGCGTGGATCGCAGCCGCCTGAACTCCGGGGAAACGGTGGAACTGACCCTGGAATCCAACGACGCCACGCTGTTCGGCAAGCCTGATCTGAGCCCGCTGCAGGCGCTGTTCGATGTGCGTGGCACCCGCCAGGTCAACCAGTTGACCACCCTGGACGGCGAAAACCGCGCCACCACGCGCTGGATCGTGACCCTGCTGCCACGCCAGAGCGGCACCGTGGTGATCCCCGCCATGCATTTGGGCGAAGTGGCCAGCCAGCCGATCACCTTGCAAGTGATCGAAAGCGAAACCCGCAATGCGGCCGGGACCCTGGCACCGGTATTTATCGAGGCCAGCCTCGACCAGAGCCATGTGTATGTGCAGGCCCAGGCGATCCTGACCCTGCGCATCTATCATTCCGTGTCGCTATACGACGACAGTAGCCTGACGCCCCTGCACATCCCCGATGCACGCACCGAGCAGTTGGGCGAGTCCCGCACCTATGAAAAAGTCATCAACGACGTGCGCCACGGCGTGATCGAACTGCGCTACGGCATCTACCCGCAGCGCAGCGGCGAACTGACGATCCCGGCCCAGACATTCAGCGCCACCCTGGTCGAGCCAGTGGCCCAGGACGCGGCGCCGTCGGGACCGAAACCCGGCCAGTTGATGCACGTCAGCTCGACGCCACTGCTGCTGACCGTCGATCCCAAGCCGGCCAGCTACCCGGCCGATGTGCCATGGCTGCCGGCACGCAGCCTGTCCTTGAGCGAGAGCTGGAGCCCGGAACCGACCCACAGTCAGGTGGGCGACTCCCTGACCCGCAGCCTGACCCTGGAAGCCGAAGGCCTCGCCAGTGCTCAACTGCCGCCCCTGCCGGCCACGGAAATCAACGGCTTGCGGCGCTATCCCGACCAGCCGGTGCTGAGCAGCCGCAGCAGCGAACGCGGGCTGGTCGGCAGCCGTGAAGACCGCGAGGCGCTGGTGCCGAACCGCAGCGGTACCATCGAGCTGCCGCCGGTGGAAGTGGTCTGGTGGAACACCCTGGAAAATCACCTGGACCGCACCAGCCTGCCGGCGCGAACCCTGCAAGTGGCAAACAACCCGAGCCTGATGGTGGATACGCCAACGGGTACGCCTCAGGTCGTGACCACCGTTGACAGCGAAACCTTGTGGTACTGGCAACTGAGCTCGTTTTTCCTGACCTGCACGACACTGCTCGGCTTCGGCTTGTGGTGGCGCGCCCGCTCGCAGCCGGCGGTCCTGCGCACGGCCCAGGCCGGACCGAGTCCACGCACCCTGCTCGACGATCTCAAGCGTACCTGTCTGGCCAACGACCCCCACGCCACCCGCCAGGCCCTCGACGCCTGGGCCCGCCAACAGCCGGAAACCCTGGCCGACATGGCGGCGCGCTTCGTGCCACTGTCCGACGCCCTGGATGGCCTCAACGGCGCGCTCTACAGCGAAACCGGCCAGCACTGGCAAGGCGAAGACCTGTGGCGCGCCATTCGCACCATTCCCGCCGCAGAACGCTCCCAGGACCCGTTGGGTGACAGCGGGTTGCCGCCGCTCTACCCGAAATAGCCTGACAGGGCAATGTCGGTCTGCCAGAGACTAAAACTGTACAAACTCCTGTGGCGAGGGGATTTATCCCCGCTGGGCTGCGAAGCAGCCCCAAAACAATCGACTCAATCTGTCTGGTGTATCGAGGCGTTAGTACTTAGGGCTGCTTCGCAGCCCAACGGGGATAAATCCCCTCGCCACAGGATCGGTTCTTCCCAGTAAACTCTGCATCCTTCCAGCCGCCTTTTTTCACGCGGCCATCACCTGTTTTCTGGAGTTTGCCTTGCGTCTGTTCCACACCTCCGACTGGCACCTGGGGCAAAACCTGCACGGCCAGGAGCGCGATTTCGAACACGCGTGTTTCCTCGAGTGGCTGCTGCGCCAGTTGGCCAGCGAAAAACCCGATGTACTGCTGATCGCCGGCGATATCTTCGACACGGTCAACCCGCCGGTCAAAGCCCAGGAGCGGCTCTACGATTTCATCGTCAGTGCCCATGAACAGCATGCCAGCCTGACCATCGTGATGATCGCCGGCAACCACGACTCCGGCTCGCGGATCGAGCTGCCCGCGCCGCTGATGCGACGCCTGCGCACCCACGCCCTCGGCCGGGTGTTGTGGCTGGACGACGGACAACTGGACGTCGAACGTCTGCTGCTGCCGTTGCCCGACGCCAAGGGCAAGATCAAGACCTGGTGCCTGGCCCTGCCGTTCCTGCGCCCCGCCGAAGTCACCGGCGCGCAATTGGGCGACGACTACCTGCGCGGTATCGGTCAGGTCCACGAATGGCTGATCGCTGCCGCCAACGGAAAACGCAAAAAGGGCCAGGCGCTGATCGCCATCAGTCATGCGCACATGGCCGGCGGTTCGGTGTCCGAGGATTCGGAACGCAGCCTGATTATCGGTAACGCCGAAGCCCTGCCCGCCAGCCTCTTCGGCCCGAGCATCAGCTACGTCGCCCTCGGCCACTTGCACAAGCCGCAGAAGGTCAACGGCGAAGAGCGCATCCGCTACAGCGGCTCGCCGATTCCCCTGTCGTTCTCGGAGATCGGTTACCAGCACCAGATCCTCGACGTCACCCTGGACGGCGACACCCTGGTCAAGGTCGAGCCACGGCTGATCCCCCGGGCCGTCAACCTGCAACGCCTGGGCCCGGCGCCGCTGGCCGAGATCCTCGCGCAACTCAAGGACCTGCCGGACATCGACCTGCTGGCCGACGTCCAGCGCCAACCCTGGCTGGAAGTGCGGGTGCGCCTCGACGAACCCCAGCCGGACCTGCGCAACCAGGTGGAAACCGCCCTGCAAGGCAAAGCCGTGCGGCTGGTGCGGATCGCCGCCGAATATGCGGGCAATGGCAACGCTGGAAGCGCCGATGACGCCGCCGCACTGATCGAACTGGATCAACTCAGCCCTCAGGAACTCTTCAGCCGGGCCTGGCAGGACACTTACGGCAACGAAGTGGACGAGCAGACCCTCAAGGATTTCGCCGTGCTGCTGCAAGACGTACAGATGGAGAGCGAGCAACCATGAAGATCCTCGCGATCCGCCTCAAGAACCTCGCCTCCCTGGCCGGTCCTTTCGACATCGACTTCACCGCCGAGCCTCTGGCCAGCGCCGGTCTGTTCGCCATCACCGGCCCCACCGGCGCCGGCAAAAGCACCTTGCTCGATGCCCTGTGCCTGGCGTTGTTCGGTGCCGTGCCGCGCCTCAACAACACCGGGCGCGATGCCAAGGTGCCGGACGCCGACGGCGAAATCGCCACCGGCGACCCACGCACGTTGTTGCGTCGTGGCACCGGCGATGGCTACGCCGAAGTGGATTTCCGCGGCATCGACGGGCGCCGTTATCGGGCCCGCTGGGAAGCCAATCGCGCCCGGGAAAAGGCCGGCGGCAAGCTGCAGGCCAGTCGCCAGAGCCTGCGGGACCTGGACAACGACCAACTGCTGGCGAGTCAGAAAGGTGAATACAAGGCTCAACTCGAAGCGGCCTTGGGCCTGAACTTCGAGCAGTTCACCCGCGCTGTGCTATTGGCCCAGAGCGAATTCAGCGCCTTTCTCAAGGCCGATGACAACGACCGCAGCGAGCTGCTGGAAAAACTCACCGACACCGCGCTGTACACCCGCCTTGGCCGCCGCGCATTCGACAAGGCCAAACAAGCCAAGGAAAGCCACAAGCAGTTGCAGGACCAGGCCACCGGCGTCACGCCGCTGCCTCCCGAGGCGCGGGCCGAGCTGGACGCGCGCTTCAACGAAGCCCAGCAACAGCTCAAGACCCAACAGGCGCAACTCAAGCAGCTAGAACTGCAACATGCCTGGCTCAGGGACCTGCGCCAGTTGCAGGACGAACACGCCAGCGCCGCCGAACAACTGCAGCTAGCCCAGGCCGATTGGAACGCCCTGGCGGACGAGCGCTTGAAACTCACCCGCCTGGAGCAACTCGCGCCCCAGCGCCATCAGTTCATCCGCCAGGCGGAACTGACCCGGCTCCTCGCACCTTTGGCGGTGCAGGTCCGGCAGCTCGGCCAGCAGCAGGTCGACCTGAACGAACAACAGGCGGAACTGGAAAAAGGCCTGGTCGCCGCCCAACTGGCACTGACCTCTGCCCGTCAGCAAAACACCGACAGCGCGCCATTGCTGCGCCAGGCCTTCGAAGAACAAAGCACCCTCGCCCGCCTGATCATGGAGGCCAATCAGGGCACCGAACGCCAGGAGCAGGCGCAACTGGCCTGCACCGACGGCCAGCGCACGATCGACACCCTGCTTGAGCAGCAAAACCAAGTGGCGGCACGCTTACAGCGCATCGCCAGCGAGCTTGAACAAAGCACCCACCTCGCGCCGCTGAGCGATGCCTGGAAGGCCTACCGTGATCGCCTCCAACAATTGATGCTGATCGGCAATCGGCTGAACAAGGGCCAGGCCGAACTCGCTGCACTGGAGCACAGCGCCACACGTGCCGCCGAGGAACTGGTGACCCGTCGGCAAGAACTGGAAGTGCTCTACAAGGAGGCTGGCGCCGAACCCGAAGCGGTGGCCGAACAGATCCAGTTGCTCGGCAATCTGTTGCAAGACAATCGCAAGCAACAACGGGCCTTCGAGGATCTGACGCGGTTGTGGGCCAGCCAGCAGGAGCTGGACAAACGCGGTGCCGAGCTTGAACAACGCCAGCAACAGGCATTGCAGGAGCGCGACCGACTGGTGCGCGAAGGCGGCGAAGCCAAGGCCGAACTGGCGGTTGCCGAACAGACCCTGACCGTGACCCGCGAACTGCTGGCGCGCCAACGGCTGGCCCGCAGCGAAAGCGTCGAGCAGTTGCGTGCGCAGCTCCAGGACGACCAGCCTTGCCCGGTGTGTGGCAGCGTCGAGCATCCGTATCACCAACCTGAAGCGCTGTTGCAAAGCCTCGGGCGCCACGATGAACACGAAGAGGCCAGCGCCCGCAAAACCGTCGACCTGCTCAATGAAAAAGTCATCGACCTGCGTGCGCAATACAGCGGCGTCATTGCCCAGCTCAAGGAGCTGAAACAGCAACAGGAACAACTCACCGCCCAGCAACAGAACCTCGCCCCCAGCCTGGAAGCCCATCCGCTGGCCGCGCAACTGCTGGCGCATGACACGGTCAAGCGCGACGCCTGGCTGACCCAGCAGAACAGCCAACTACACCAGCGCATCGCCCAGGACGAGCAGCGACAAGCCGCCCTGCTGACCCTACAACAGGATGCCGCCCGCCTGTCCCAACACCTACGCAACGCTGAAACGGCGAGCCAGCAGGCGTCACTGCACCTGAGCAATCAGCAGCAGGAACTGGACCGCGATCGCCAACGCCTGGACGAGGAACTGAGCCACTTCAGCGCCCTGTTGCCGGCAGACACCTTGCAAGCCCTGCGCACCGAGCCCGCCGCGACCTTCATGCAGCTCGACCAGCAGATTGCCCAACGCCTGGAGCAACTGGAACAGCAGCGCGATGAGCTCGGCGAACAGCTCCAGCGCCAGCAGACCCTGGAGAAGGAGCAGGATCGCCAGCAGAGCCGCGTCCAGCAACTGGAGTCGGCGCAACAGCAACTCAAGGTTCTGACCGAACAACAGCAGGCCTGCCAGCAAAAGCTCTCGCAACTGCTCGGCGAACACCGCAGCGCCGAACAGTGGCAACAACAACTCGACCAGGCCCTGGAACAGGCACGCACTGCCGAGGCGGCGGCCAATCAGCAATTGCACGAACTGCGCAACAGCCTGGTGCAACTGGCCGCCGAACTCAAAGCCCGCCAGGAACAGGCACAATCCCTGGAGGCCGAACACCAGGCACTGGCCGCCGGCATTGCGCATTGGCGCGCTTCCCACCCCGAACTGGACGACGCGTCCCTCGACGCCCTGCTCAATCTCGATGAGCAACAGGTCGGCCAGTTGCGCCAGCAATTGCTCAACAGTGAAAAAGCCATCGAACAGGCCCGCGTGCTGCTGACCGAACGGGAACAGCGGTTGCAGAATCATCAGGCCCAGCACAACGGCAACCTGTCGCCCGAACAACTGACCGACGCCCTCGCCCACTTGCAGCAGCAGTTTTCCACCAGCGAACAACGTTGCGCCGAGCTGCGTGCCGAACAGGCTGAAGACCAACGCCGACAGAACGCCAACCAGGCCCTGGCCCTGCAAATCGAGCAGGCCTATGCCGAGTACCAACGCTGGGCCCGGCTGGATGCGCTGATCGGCTCGGCCACCGGCGACCGCTTCCGCAAACTGGCCCAGGCCTACAATCTCGATTTGCTGGTGCACCACGCCAACGTCCAGCTGCGGCAACTGGTGCGCCGCTACCGGCTCAAGCGCGGCGGCAGCATGCTCGGGCTGTTGGTGCTGGATACGGAAATGGGCGATGAATTGCGTTCGGTGCATTCATTGTCGGGGGGTGAAACCTTTCTGGTCTCTCTCGCCCTGGCACTGGGCCTGGCCTCGATGGCGTCCAGCACGCTGAGAATCGAGTCGCTGTTCATCGACGAAGGCTTCGGCAGCCTCGACCCCGAGTCCCTGCAACTGGCGATGGACGCCCTCGACGGCTTGCAGGCCCAAGGCCGCAAGGTGGCGGTGATTTCCCATGTGCAGGAAATGCACGAACGGATCCCAGTGCAGATCCGGGTGCAGCGTCAGGGGAATGGGTTGAGTACGGTGGAGGTGAAATAAGGCTATTGAACGCCACTGTGGGAGCGAGCCTGCTCGCGATAGCGGCGGTACAGTCAACATTGATGCAAGCTGACACACCACTATCGCGAGCAGGCTCGCTCCCACAGGGATTGTGGCTTGGCTGACCCGATCAGTCTTGAAGCAGACTCAGTAATCGCTCACGAGCCACTTCCGGCTCGCCCGGCACCGGCTGGGCAGCCGAAACGATCGGGGCGGAATAGAGAAACAGCAGCATCATTGCCAGACGCATCGCCATGGTGTCGATCCTTATGGGAGAAGGAGTCAATTTTTCAGCGTCAAATTTAAACACATGGCTATGTGATATTACAGCGGGATTTTTCAGAACATTCTGAAGCGACTCGCGAAAATGACGAAGCCTGCGATCTTTTCTCTCTATAGGAAGACGAAAAGATCGCAGGCTTCAGTCGGTATCAGGCGTTCAGTGTTGGGTTTTGTGATCCAGTGCAGCGTAGAAATTGGCGCTCTGTTGCAGGTATTTCTCGGTGTAGCTCTGGGTACGATTCTTCTTGTCGCTGATCTCGATGCTGGCGTTGGCTGGCAGCGCCACGGTGGCTGAGATGGCGGAGGCGGCGATGATGGAGAAGAGGTTCAGGTTCATGGCGGTATTCCTCGGATTCAGTTGGCTGGCTTGGCCGGTTGGGCCGTGAAGCAAACTTACGCGCCGAGGCGTCTCGTCTAGAAATGCTTTGCAATGCTAGCCAATATCAGTCCCGTTGATACAACCGCACAGACCCCGCCATACGGGGCCTGCAACCTATCGAGGCTGGATGAACTTGACGTCGCTCGGTGCATCCATCGGCAACTTCTGCACCGTTTTACCCAGCAGGCCGGTCTTTGGATCGCGTTCGAACACCACGATCTGATTGCTCTTCTGGTTGGCAACCAGCAGGAATTTCCCGCTCGGATCGAGGCTGAACTCACGCGGGTGGTCGCCCTCCACAGAGCGGCGTTGCAGTTCTTTCAGGGTGCCGGCAGCCGGGTCGATGGCAAATACCAGCACTTCGTTGCTGGTGCCACGGTTGCTGACGTACAGGAACTTGCCATCCTTCGAGGCGTGCAATGCTGCCGCCGCCCGCGCCGGCTGCGGCTTGCCGGCTGCCAGGTCAACCAGTTGGCGCTGGACCAGGCGACCGTCCTGGTAATCGAACACCGCGACCTGCGCGGTCATTTCCAGGGTCAGCCAGGCGTGCTTGCCATCGGCGCTGAACAGCAGATGGCGTGGCCCGCTACCGGGCGGCAATTGCACGAATGCCGGATCGGCGGCGGTCAGCGGCTGCTCGGGATTGGCCTTGGGATCGTAGTGGTAGACGAACACCTTGTCCGCCCCCAAGTCGTTGGCGAACACATATTTGCCGTCGGGCGAAGACACCGCCGAATGCACGTGGGCCGACATCTGCCGCTCGGGGTTGACCCGGCTCGGCTGGTGACTGCTCAACTGCACGACAGGCGACAGCTTGCCATCGGCCCCTACGGGCAGAACCGCAAGCGTACCGCCCGGATCTTCCAGCACCGAATAGTTGCTGACCAGCAGATGCCGGCCATCGCCGCTGAGGCTGGAATGGGTCGGCTCATTGCCCAGGGACTGCACCTGATTGATCAGGCTCAGAGCGTGGGTGGCAGGGTCGATGGCATAACTGCTGACCTTGCCCACCGGATCCTTCTGCCCGGGTCCGTTCTCGTTGACCACGAACAGGCGGCTCATGTCCGGGGAAAGGGTCAGCCATGAAGGGTTGTCTGTCTTGATCACCTGCAACGGCTTGGCATCGAGCTGGCCGGTGCGGCTGTCGAACTGCAGCCGGTAGACACCTTGGCTCTGGCCCGCCGTGTAGGAGCCCACCAGCAATGGGTAATGCTCATCGGCGTTGGCCTGCATGCCCATGGCCCCCACGCTGCCGGCCATCAACAGTGGCCAGAGGCTACGCATCTTCATGTTCATCATCCTCATCGTCGTGGCCGCTGACCGCTTCCACGCACTCCAGGTGGTGGTCGCCCGAATCGCTGGAAATGATCCAGTGTCTGGTAGCCGGGTCGAACGTCGCGGCCTGCATCTGCGCAGGCGTGAAGCGCCAATGCGCGAGTGTGCGGCCGTTCATGCACTCGACATGCAACTGGTCCTGTTCGTCGAGGGAAAAATCGAAGGCGTGCAGCCCGTCGATGATCAGCATGTCGCAGGTGTCGAGGGCGTACAGCAGGGTGTCGGTTACGGCAGTCATGGGAATCGGTCGGTCGCTGGGAAAGTGAGCATGATAGCTCAATGTCGGAGTTGGCCTTGGGCTATCAAGTTCCGAAAGCGGTGTTGGCTGTGCCATTGCCATCGCGAGCAGGCTCGCTCCCACAGGTCCCGCGTACACCATAGATCCCTGTGGGAGCGAGCCTGCTCGCGATGACGGTGGCACATCCTGCATCAATGCAACTGCCCCACCCCGGAACATCAGAACAACCCCTGCACCTGTTCCAACACCGCACGGTTCATCTGGCCGGTGTGGGTGTGCAGGCTGACATAGCTTTGCAACATGTCGAGCTTGGTGTTGAGCAGGTCTCGACGAGCCTGGAATACCCGTTGCTGAGCGTCGAGGATGTCCACGGTGGAGCGCACGCCGCCCTGGAAGCCTTTTTCCGTCGAGGTCAGCGCCCGCTGGTTGGACTCCACCGCGCGTTGCATGGCCTTGCTCTTGGCGAACCCGGCCACCACCCCCAGGTAATCGGTCTCGATGTTCTCGGCCAACTGTTGGCGCTGCACGTCATAGTCCGACTGGGCACCGGCCAGTTGCGCTTCGGCCTTGGCCACCGAGGCACGCACCACGCCGCCGCGATACAACGGGATATCCAGCTGCACGCCCACGTAATAAGTGTCCTGGCGCGGATCGAGCTCCTGATACTGACGGGTTTCGCGGCGGGTCAACTGAGTGGTCAGCGACAAGCTCGGATAGTGCCCGGCGCGCTGGCTGTCGGCCTGGGCCTCGGCCACTTTCACCGCCGCCAGCCGGGCCGCCAGCTCGGGGCTGGCGTCACGGGCGATGGCCGTCCAGTAACCCAGGTCCTGCTCCGGCGGAATCGGGCTGCCGGGGGGCAGTTCCTCGCGCATCGGCTGGATATCGTCGATGGGCACGCTGGCCCGGCCGGACAACGCTCGCAACGCCGCCACCCGACGGGCCTGGGCTTCGGCCTCCTGGGCCTCGACCAGATCGAGCCGTGCCTGGGCCTCGTCGATGTCGGTGATCGCGCCCTGGCCGCCCTGGTAAAGCTTTTTGCTCTGGATGACCAAGCCATTGATGGCGGCCTTCTGCTGGGCGATCAACTTGATTTCATTCTCCGCCCGGGCCACATCGAAATACCCTTTGGCAACCCGGTCGTACAAGGTCTGGCCGGCGACATCGAACATCTGGATGCCCAGTTGCCCGCGAGCCTTGCCCTCTTGAAAAGCCGCCCAGCGCGCCTTGTCATAGAGCGGTTGTTGCGCCGCGAGGGTAACGCTGTTCGCCTGGTAGTCGTTGCTGTTGACGTAGCTTCTGTCGTCGCCGCCATCGGTGCGTCCGCCGTAACCGTAGCGCGACGTCAAGGATACCTGCGGATAAAGACCGCCACGACCGATGTCCTCTTCGTTCCGGGAAGCATCGAAGGCATGGGTGGCCGATTGCAGGGTCGGGTCATTCAGGCGTGAGGCATCGTAGGCATCGGTCAGGCTCAGGCCCCCTTCGGCGGCCCACGCGGGGCTGATCACCACCCAACTGGTGCACAGGCTCAACAGCATGCCGGAGCGATAAAGCCGACGGTCAGTCATGCTCATTCCTCCTTGAAGGCAGCAAGCAAGCGTTCGCGCAGAGGTTTCATCAGGTAATTCATCAGGGTGCGTTCACCGGTCACCACGGTGACATCGGCGAGCATGCCGGGGCGCACCCACAGGCCGGCGGCCTGCAGCGAGGCGACGGTGTCGGCGGGAATCTCGACCTTGGCGGAGAAGTACGGCTGGTGCGTCTGCTCATTGATCAACTGATCCGCCGACACCGTCGTGACCGTGCCCGTCACCGTCGGTGTGTCCACCCGCTGCAACGCAGTGAAATGCACATGCACCGGCAGCCCCGGGCGCAGCTTGTTGGCCATCAGCGGTTCGAACCGCGCGGTGATCGCCATCGGCGCATCCAGCGGTACGACTTGCATCAGGGTCTGGCCGGCCTGGACGACGCCACCTTCCGTGTGAATGTTCACGTCCATGACCTGCCCTGCCGCCGGTGCACGGATGGCACCGTTGTCGACTTCAAACTGCAAGGCACGGATCTGATCGGCATAACCCGCCGCTTCGGCGGACACTTCGCTGAGTTGGGTTTCGGCATCGCGACGAAACTCCTGTTGCGCCTGCAAGGCCTTGAGCCGACTCTCGTTGATGGACTGGCGGGTCCTGCCGACATCGCCGATCCCGGAAGCAATCTGACCGGCCAGTTGAGCGGCGTTGCGCTCGGCCTCGAAGAGTTTGTTGCGCGGGACATAGCCTTCACGCGCCAGGTCCCGCAGGCCCTCCAGCTCCTGGCGCTGGAAACGCATCTGCGCGTCGTAGTTGCGCTTGACCCCTTCGTAGCCGAGCAGTTGTTGCTCCAGCGCCGCCACTTCGTGCTCGATGATCTGCAAGCGGCTGCCCAGTTCGGCGCGACGGCTCAGGAACAACTGGCTCTGCAATGCCATGGCCGCCTTGACCCGTGGCTCGTCGGCACGGGCCAGCAGGTCCGCCGGCCACTGGATCTCGGCGCTGCCCAGGCGCTCGGCAATCAGGCGCGCCTCGATGCTGCGGTCGTTGAGCAGCTTGCCCAGGGTCACGTCCAGCTGCGATTGGGCCTGCACGATATTAAGCTGCACCAGCAACTGGCCCTGGCTGACGCGATCGCCATCGCTCACCAGCAGTTTTTCCACTACGCCGCCCACCAGCGACTGCACCGCCTTGCGCTCGCCCGCCACCACCACGGTGCCACTGCCGACCACACCCTGGTCCAGCGGCGCCAGACAGGCCCAGAGCAACGCACCGCCCAAGGCCAGCACCAGGAAACCCACGCCATACCGCGCCGCACCGCCGGCATCGGTATTGGCGCCGGGCAACGCACTGACGCTGCGCACGCTCAGCCCATGCTCGCTATACGCTTGTGTGCCTGGGGCCAGATCACGCATCTTCGCCGGCCTCCCTCACCGCGGCCGGGCGCGGACCAGGCATCAACGCCTTGAGTACCCGGTCGCGAGGGCCGAAGGCCTGTTGGATGCCGTCCTTGAGCACGAGGATGTGATCGACCATCGCCAGCACACTGGGCCGGTGGGTGATCAGCACCACCGTGCTGCCGGCAGCCTTGAGCACGGCGATGGCCTGCAGCAGCGCCAGTTCGCCGGCTTCATCGAGGTTGGAATTGGGTTCGTCGAGCACGATCAGCGACGGGCGTCCATACAGTGCGCGGGCCAGGCCGAGGCGTTGTTTCTGCCCGCCGGACAAACCGAGCCCGCCCGGCCCCAGCGGCGTGTCATACCCCTTGGGAAACCTCAGGATCATCTCGTGGATACCGGCGTGACGGCTGGCGGCGATGATCTTGTCGGCATCCTGTTCGCCGAAGCGGGCGATGTTGTCGGCAACGCTGCCGTCGAACAGTTCGATGTCCTGCGGCAAGTACCCAAGATGAGGTCCCAGGGCATCATGGGACCACTGGCTGATCTCGGCGTTGTCCAGGCGCACCGATCCACCCAAGGGAGGCCATACACCCACCAGCGCCCTGGCGAGGGTGGACTTGCCACTGGCGCTGGGCCCCGCCACGGCAAGCACCTCACCCTTCTCCAGATGAAAATTGATCCCCCGCAGGATTGGCTGCGAGGCGCCGGGCGGGCCGACGTACAGCTGTTCCAGACGCACCGCCCCGGTGGGCGGCGGCAACGGCATGCGCAGGCGATCGCGGGGATGCTGGGCCAGGAGCAGGCTCAGGCGCTGATAGCTCTGGCGCCCGGCATTGAACTGTTTCCACGAGCCGATGGCGATTTCCACTGGCGCCAAGGCACGCCCCAGCAGGAGCGACATGGCGATCATCATGCCCGCCGACAACTGCCCTTCCAGCACCAGCAACGCCCCCAGCCCCAGCGACAGCGACTGGCCCGAGATGCGCACGAAACGCGTCATCGAGGTGATACGGGCGCCGCGGTCACTGGCATGGGCCTGGGCGGCGATGATGCGTTGCTGCAGCAGGCTCCAGCGCTGGCGCAACGGCCCGAGCATGCCCAGTGCCTGGATGACTTCGGCGTTGTGCAACGTGCTGTTGACGTAGGCGGCCGACTGCACGCCCAATCGGTTGGCTTCGCCCAGGCGCGTGCGGGTCGCCAGCTCGCCCCACAGCGCCAGGCCGATCAGCACCAGGGCGAGCACCAGGGTCAGCACCCCGAACCAGTGATGAAAAATGAACGCGACCAAGAGGAAGATCGGCAGCCACGGCGCATCGAGCAAGGCGATCAGGCCCTGCCCGGTGATCAGTTGCCGCAAGGTCGCCAGATCACTGAGCACCTGCGCCGGGTTGGCGTTGTGCTCACGCAGGCTGCGGGCAAACGCGGCATCGAACACCCGCTCACCGAGGGCATCGTCCAGCCCCGCACTCATGCGGATCATCACCTCGCCGCGTACCCACTCGATCAAGGCACTGAACATGAACAGGCCCAGGGCGATCAGGGTCAGCATGAACAAGGTGGTTTCGTTGCGACTGGTCAGGACCCGGTCGTACACCTGCATCATGTAGAGCGACGGCACCAGCACCAGCAGATTGATCACGCCACTGAACAGCGCCAGGGACCAGAACACCCGGCGGTAGCTCAACAGCGCGGCATCGATGTCATGACGCGGATCGAGTAGCAAACCCATAGCAAGGCAACCCGCAAAGAAATAGTCGGTCCAGGACGCAATCCATCGCGAGTTTTTTGCCCAAAGGCATTCGAAAAGCCCATCGATACCGCTGACGTGACGCCGCTAGGGCGCCCATTAATGACAACGCTCGAACGGGTTAGTGCCAGATCGGCAGATAGGGTTTACAGGCAGGGTGACAGGCGGAGCGCCTGACTTCAGGAAGGTGTTTCAGGGGTGAAACAGATTGGGAATGGAACGCTTCCTGTGGCGAGGGGATTCATCCCCGCTGGGCTGCGCAGCAGCCCCAAAACCAGACAACTCGGAATCTCAGGCAAATTGAATGCACTGTATTAGGGCTGCTGCGCAGCCCAACGGGGATGAATCCCCTCGCCACAAGTGTTTCATCTAGCTTTTCCCTGTGGCTAGCCCAGGGAAGCCGCCCTCTCCACCTGCCGCGGCTGCCGCGATGTCACCAGCCCGATAAAGGAAATGATCAGCGCCAGGCCAAGGGTCGAGCTCACTTCGCTGCGGTGCTCGGGTGTCACCATCATCACCGCCAGCGCCGCGCAGATGAACACGATGACCAGCCAGGTCAGCCACGGAAACAGCCACATGCGGAACGTCAGTTCGACGTTCTGGCGGCGCAGCAACCGGCGCATGCGCAGTTGGGAGATGGCAATCGCCAGGTACACCAGCAACGCGATGGCGCCGGAACTGGCGAGCAGGAACTGGAACAGGCCGGCGGGCATGAAGTAGCTGAACAGCGTGATACCCGCACCCAGCACAGTGCTGGCAATCACCGCCGTCCGTGGGACGCCGTCCCCCGACGTCACCCTCACGGTCTTCGGCGCATCGCCACGTCGTCCCAGCGAATACAGCATGCGCGAGGCGATGTAGATCGAGGAGTTCATGCAACTGGCCACCGCGATCAGCACCACGGCATCCACCATGAACTTGGCATGGGGAATGTTCATCAGTTCCAGCGCCCGCTGGTAGGACCCCACCGAAGCCAGGAGCGGATCGTTCCACGGCACCACGGAAATGACCACGAAGATCGACAGCAGATAGAACACACCAATGCGCCAGATCACCGAACGCGTTGCCTTGGCAATGTTCTGCGCCGGATTATCGGATTCGGCCGCCGCAATCGTCACCGCCTCCGTGCCGATAAAGCTGAACATGATGGTGATGAACGCCCCGACCACCGCCGACAAACCGTTGGGTGCGAAGCCGCCGTGTTCTTCCATCAGGCGGCTCAGGCCACTGGCTTCGCGCTCGGGAATCCAGCCCATCAGGACGGCGAACCCCAGGGAAATGAAACCGATGATCGCCACGACCTTGGCCATCGCGAACCAGAACTCGAACTCGCCGTACTTGGACACGCTGAACAGGTTCGTCACCGCCAGGGCCACAATCGATACCGAAGCAAACAACCAGGCATCAACAGACGGAAACCACTGGTTCAACACATGACCGGCGGCCAGCGCCTCGATGGGGATCACCAGGACCCAGAACCACCAGTACAGCCAACCGATGGTGAAACCGGCCCAGCGTCCGATGGCTTGGTCGGCATAGGTGGAGAACGAGCCGGTGTCCGGACGGGCCACCGCCATTTCACCGAGCATGCGCATGACCAGCACCACCAGCAGGCCGGAGAACAGGTAGGCCAGCAGCACCGCCGGACCCGCCGCCGCAATGGCATGCCCCGAGCCCACGAACAGACCTGCGCCGATGATCCCGGCAATGGACAGCATGGTGACATGACGAGGCTTGAAGCCCTGTGCCAGATGGCCGTTCGAATCCTTGAAACTGGGGCTGGTCATTTTCTTATTCTCTTGTGATCGACATTGAACGTACCGAAGAACAGACGCTACGCAGAAACGGTGCGCCACGTTACCCGTCTAACTTGCCGGCCGAGTTATCTGTAAGCGCTGCTTTTGTGCCTGATCTCGTCATAAATGGCGTAGCATTTGGCCATACCACGGTCATCCGAGGGGCATTCCAGAGCGTTCGCACTAAAACGCGCATTGGGTTTGCGGGGAGTCAATAAACGGGGATAACGCTGAATCCTGTGGGAGCGAGCCTGCTCGCGATGGCGGCTGCACTTCAATATCAATGCAAGCTGACCCACCGCTATCGCGAGCAGGCTCGCCCACAGGGGGTTGCGGGGAGTCGACTAAATCCGGGGTCAGTGACCTGGCCCGGCCCCCAGGGATTCGGCCATTCGAACCAGGTCGGCGAACGATTTGGCGTGCATTTTCTTCATCGCATGAGCGCGGTGGATTTTCACGGTGATTTCGCTGAGGTTCATCTGCCCCGCGATCTGCTTGTTCATCAGGCCCTTGACCGCAAAAGCCATCACTTCTTTTTCGCGGGCGGTCAGTGTCTGGTAATGGGCATGCAGGTCGGCCGATTGCTGCTGGGTTTCGCGACGCTTGATGTCGGCCTGGAGTGCGGCGGTCACCGCGTCCAGCAGGTCCTGTTCACGGAATGGTTTTGCCAGGAAATCCACGGCGCCGGCTTTCATCGCCTTGACCGACATTTCGATGTCGCCGTGGCCGGTGATGAAGATGATGGGAATATTCGAATCCGACTCCGCCAACCAGCGCTGGAAGTCCAGGCCGCTACTCCCCTGCAGTCGTACATCGAGCACCAGGCAACTGGCGCAATCGGTCTTCGGCTGCTGAAGAAACTCCGCGGTGGAAGCAAACGTCTCGACGCGGATCCCGACCGAACGCAACAGATTGCTCAACGCATCGCGAATGGAGGCATCGTCATCCACCACGAACACCATGGAATCCTTGCTGCCCGGATCATGGGATGAGGGACTACCGTTCATGCGCGTTCCTCTTGGGTGGACGGAAAAAAATTGTAGCACAGGCCACTAGGCCACCAAGTGCGGCTCCAGCGCCGAAATCAACGCGAACAGATCATGGGGGCGATGGAAGCAGGCGTCGACCTGGGCACTGTAGCTTTTTCCGCTGACGCACCAGCTGCAGAAATGCTCGCAGTTATTGAACAGCACCCTGTACTGTTTTTCACCCAATCTGGAGCGCGCCCGATCGGCGATTTCTTCGCTGGAGTATTTGCAGGGCTCCTGGAGCACCCAGACCGGTTTGCCGTTGGCAAAATGCTCAAGATCGGTCACTTCGATAGGCCCCGGCCGGAGCGAGCCACTGAACCCCGAGTAATGGGCGACGTCCGCCCCACCCAGGTAGATCCCGTGATGCAAGTAGAACCGACGCGGGCTGATCAGGTGTGCGCCGATCGGCACCTGGTCCGCAGGCTGCTGGACATCGACCGGCCGCAATGAAACATCTACCAGGTGCGCCGACCGCTGATTGCAGTGGCGCGGTTCGGCGGGCCTGTGGCTCTCGGCGATCGGCATGCTCAAACGGTAGAAAGCGCTCGTCGTGATGAGCGCCATGCAAATCAGCGCGATCGAACGAAGGGATGACAGTTGTTCTGCTGCTCTGGCGGTCAAGTTGTTCACGACACATTCTCCGCAGTCCTTGATGGGGAATATATCGCCGGGGCTTATCGCGTTTCATTTGTACGTGGGTTGGTTCCCGTGACCGATTGATATGCGGCCCCTAAACCTAAGTATTAAACCGGCGCCCTCACGGGCGCACGATGGGCAGCGTGAATTGTACAGTGGCGCCCCGCGGTGGGTTGGCGATGGCCCGCAGGCAACCGCCATGGGCCTCGATGATCGAGCGACAGATCGACAGCCCCAAGCCCAGGCCGGTGGGCTTGGTGGTATAGAACGAGGTGAACACCAGGTCGGTGCTTTGCGAGGCGAACCCCGGGCCCGTGTCGCTGACACTGACGAGCACACAACCCGCCTCGCCCAGCGTCGCGCAGATCACCAGGTGCCGCTCGCCTTCGCTGACACTGCCCATGGCCTCCAACGCATTCATGATCAGGTTGAGCAGCACCTGTTGCAGCTCTACCCGGTCACCTTCGATCAAGGGCAAGCCGTCCATGAACTGCGTCTGTATCGAGGCGCCGCTCTTGATGATCTGACTACGGGTAAACTCGATCATCTCTTCGATAGCCGCGTTGATGTCCACCGGGCCCTTCTGCGGCGGTGCCTTGCGGATATGTCCACGGATCCGGCCAAGCACATCCGCCGCTCGATTGGCATCGAGGATGAGGCGTTCCAGTACCTGGCGGACCTCTTCGATTTCGGGTGGCTGGGCGTTCAACCAGCGCAACGCCGCATTGGCGTTGAGGATCGCGGCGGCGATCGGCTGGTTGACTTCGTGGGCAATCGAAGCCACCAACTGCCCCATGGTCGCCACGCGGTTGGCATGGGCCAGCTCGGTTTGCACCTCACGATAGCGGCGTTCGCTTTCACGGATTTTTTCTTCCGCCTGCCTGCGCTCGGTCAGGTCCAGTACAAAGGCAACCCCCTCATTGCTGCCCGCTTCGAACAAGGCCAGGCCGACAATGACCGGCAAGCGACTGCCGTCCTTCCTGAAGTATTCCTTCTCGTAGGGCCGGGTGTGTCCGGTCAACAGCGCCTGCGCCAACGAGCGGTCGCTGAGCTCCTGGAACTCCGGCACGGTCAGGTCTCTCCAGCGCAGGCCGCAGGCAAGGTCTTCTCGCTGGTAACCCAACATGCGCAGGAACGCATCGTTAGCCTCGATGATGTGCCCGTCGGCATGCCAGACGAGAATCCCGATGATGTTGGCGTCCACCAGGCGGCGGATCTTCGCTTCGCGCTCGGCGACCTCGCGGTACAGGCGGGCGTTTTCCAGGGACACGGCGGCCTGTGAGGCCACCAGCTTCAACACGGCGATCCGGCTGGGACTGAACACATGGGCCGCCAGATTGTTTTCCAGATACAGCGCACCGACCAGCTTGGCCTGGTTGGTCAGCGGCAGGCACAGGATCGAACGGGCGTGCTGCTGACGGACGTAGGGGTCCGTGGCGAACGGGGCCTCGACCAGTGCATCGTCCAGCACCACGCTCTCGCGGGTGCGCAGGACGTGATAAAGCACCGACTCCGGCAACAGCGCCGCGCTCACCGGCGCATTGCGCAGTTGAGTGGTGGTGCCATCGGCGGTCACTTGCGCAGCGATCCGGTGCTCACCGTCCTGGGACAGGATCAGCAGCCCACGCTCGGCGCCGGCCTGTTCGATCGCCGTGCCCATGACCGTGTCGATCAGTTTTTCCAGGACAATCTCGCCCGACACGGCCTGGGAAACCTTGAGCACGGTGGCCAGGTCAAGGTGCTCGACCGGTGTAGCCATCGTTGTCGTCGGGCCGGGCGCAGGTTCTTCGGCCCTGAGCGCCGGGTACTTGTCCTCAAGTTGCCGCACCTTGCCATCGGCACCCCAACGCAGATAACCGTAACAGGCATCCTGCAAATAAACGCGGGCGATCTTGCCGAAGCCCCGCGCCCGGTAGAAACGCGCGGCAAGCTCATTGGCAAGCGCCTCGACATGAACAAAACCGCTCGCCAGGGCGGCTTCCATGGCTTGCTCGTAGAGCAATTCGGCATCGATCACCCGGCCCTCGACCCGGGCGATCTCGGCACCAACCAGGGCCGCACGGCTGGCGAAATTTTCCGGACACTGCCGGGCCCAGCCCTCAAGCCACTGGTGGTCGGTTGCCATGGCGAGCAAGTGCTGCGCCTGCTCGTCCGCCGAGACACTATCGCAGCAAGCGGCCCGGGCCAGTGCGCTGTAGAAGTGATATTCGGCTTCCTCGAAGAACGAGTGGGACGTCCAGAGCAACTGCTCGGCCTTCGCAGCGGCTTCCATCGCTGCGTCCGGATCGTCGGCCATGTAGCGGGCCTGTAGCTTGCGAACCCAGTACCAGCATTCAGCCAACGCCAGATCGGGATTGCTGCTCAAATGTGCTTCGGTACCCGACTCGTTCGAATCGCCGTCATCCAGGCGACCGAAGGTCGGCGTCAAGCCCCGGATCATCCGGATCAGAACCCGTTGCGTGGCGATAAAATCAGTCACCAGCCCGAAGCGCACCTTCCTGGCGTATACCAGTCCCCGCTCGGCTTCATCCTGTACCTCGGACAACGGCTCGCCGGCGAAGAGAAAATCGGAGGTGAGGCTGTTTCCCGCATAGGCGCCATATGGCAGATCACCGATCCGGTTCGCCGCCGTGAAGGAACGACGCAACAGGTCGCGGCATTGCCCCACCGGTTTCATCCAGCGCACGGCAAAGTTCGAAAAACACAGGTAGGTGCTGGCTTCGAATCGCTTCAGGCCGCGTTGATCAACGAGTTCGCAACCCAGCCGACCGAACCGGAAGCCCACCTCATAGTCACCAAACCGCCGACCGGCGACCCTGAACAGGTTGGCGTAGAGCACGCAGGAAGCGTCGCAGTTGCCCCACTCCAGGCTCAAGGTAATTGCCTTGCAGATCAACAGGTCCGTCAGGTTTGCATCGGTCTGCAAAGCCGGCGGGAAGAGCTTGCTCAGCGCATTGACCGTCACCAGGGATGGCGCGTCCTCCATCAGCGGCAAATCGATGAGGTCCTCGATTGCCCGCCCCCCTAACAACGAGCCAATACGGTCGTACTCACGACGCACCTCATCGTCACCCGGATGGGCCGACCACTCGATACCCACATGCCGCAGGTAGGCGAGACAGACCTCGACCGCGCCGTCGCTGCGATCCAGCAGCAGGTACACGTCCATTTGCAGGCACGCGACGCTGGCGCGCTCGATGACGGTCACTGCGCGCTTGGCCAACGCTGTCAGGCGCTCGTCCGCCATGCTGAGCTGCCCGGTCAGGAACTCGCATTCAGCCCTGTTCAACGACAGCGCGAAAATCAGTTCATGCCGACGCGCCCAGCAGTCATCGTCCAGCAACTGGGTGCCGGTCGTGAGGTAGTTGAGCGCCGAAGCGTAGGCCGTCGACGCCTTGGCGCGCTGTCCGGCGATCAGGTTGAATTCCGCCAACTGCTCGCGTTCACCCTGGTCGGTGAGCAATGCGGCGCCGCGATTGAGCTGCCCCACGATTTCAAAGATCGCCTCGTCCCGACCTTGTGACGACGTCTGTGCGGCGAGCAGCCGCCCGATTCTCAGGTGGACCTCGGCACGTGAATGCTCGGGGATCAGTGAATAGGCGGCCTCATGAATACGGTCATGGACAAACCCGTAGGCGCCATCCAGCCGTTCGACCAGTTCCAGTCGAATCGCGTCCCACAGGACCGTCCGAACCTGCGCCTTGGGGAGTCCCAGGACGGTCGAAAGCGCCTTGATCCCGGCGACGTTACCCAGGCAGGCAAGCTGCTGCAGCGCCTGCTGTGTCTCCATGGGCAGGCGGACCAGTTTGCCAACCATCAGATCCACGACGTTGTCGGTATAACCCTTGGCATGGATGCGATCCGGATCCCACCACCACTGGCGGGCGGCATGATCGAAGGTCAGCAACTGCTCATCGGCCAGCGCTTGCAGAAACTGGATCACGAAAAACGGATTGCCGGCGGTTTTATCCAGCACCAATTGCGCCAGGGGCTCGATACGTGGGCGCTCGTCATGAAGCGCCTCGGCGATCAACTGCTCGATATGCACTTTGGTCAGCGGCATCAACGTGATCTCGCTGACCTTGCCGTCCGCACTTCGGATCGCCTGGAGTTTGGCGACCAGGGGGTGCGTGGCATCCACCTCGTTGGTGCGATAGGCACCGACCAGCATCAGATGCCGCACATCGCTGCTGGTCAGCAAATCCTCCAGCAGATCGAGGGTCGCCGCGTCGAGCCACTGCAAATCGTCGAGAAACAACGCCAGCGGATGGTCTTCGCGGGCGAACACACCGATAAAGCGCCGGAACACCAGCAGGAAGCGGCGCTGCTCCTGCTGGGGATCCAGGGATGTAACCGCCGGCGGCTCGCCGATGATCAACTTGAGTTCGGGAATCAGGTCGGTCATGAGCCGTGCGTTGGTGTCCAGTGCCTCCTGCAAGGCGTCACGCCACCTCGCCAGCTCTGCGTCACTCTTACCCAACAGCGTGCGCACCAGGCTCTGGAACGCCTGCACCAGCGTCGAGTAGGGAATATCACGCCGGTACTGATCGAACTTGCCACTGGCGAAGAGCCCTCGCGGCGGCACCAGCGCCTTGTGCAACTCGTTGACCACCGAAGACTTGCCGATACCGGAATAACCTGTGACCAGCACCAGTTCCGGTGAGCTGCTTCGCACGATCCGCGAAAACGCGGCGACCAGGGTGTCGACTTCTTGCTCACGACCATAGAGTTTCTCGGGGATCAGCAACCGATCCGACGCGCCATGTTCACCCAGCGCAAAGGCATTGATGTGGCCCAGTTGTTGCCAGTCCGCCAGGCATCGCCGCAGGTCGTGCTCGACGCTGGCAGCCGTCTGGTAACGCTCCTCGGCGGTCTTGGCGAGCAGCTTCATGACGATCTGGGAAAGCATCTCGGGAACGGTTGCGACCCGTTCACTGGGGGGTAGGGTTTTCCTGGCGATATGGCAGTGCACCCACTCGATCGGGTCAGACGCGGTGAACGGCAGCGAGCCGGTCAACATCTGATAGAGGGTGACGCCGAAGGAATAAAGGTCGCTGCGCGAATCGATCGAGCGATTCATCCGACCGGTCTGTTCGGGGGCCATGTAGGCGAGCGTGCCGGCCAGGGTCTCGGGCGCCTGTCGTTCCCGGGGCAAGCGCGAGGCCAGGCCGAAACCGGTGAGCCGGGCCTGGCCGTCGGTGCAGTTCACCAGGATATGGCTGGGCTTGATGTCTTTATGGACAAGGCCACACTGGTGCAGCTTGCCCAGTGCCACGGCAATGCCCACGGCAAGCCGCAGGAACGTGGCGGTCTCCATGGGTGCGATCAAAAGTTGCATGAGCGGCACGCCACCCGGGTCTTCGAGCACCAGGTGCATCTGGGCGCCTTCGCGCAGCATTTCCAGGGGGCGCACCGACCAGGTGTTCTCCAGCTCGTCCTTCAGGCCGAACTCATGGGCGAGGCGGCCCAGGCAGCCGGGGCGAGGTTGCTCGCCCGCGGGCCGGGCAACCAGCACAGAATACTTGCCCTCCGCGCCCGAACGCAGTTGCCGACAGAAGGTACGCTCACCATCGTCCCATAGTATTTGCATGCTGTTTTCCAGGGCACGGGAACAATAAATCGTGGGTCATCTACCGCAATGCTGCTCACTTAAGAAAGTAGATGGACCTGTGGCGAGGGGATTTATCCCCGTTGGGCTGCGAAGCAGTCCCCCTCAACCTGTCTGACACGCCGCATGCTCAGTTTTTGGGGGCGCTTCGCGCCCCAACGGGGCGGTGCGACGTTTCGATAAATCCCCTCGCCACAATGAATCGGGCTGCGCACGTTGCCGTCGGGAACGGAACGAAACGAGTCGTGTCACCGGCCTGTAGATTAACGCCTGGCGAAAGCCCTTCACAGCTATTTCCGTTGGGCCGGGCTGGACCGGACTCATTGAACAGGACGGAACGACCCTTTGGTCTTAACTAGTTATACGTAGGTATACTTCTGCGCCTTGCGAGACCGCGTATCGTGTAATTCACGACAGGCGCTGTCACGAGCGACCCCTTATGGAAGACACCCAGATAGGCACCACGCAAACCATTGCAGTCGTCGACGATGACGAATCCGTTCGGGCCGCCCTCAAGAGCCTGTTGCGCTCCAGCGGCTACGACGTTCGCACCTATTGCAGCGCCTTGGACTTTCTTGACACCGCCGGCCCCGCCGGGACGAACTGCCTGGTCTCCGACATCCAGATGCCGGGCATGAGTGGCGTGGAGCTGCACGAGCGACTCGGCGCGATGGGCTTCAAGATCCCCACCATATTCATCACCGCCTACCCCGGGAAAGTGTCCCACCTGGGCGCCGGCACCCCTGGACTGATTGCCTGTCTGCCAAAGCCTTGTGAGGCCGACCGGCTGCTGGAATGTATCGAAACCGCCCTCAGCCAGCGGCACTGACCCTCTGCACTCATACCTTCGTATAGTCTGCCGCCACTGACGTATGGTTTTTCTGAACCGATGTAGAAGTGCGCCCGTAAGCCACTCCCAATAGCATGGACTCACGGCGGGCGACTCGCCCGTGAATCTTGCGGGGAACTGGCTATGTCGGCATTTTTCGAGTCACCCCACCGCATCCTGAAACGATTCAGTATCGGCCTAATCGGGATGGGGGCCATTTCCCTGGCGGGCTGCATGGTCGGCCCCGACTTCATGAAACCCGGGAACGACCTCGACGCCCTGCAACTGACACCCCGGCCCGAGCATGCCGGCGCTCCCCCCATGTCCAGCGCCGCGGTTCCAGCCCAATGGTGGCTGCTGTTCAACGACCCGACGCTCGCCCAACTGCAAACACAAGCCCAGGCCGGCAACCTCGATCTGCAAATGGCCTCCGAGCGCATTGAACAAAGCCGGGCGCAACTGGGTATCACCTCTTCGCAGTTGCAACCCAACGTGGGCGCCTACGCCAGCTACACCCGCGAGGCCCTCAGTGAAAACGGCAAGTTCGCCGCCCTGGGCGCTCCTACCGGGGCGACCAATTTCTGGCAGCTTGGCTTCGATGCCAGTTGGGAGATCGACCTATGGGGCCGGGCCCGACGTGCCCGTGAAGGTGCTGCCGCGATCCTGGAAGCCACGGTGTATGACCGCGAAGCCGCCCGGGTCGCCTTGTCCGCCGAAGTGGCCCGCACCTACCTGCAATTGCGTGGAACCCAGGCGCAGCTGGATATCGCCCGGCAAAACCTGTCCGTCGCCGAACGGACCCTGGGCCTGGCTGAAAGCCGCGAACGCAATGGTGTCGCCACCCACTTCGAAACCGCGACCGCCCGCGCGCAACTGGCGACGATCAAGGCCCTGCTGCCGGAACTGGGCCAGCGCCGTAATGCCCAGATGAACGCACTGGCGTTGCTGCTGGGCGAGCAACCCCGCACGCTCGACGCCCAGTTGGGCCCGGAGATGCCCTTGCCGACGCTGCCCAGCCACATACCGGTCGGCGTTTCTTCCGAACTGGCCCGCCGGCGCCCCGACATCCTGCGCGCCGAAGCACGGCTGCATGCCGCGACCGCTGACATCGGCGTCGCCAAGGCCGACTTCTATCCACGGATCGGCCTCAAGGGACGCATCGGCGTGGAAGCCTTCAACAGTGGGGACCTGAGCAGTTGGGATTCACGCATCTTTTCCATCGGCCCGACGGTTTACTTGCCGATCTTCCAGGGCGGTCGGCTGACCCAGCGCCTGGAGCTGAATGAATCACGGCAGAAAAGCGCCGCGCTCGCCTACCGCAAAACGGTGCTGCGCGCCTGGCATGAAGTCGACAACGCCCTGGATGCCTGGGCCGCCCAACAGCGCCAGCACGACGAACTGCAGGTGTCCTTCGAGCAGAACCAGCAGGCACTGCATGCGGCCGAGCGCGGCTATCAGCAAGGCGCCGCCGATTATCTGAGCGTGCTGACGGCACAACTCAACGTGCTTGCCAGTCAGACCCGCCTCAACGCCAGCACGACCGATGCCACGCTCACCGTGGTCAATCTCTACAAGTCCCTGGGTGGTGGCTGGGATCCGGAGGGCGGGCAATGAACGTCGCCGCCGTGTCGCCGGTCGGCGTAGCGACTGGCCAGGCGCCCCAGGTCCAATCTGCCATTCGCCCGCTGGTCGGCCTGGTCGGCATTTTCCTCGCGGCCATGATGGCCGGGCTGAACACCCGGGTCGGCGCCCTGGCGCTGGCGGATGTCAGGGGGGCGCTGGGCCTGGGCTTCGACGACGGCTCCTGGCTGACCACCGCGTACAGCGCCGGTGAGCTGATCGCCATGCCCTTTTCGGCGTGGTTCGCCCTGACACTGTCGCTGCGTCGCTTCGAGCTGTGGATGCTCGGCACCTGCACCCTGCTCGCCTTGATCCTGCCGTTCATTCACGACCTGGAGCTGCTGCTGACCTTGCGTTTCGCCCAAGGCATCGCCAGCGGTACGACGATCCCTTTGCTGATGATGGCCGCCCTCAAATTCCTGCCGCCGGCCATCCGGCTGTACGGGTTGGCGTTGTATGCGATGACCGCGACCTTCGCGCCCAACCTGTCGATCTGGCTGGCCGGAAGCTGGACGGATGGGCTGCACGACTGGCGCTGGGTGTATTGGCAGATCATTCCCCTGGCCCTCGTCGCCGCCGGCCTGATCGCCTGGGGACTGCCCCGGGAGCCCGTCCAGGTTCCGCGCTTTCGCCAGGCCAATTGGTCCGGCATGGCGTGCGGTGTACCGGCGCTCGGCCTGATCACCGTCGCGCTGGACCAGGGTGTGCGCCTGGACTGGTTTCACTCGCCGTTGATTACAACATCCCTGGTGATGGGCCTGACCTTGATGGCGGTGTACCTGTTGACCGAGTGGTACCACCCCTCGCCATTCATCAAGTTGCAGATCCTCGGACGCCGCAACCTGGGCCTGGGCTGCACCCTGTTCCTGTCGTTGCTGGTGGTGCTGATGTCCAGCTCATTGTTACCCGCCAGTTATCTCGGCCCGCTGCAGAACTATCGTCCGCTGCAAATGGCCTCGATCGGGCTGATTGTCGCGTTGCCGCAACTGGTGCTGGGGCCTGTCGTGGCGCTGTTGCTGTACCGCAAGTGGGTCGATGCGCGCATCGTGTTCGCCTCGGGTTTGTTGCTGATCGCCCTGGCGTGTCTGTGCGGAGCACAACTGACCGCCGACTGGAACCGTGACCAGTTCGTCCTGGCGCAAACCCTACAGGCCTTCGGACAACCGATGGCGGTGGTATCGATGTTGTTCCTGATCACCAGCGTGGTGCAGCCCCCCGAAGGCCCTTATGTGTCCGGCACCATCAACACGCTGCGGGCCTTTGGTTCACTGTTCGGCGCGGCGGTGATCGGTCAGCTCATGACCGTGCGCGGCCGTTTCCATGGGGAAATGTTGCTGGATCAAGCGGCCCTGGCCGGCAATGCCCTTGTCGTGCCCGAGCCGTCATCGCTGATGGGCATCGTCAGCCAGCAGGCGCTGGTGCTGTCCATCGCCGATGCCTATCGCGTGCTGGGGGTGTTGGCACTGCTGATGATTCCCCTGGTGCTGCGGCTGACCTACATCCCGGCGCCTGTCTTGACGCCTCCTTCTCCCTCACACGGGTAACTCATCATGGCCTTACCGAAGAAAGCCCGGATCCTCAGTGCAGTGCTGCTGCTCACAGTGGCCATCGGCAGCGTTTTCTATCTTAATCGCTCCGAATCCAGCGCCTCGACCCAATCGACGGACGATGCTTATGTCCACGCCGATTTCACCACGGTGGCGCCGCAGGTGTCGGGCACGGTTGAAACGGTGTTGGTCGAAGACAACCAGCCGGTGAAGAAAGGCGATCTGCTGGCGGTCATCGACGACCGGGATTTCGTCGCCACGGTGAACGTGGCGAAGGCCCAGGTCGCCAGCGCCCAGGCCGGTATCGCCAGCCTGGAAGCCCGCCTGATCCAACAGCAAACCGCCATACGCCAGGCCCAGGCCGCAGTCGCTGCGGACGACGCCGCGCTCAAGCTGGCCAAGGCCAATCACGCCCGCTACCGCAACCTGGCCGCCGACGGTTCGGGCACCGTGCAGGCACAGCAACAGGCGGAGGCGCAGTTGAGCGTGCAACAGGCGGGGCTGGAAAAAAGCCAAGCCGGCCAGCAGGCGGCCCGGCAGCAGGTGGACATCCTCAAGGCCGACCTGGAACAAGCCAGGGCAGCCCTCGCCCACGCCCAGGCCGCGCAGGCCATCGCCGAACTGAAGCTGTCCTATACCCGCATCACCGCGCCGATCAGTGGCACGATCGGGGAGAAATCCGTGCGCGTCGGTGCGTTCGTCAACGCCGGGAAACCCTTGCTCGCGATTGTCCCGCTCGATGCCGTCTACATCACCGCCAACTTCCGCGAGACGCAACTGGCCCGCGTGCAAACCGGCCAGGCCGTGGATATCGAAGTGGATGCCCTGCCGGGCGAAACACTGGCAGGAACAGTGCAAAGCCTGGGCCCGGCCAGCGGCGCCAGCTACTCCGCCATCGCGCCCCACAATGCCACGGGCAACTTCACCAAGATCGTCCAACGCCTGCCCGTGCGCATCCACATCGACCCTGACCAACCGGCGGCGGCGAAATTGCGAGTGGGGATGTCGGTCACGCCGTACATTCGTATCCGTGGATGATCCGTGACGGCGATGTCGAACACACAGCCCTCATCGCGAGCAGGCTCGCTCCCACAGGGTCCGGGGTCGTGCACAAATCCTGAATCCACTGCAAACCCACTGTGGGAGCGAGCTTGCTCGCGATAGCGTCGGACCGGCCTGCATCCCTGTTGAATGTGCCATCGCTATCGCGAGCAAGCTCGCTCCCACAGGGTTCGGGGTCGTGCACAAATCCTGCATCCACCGCAAACCCACTGTGGGAGCGAGCTTGCTCGCGATGGCGTCGGACCGGCCTGCATCCCTGTGCTGAATGTGCCATCGCTATCGCGAGCAGGCTCGCTCCCACAGGGTTCGGGGTCGTGCACAAATCCTGCATCCACCGCAAACCCACTGTGCGAGCTTGCTCGCGAAGGCGTCGGGCCGGTCTGCATCCCTGCTGAATGTGCCACCGCTATCGCGAGCAAGCTCGCTCCCACAGGGTCCGGGGTCGTGCACAAATCCTGCATCCACCGCAAACCCGCTGTGGGAGCGAGCCTGCTCGCGAAGGCGTCGGGCCTGCCTGCATCTCTGTTGAATGTGCCACCGCTATCGCGCGCAAGCTCGCTCCCACAGGGTCCGGGGTCGTGCACAAATCCTGCGTCCACCTCACAAACCCACTGTGGGAGCGAGCCTGCTCGCGAAGGCGTCGGACCGGCCTGCATCCCTGCTGAATGTGCCACCGCTATCGCGAGCAAGCTCGCTCCCACAGGGTCCGGGGTCGTGCACAAATCCTGCGTCCACCGCAAACCCACTGTGGGAGCGAGCCTGCTCGCGATGGCGTCAGACCGGCCTGCATCCCTGCTGAATCTGCCACCGCTATCGCGAGCAGGCTCGCTCCCACAGGGTCCGGGGTCGTGCACAAATCCTGCATCCACCGCAAACCCACTGTGGGAGCGAGCCTGCTCGCGAAGGCGTCGGACCGGTCTGCATCCCTGTTGAATGTGCCACCGCTATCGCGAGCAAGCTCGCTCCCACAGGGTTCGGGGTCGTGCACAAATCCTGCATCCATCGCAAACCCACTGTGGGAGCGAGCCTGCTCGCGATGGCGTCGGACCGGCCTGCATCCCTGTTGAATGTGCCACCGCTATCGCGAGCAAGCTCGCTCCCACAGGGTTCGGGGTCGTGCACAAATCCTGCATCCACCGCAAACCCACTGTGGGAGCGAGCCTGCTCGCGATGGCGTCGGACCGGCCTGCATCCTTGTTGAATGTGCCACTGCTATCGCGAGCAGGCTCGCTACCACAGGGTTCGGGGTCATGCACAAATCCTGCATCCACTGCAAACCCACTGTGGGAGCGAGCTTGCTCGCGAAGGCGTCGGGCCTGCCTGCATTCGGCGTCAAGAAGGCCAAACCTTAAGCAAATAACAAAAAAGTATTTATTGAACATTTTTTAGATCATTTAGATTGATCCAAGCCTTTGACCCACTGCGATCTCATTTGACGAGCCACCGCCATGCAACTGCTCACACTTCCCCCGTCACCAGGCCTGGCCACGTCGATTCGTGCCACGGCCCAAGTCTTTGAAGACCCGAGCTCCCAGGCCCTGCTGGCTCACTTGCAAAAAGTGGCACCCAGCGACGCCAGTGTGCTGATCATCGGCCAAACCGGTACGGGCAAGGAGTTGGTCGCCCGGCACATACACAATCTCAGCGCCCGCCAGGGCAAGCCGTTCGTTGCGGTCAACTGTGGGGCGTTCTCCGAGACGCTGGTGGAAGCCGAGCTGTTCGGGCACGAAAAAGGCGCGTTCACCGGTGCATTGACCGCCAAGGCAGGCTGGTTCGAAGAAGCTGACGGCGGCACCTTGTTCCTGGATGAGATCGGTGATCTGCCACTGCCGATCCAGGTCAAGCTGCTCAGGGTGCTCCAGGAACGTGAAGTGGTCCGCCTGGGCTCGCGCAAGAGCATCAAGATCAACGTGCGCGTCTTGGCGGCCACCAATGTGCAACTGGAAAAAGCCATCAACGCCGGCCACTTTCGCGAAGATCTCTACTACCGTCTCAATGTGGTCAGCCTCGTTCTCAAACCGCTGCGCGAGCGCCCCGGTGACATCTTGCCGTTGATACGCCATTTCATCGCCGAGTACAGCCGCAGGCTGGGTTACGGCGAGGTGGCGCTGGATGCGCAGGCGCAGCGCAAACTGCTTGATTACGCCTGGCCGGGCAATATCCGCGAGCTGGAAAACGTCATCCATCACACCCTGCTGATCTGCCGCAATCAGCTGATTGGCGTCCAGGATCTGCACTTGTCCAACTTTCGTATCGACCGCCAGGACGCAGCACCGGAGAGCCCCCCTCTCAATGCGGAGGCGCTGTTGCAAAAGGCCTTTGAAAAGCTGCTCGAGCAAGAGCATGGCGATCTGCATGAGAAGGTCGAAACGGCACTGTTGCGCGCAGCCTACCGATACGCCAACTGCAACCAGGTCCACACCGCCGCCCTGCTGGGCCTGAGCCGCAATGTCACGCGCACGCTGCTGATCAGGATCGGTGAGCTGGTAGTCAGCAAACGCCGTCCGGCGCTGAGCACGCACAACGGCCAGGTGATCAACCTTTCAACCTGATCCCGCGCCGACGCTTGAGGATGGAGCCCTCGCCCCATTGCGTGCCCCCAGATAAAAATCATGCAGGTCGCTGCGGGCCGCCAGTTGGTCAGCACGGCCTTCACTGACCACGCGACCGCTTTCCAGTACGTAGCCGAAATGGGCGTAACGCAGCGCCGTCGTGATGTTCTGTTCGGCGATCAGAAAGCTGACGCCATCACGCTCATTGAGCTGGCGGATGATTTCGAAGATTTCCTCGACGATCTGCGGTGCCAGCCCCATCGAGGGTTCGTCCAGCAAGACCAGCTGAGGCTTGGCCATCAGCGCCCGTCCTATCGCGATCATCTGCTGCTCTCCGCCCGAGGTATAGCCGGCGGGGATGCTGCGGCGTAGTTTCAGGCGCGGGAAATGGCCGTAGACCCACTCCAGATCGGCCAGGAGCTGGCGCCGCGGAACCTGGCGCGCAAGGGCGCCAGCGAGGAGGTTTTCCTCCACGGTCAATTGGGCAAAGCAATGCCGACCTTCCAGCACTTGCACCAAACCGTTCGCCGCCAAGGTGTGGGGAGCGCTGTGAGTCACCTCTCGCCCTTGATACACAATCCGCCCCCGTACCACTTCGCCCCGTTCGGCACGCACCAGGTTGGAGACTGCCTTCAACGTCGTGCTCTTACCGGCACCATTGGCGCCCAGCAACGCCACGACCTGCCCTTTCGCGACGTTCAGCGACACGCTCCGCACGGCCAGGATGGTCTGTTCATAGAAGACTTCAATATCGTCGATCTGCAGGATCGGCACGTTCGTCGCCATGCTGTTTCGCCTCTTCGCGGAACCACCGGACGCAAGCGCCCGGATCGTCGGGTTGCCTCAGGTTTCCTTGTTGCAGTCACGCGGGGTGATGCCTTTTTCCCGGGCGTACTGATGGGACGACGCTTCGATGATCGGCCGCAGCAAGGCGCGGTCGGCCTGGACCCAGTCGCTGATCAGTTTCCACTGCGCGCCGTCCCATTGCTGGAAGCGCACCGCCCCGCCACCTTCGTGGTCCGAGCACGAGAGTTGCAACGGCTGCACCAACCCCAACGCCCCCAGTTCCTTGAGTCGAGCGTCGTCGAGCTTGAGATTCTCGAACCCCCAGCGCACCTGCTCACCGGTCAACGGCTGCTTGCCGAATTTCTGCTGTGCGATACGCACGGCTTCAACGTTAAGAATGCCGTTGACCACGCCGAGGTTGTAGTACACGGTGCCGAAACGCTTGGGATCGGCCAGGTCGCCATGACCGGTATCGACCACTTGCTGCTTGATGCCTTGCAGCACCGGGAAATCGGTACCCGAAGGATGAGTGGTAATGGCAATGAATCCTTTGGCGGCGGCACCGGCCGGTGCGGCGTCATCCTCGGAATTGCTCCAGATATTGCCGATGATGCGATCGGCCGGGAAGCCGACCTTCTGCGCGGTCTTCAGCGCCACCGGGTTCATCACGCCCCAGCCGCGCAGGATCACCCAGTCGGGTTTTTCCCGGCGGATGTTCAGCCATTGCGACTGCTGTTCGTTGCCTGGGTGCGGCACCTCCAGCAAGGTCAGCGAAAAGCCGTACTTGTCGGCCAGGGTTTGCAGGACCTCGTTGGTCTCCTTGCCGTAGGGCGAGCCGTGGTACAGAGTGACGATCTTCAGGCCCTTGAGTTTATCCAGCCCGCCGGCCCGCTGGCCGATGTAGTTGATGATCGCGGACACTTCGGAATAAGGGTTCAACTGCAACGGGAAGACATAGGGAAACACGCTGCCATCGGTGGAGTCCGTGCGTCCGTGGTTGATGGTAATCAACGGCAGTTTGTCGGCCGTCGAACGCTCCAGCGTGGCGTAGGCGATGCCCACCGACAGCGGGTTGGTGGCCGCCGCTGGCGCACCGTTCAAGCCTTTCTTCAGGCGCTCGTAGCACTCGACGCCCTTTTCCACCACGTATTCGGTTTCGCATTCGCTCCAGGTCAACTGGACGCCGTTCACGCCGCCGTTGGCGTTGACGTATTTGAGATAGTCGATGAAGCCGCCGAAAAAACCGGTGCCACCGGCCGCATAGGGGCCGACGCGATAGCTTTGCAGCGGGAAGTATTGCTCGTTGTCCGCCTGGACGGTAAAGGCCGCGACGGTGAGGCTGAGGGCCAGCGCCAGGCTGCTCGCGAAAGATCGTTTGAACATTGGATTTTCCTTAGGGTGTAGCCAGTGACCTGTGTGGTTAATTCGTGCGGCGTTCAGTAGCGCAGCGGCCACAGCCGCATGCGCTCGCGACAGCGCTGCCAGAGGCGCGCCAGGCCCTCTGGCTCCTTGATCAGGAACAGGATGATCAGGGCGCCGAAGAGCATCTTCTGCAGGTTTTCCACCTGACCGGCGTCGATCAGCCCGCCGGGCAGCAGCGACGCCAGGTTCGAGAGCAGGACGGGGAACAGGACGATGAACGCCGCCCCGAGGAAGTTGCCCAGCAGGCTGCCGAGCCCGCCGATAATGATGATGAACAGAATCTGGAAAGACCGATTGAGATCGAAGCCATGGGGCTCCACGGTGCCCAGGTAGGCGAAGGCCCACAGCGCGCCGGCCACTCCCAGGAAAAACCCGCTGATGGCGAAGGCCAGCAATTTGGTTTTTGCCGGTTGAATACCGATGACGGCCGCGGCGGTGTCCATGTCGCGCACCGCCATCCAGTTGCGCCCCAGCTCGCTGCGCACCAGGTTCTTGCCCAGCCAGAACAGCGCCACCACCACGGTCAGCGTCAACAGGTAGCGACCGCTCGGGGCGTCCAGGTTCACACCCAGTACCTCCAGGCGCGGCGCGCTGATCACGCCTGAGGCACTGTTGTTGGAAAACCAGCTGTACCGGGTCAGCGCCCAGGTCACGAAGAACTGCGCCGCCAGGGTCGAAACCAGCAGATAGAAACCCTTGATACGCAGGCTCGGCAAGCCGAACAGCACCGCCACCAGTGCCGCCGCCAACCCACCCAAAGCGATGCTGAACAACAACGGCAAGCCAGCGACACGCACTTCGAGGTTGTAGGTGGCAAAGGCCCCGACCGCCATGAACGCTGCCGAACCGAGCGACAGTTGCCCGGCATAACCGGTCAGCAGATTGAGTCCCAACCCGGCCAGGGACAGCACCAGGAACGGAATCAGAATCGCGCTGAGCCAGTAGTCGTTGCCAATCCAGGGCACGCCGACAAAGGCAAACAGCAACAGCGCGGCGAGCCCGTGGCGATCCTGGCGCAAGGCGAAGACGCGACGGCCCTCGGCATAGCGTGTATTGAACTGGCCTGCTTCTCGATAAAACATGTTGTTCTCTCCTAGACCCGTTCGATGGCACGTTCGCCAAACAACCCCGCCGGGCGCACCAGCAGGAACAGCAGCGCCAGCACGTAGGGAAACCAGTTCTCGATGCCACTGCCGATAATGGGTCCCAGGTACACCTCCGCCAGCTTCTCCGAGGCGCCGATGATCAGCCCGCCGACAATCGCGCCGCTGATGGAGGTGAAGCCACCGATGATCAACACCGGCAATGCCTTGAGCACCACCAGCGACAGCGAGAACTGCACCCCCAGGCGGGCGCCCCAGAGCAGGCCGGCGACCAGCCCGACAAACCCTGCCACCGACCACACCACCACCCACACCCGCTGCAAGCGGATGCCCACGGCCAACGCCGCCAGCGGATCGTCGGCCACGGCTCGCAGCGACAGCCCCAGTCGGGTCTTGTTGAACAGCCAGGACAACAGCAGCACCAGCGATGCCGCTGTCAGCGCGGCGAAAATGTCGAACTGCGACAACAGCATCCCGCCCAGCTCCAGGGGTTCGTCACTGATGCCCAGCTCCAAACCATGCACCTGGGCGCCCCACAGCGCCTGGGCGAATCCCTCGATGACGTAGGACAGTCCGAGGGTGGCCATGAACAGCGTGATGGGTGAACGATTGACCAGCGGGCGCAGCACCACGCGCTCCACCGCCACCGCGATCAACACCATGGCCGCCAGGCTGACAAGAAAGGCCAGCCAGAACGGCACGCCGCGCTCCAACAGGCTGACAAAGGTCAGCGCGGAGAACAGCACCATCGCGCCCTGGGCGAAATTGAACACGCCGGAGGCCTTGTAGATCAGTACAAAACCGATGGCGACCAGGGCGTACATCACCCCCGCCAGCAGCCCGCCAATCAGTACTTCAAAGAAAAATTCCATGCCTGTTCCTGTTCTGCGGGCGCAACCTGCCTGCCCTCCCCGACGGGAGAGCCTCGAATAGCCGATGTCAGTGGCGTGTGCCCAGGTAAGCCGCAATGACCTCGGGGTTCTGCCGTACCGCTTCGGGCGCGCCGTCGCCGATCTTGCGACCGTAATCCAGCACCACCACGTGGTCGCTGATGTCCATGACCACGCCAATGTCGTGCTCGATCAACACCACGGTGGTGCCCAGTTCGCGATTGATGTCGACGATGAAACGGCTCATTTGCTGCTTCTCCTCGGCATTCATCCCGGCCATGGGCTCATCCAGCAGCAACAGCCGAGGCTCCGCCGCCAGCGCACGGGCCAGCTCTACCCGTTTCTGCAAGCCATAGGGCAACGTGCCGACCGACACGTGGCGCCAGGGCTGCAAGTGCAGGAACTCAATGACCCGCTCCGCCGCTTCACGCTGGCGATCATCCTCGCGCCGGGCTCGACCGATTTGCAGGGTCTGTTCGATCCAGGTGCTGCGACGCTTGAGATTGCGTCCGGTCAGGACGTTGTCGAGCACGCTCATGCCCTTGAACAGCGCGATGTTCTGGAACGTCCGGGCGATACCGCGCACGGCCGCATCGTGGGCGCGCACCCTGCGCCACTCTTTCCGATCAAAACGGATACGCCCGCTCTGGGCCTGGTACACACCGCTGATGACATTCAACAGCGAACTCTTGCCGGCGCCGTTGGGGCCGATCAAGGCACAGATCTCACCGGTGACAACGCGAAAACTGATGTCGGTGACCGCTTTGACGCCTTTGAATGACAGGGACACCTGTTCCAGTTCCAGCAAATTCACGATGCTCGTTTCAGTCATGGAACACACCTCTCAAGCCCATTGCGACTGGCGTTCGATCCAGTCCTCGGTGACGTTCTCTGCGGTACTCACCGGCGACGTCCATTCGACCGAATCGCTGCAGTGGCGAACCCGGATTCCCAGGGTCTCGAAGAACACCCGGGTCTCGGCCCGCAAGGTATCGCCCACCAACAGGGGCACGCGGGTGCGGGTAAACCCCAGCACGTCGCGCAGTGGTCGCCGTACCAGCCAGCCCCCCAGATGCCGTTGCAACACACCCGGTTCCGTTGCTAACGCCCAGTTCACTAACTTGCGGGACCAACTGCCGGGTTCCGGCAAACGCTCCAGCGCGTACCCGTGCAAACGCTCGTAGGTTTCCCGCGTCCCGGCCACCAGTGTCGGGCCCAGTTCCCGTCGGTCACGATCACGGGTGGCGAGGTTCTCTGGAAAGTTCAGGCGAAAACCGGCGATCAGCCAAGGCGCCAGCAGATAGCGGGCTTGCCCGCCTGAAGCGAACCCTCGCGCGACCAGCGCTTCTTCCTGCCGCCCGAGCGATTCGCGCGCCACCAACCGTTGGCCTTCCTGCAATAGCTCGGCGTGACTGAGGCGTTGCTGTTCGATTGCCTGCGCACCTTGGCGATAGAACACGAATGCGGTTTCCTGCCCAAGTCCTTGAGGCGCTCGTTCAGCGACAGGCCGCTGGGCAATCAGCGCGGCATAATCCAGCGCTTGAACGAATGGAATCGATTCCGGCAGGCCACGCTTATCGAGGTAAACCAGCACACGGGCGACTACCTGTGCCGCTTGTAGGCGAAGGATCTCCTCGCGGCCCTCAACCAGTACGAAGTCCGGCTGCAGAGTGCCAAGCAGTTGCACTTGTCCGGTGGCCGGCTCCAACGGATCGAACAGGCTCGCTACGCCGCCCAGCCACTGCGCCGCCAGTGCCGCAAGCAGCGCCTGCGGCCTGGGCCGGCTGATGATGGTCAGCGTCGCGCCCGCCGAAAAGCCTCGGGCCTGCAAGGCATCCGCCAGGCGCTGCACCTCTTCGGCCACCTGCCCCCAGGTCCGCACCTGCCAGATGCCCAGATGCTTATGACGCAGGGCGACGTCCGCACCGTGTCGCCGCGCCTGGTGCTGCAGCCACTGGGGCAAACTCGACGGCGCCTCGTCGGGCAGGTTGGTGAGCGTACCCATGTCCGTCTCCCGCGCCTAAGCGACTGCCGCTGTTCTGGTCGCCACCTTGCGTTGCTCCAGCTCACGCACCAGCGGCAGGACCTTGCGGCCGAAATACTCGACTTCCTCCTGGAAGTGCAGGAACCCCGCGAGCACCAGATCGACGCCCACGGCCTTGAGCGCCACGATCCGTTCGGCGATCTGCCGGGGTGTACCGATCAGGTTGGTCTTGAAGCCATCGTTGTATTGCACAAGGTCCTCGAAACTGGATCTGGCCCAGTTGCCCTCGCCTTCCGGGCTCGACTTGCCGGCCTGCCTGGCCGCGTCGCCAAAGGCATTCACCGCTTCCGGGTCGGCCTGATCGATGATTTGCGCCAGGACTGCACGCGCCTCTTCTTCGGTGTCGCGGGCGATGACAAAAGCGTTTATCCCGACCTTGACCTTGTGGTGGTTGGCAGCGGCTTTCGCCTGAATGTCATCGATCTGGGCCTTGACGCCTTCCACCGTATTGCCGTTGGTGAAATACCAGTCGGAAACCCGCGCAGCCATGTCCCGTGCGGCACGCGAGCTACCGCCCTGGAAGATTTCCGGATGCTGCTGCAAGGGCTTCGGCTTGAGGGTGTAGTCATGGAAGCGGTAGAAGTCACCGCGAAAGGTGAAATTGTCGGTGGTCCAGATGCCCTTGAGCGCGGTGATGAACTCTTCGGAGCGGCGATAGCGTTCGTCGTGCTCCAGCCATGGCTCGCCAATGGCGGTGAACTCGCCCTTGAACCAGCCGGACACCACGTTGACCGCGACTCGGCCGCCGGTCAGATGATCGATGGTTGCAATCTGCTTGGCCAGCACCGAAGGCGTCCATGGCCCCGGCAACACCGCCGCGATAACTTTCAGGCGCGTGGTGGCGGCCAGCAAGGCGTGACTGAAGGCCACCGATTCGTGCTGGTATTCGGCGCCATAACCGGCGGTAAAGCGCACCTGAGACAAGGCGTAGTCGAACCCGGCCTCCTCGGCGATCTGGGCCAGCTTGCGGTTGTAGTCGATCCCCCAGTCGGTGCGTTGCTCGATCTTGCTGACCACCAGCCCGCCGCTGACGTTAGGTACCCAGTAAGCAAACTTGATCGTGTCCTGGCTCATTGCATGTACTCCACAGCTCGTTGAAAGGAAGGGATGATCAGGCGGCGCTGGTATTGCGCCGGGCATCCGAGGCAAGGCTCGACAACGCCGCCTCGACAGCACGCTCGATACGCTCCAGCACTTCGGTGCTGGAGATCCGGTAGTGGGTAAAATCGGTCTCAGTGGCATAGACCCCAACCGGCAGACTGAGGGCCTGGAAAAACCCGAACAGCGGGCGTAGCTGATGATCGATGACCAGGGCATGGCGCTCGGAGCCCCCCGTGGCGGCCAATAGCACGGGGACGTTCCTGAGGGCTTCGTGATGAACGAAATCGAACAGGTGCTTGAACAGCCCCGTGTACGACGCCCGATAGACCGGGCTTGCGGCGATCAGCAGATCGGCGCTTTCAATGGCGCGCAGATGATCCTGCACGGCGGCGGGCAACACTTCACGACGCAACACGCCGGCGAACCCAGGACCGACTTCGGCCAACTCAATCAGGCGCACCTCGATCGGCAATTGCTGCCCGAGCCTTTCCACCAGTGCCTGGAGCAGGACCAACGTGCGGGACGGTCGCTGCACGCTGCCTGATATCGCCACTACTTTGAATTGTCTGCTCATCTCTCACCCTGTGTCCTTGATGCCTTACCAGCATCTGCACAAGGTCAGGAGCAGCAACCATGCCAACTCATTTTTATTTTATTAATCAATAAGTTAGTAGAAACTGGCAATCATCTTCACTGTCGCCCGACGGACAGGTTGTTGATCGGCTGTTGCCCTGCCAACACCGAGGGTGTCGTGGCTGACGATGGCAACTGTTGGCAGGCATACAGCCAAGCAACACATTGTCCGCAGGGCGACAGCTCTTTCACTCGAACACCAGTATCAAACCCCGATTCCACGGGGCTTTCGGCGTTGGGCATGGAGCGTGCAATGCCAGTGCTGCAGCGACAGGCTCTTTCCTGTCCGCCCTCTCGTCATCAGAAGGAACTTCGTCATGACCGCACAGCAACAGCATCTGCCCCATAGCCTTTCCACCGGCACCGACTATCAGGCCCTGGCCGAGCGTTTTCGGCCGATCTTCGCGCGTATCCAGGCCGGCGCGCTGGAGCGTGAACAGTCCCGCAGCCTGCCCTATGAGCAGGTGAAATGGCTGAAGGAAGCAGGCTTCGGCGCCGTGCGCGTACCCGTCGAACATGGCGGCGCCGGTGCTTCGTTACCGCAACTGTTGCAACTGCTGATCGAACTCGCCGAAGCCGACTCCAACCTGCCCCAGGCCTTGCGCGGTCATTTCGCCTTTGTCGAAGACCGCCTCAACGCCCATGCCGGCAGTACCCAGGACACATGGTTCAAGCGCTTCGTGGCCGGTGAACTGGTGGGCAATGCCTGGACCGAAGTCGGCGAGGTGAAAATCGGCCAGGTCGGTACCCGGGTTTCCCGTCAGGGGGAGCAATGGGTGGTCAACGGCACCAAGTTCTACAGCACCGGCAGCATTTTCGCCGACTGGATCGACCTGTATGCCCAGCGTGACGACAACGGCACCGACGTGATCGCTGCCGTCCGCGTACAACAACCGGGCGTCAGGCAAAGCGATGACTGGGACGGCTTCGGCCAACGCACCACCGGCAGCGGCACGTCGGTGTTCGAAAATGCCGTGGTCGAGGCAGAAAACCTCATCGACTTTTCCACTCGCTTCAAATACCAGACCGCGTTTTATCAACTGGTCCTGTTGGCCGTGCTGACCGGATCTGGCCGCGCAGCGGTCCGCGACATCACCGAGCAGGTGCAGAAACGCACACGAATCTTCAGCACCGGCAACGCCAGTCAGGTCAGCCAGGACGTGCAGGTGCAGCAGGTGGTCGGCAAGGCCTCGGCCCAGGTCTACGCCGCCGAAGCCACCGCCCTGCGCGCGGCGCAGGCTTCGCAACATGCCTATGAAAGCCGCTTCAGCCACGACGCCGATACCGAACATCACGCCAACGTCGCCGCCGAACTGGAATCGGCCCAGGCCCAGGTCGTCATCGCCGACCTGATACTGCGCGCCACCAGCGACCTGTTCAACGCACTCAGCGCTTCAGCCACCAGCAGCGCAAAAGCCCTCGACCGCCATTGGCGAAATGCTCGCACCGCGGCCTCGCACAACCCGCTGATCTATAAGGAACGCATCATTGGCGATTGGCAGATCAACGGGACGGAGCCGCCGTATGTCTGGCAGATTGGTGGCGGGACGAAAGGCGAGCTCAACGCAGCAAATCGGTGATCCAGCGGATTTGCCGGGCAACGTCCTGTACCTCTTCCCCGGGCACGGCCTGCCGTGCCCGGGCGAAGCTCGCCAGGGTCTTGTGTTTCTGGCGTAGCCTGCGCTGCCACTTGTCCAGGAAGGCCGGGCTGCGCGCCTGCATCAGCAGCGGACCGAAGTACAGCTCCTCGGCGGTGTATGTCACCGGCCCGCTGCGCTCGGCGACGATGACTTCGTAGTCGAAGCGGTTCTCCCGCAGCACTTCCTCGCAGAGAATGCGGTAGCCATTTTCCACCAACCACAGGCGCAGTGGCTGCTCGCCGCCGTTGGGTTGCAGGATCAGGCGCTCCTGGCCGTTCAGGCGTGACTTGTCGCGCTCGAGGATGTCGCGGATCGTCTCCCCGCCCATGCCACACAGGCTGACCGCCGTGATCCCGTCTCCCGGCTCGATTGCCGCCAGACCATCAGCCAAACGCACGCTGATCCACCGCTCCAGGCCATTCTCGCGCACCGTCCGTTCGGCCGAGCGAAACGGTGTCATCGCCACCTCCCCGGCCACCGCCGCGACGATGACGCCACGGCGCGTCAACGCCACCGGCAAGTAACCGTGATCCGAGCCGATATCAGCCAGGCGCGCCCCCACCGGCACCTGCGCCGCCACCCGCTCCAGGCGCATGGACAATGTCTGTTCGTTCAACCGCAACCCCTCTCACCCAAACGTCCGACAGCATTGGCCGGATCGGGCAGCGATTCTGGCGAGCAACGCGGTGCATTTCAAATTTATGCGACCAGGGTCGTGGCTTTGACAACAGCGGCGTCCGCCCCTATAACCGGTCCTGGCTCACCGGCAGGCCAATAAACGAGATGAGAAGTCACCATGAATGACCGTCAAGCAATCATCAAAGAGTTGATCATGGCGGCGGTGAAAGCCGGCAAATCCGACGAAATCGTCTACCAGTCAGAGTGGCTCGGCTACGTCCCTTTCGGGGTCTACCACTGGGTTGAGTGCCAAGGCGAAAACGTCTCCAGCGACTTTCCGTTTGGATGGGCGCTCGAAGACCTGGCGGGTCTGGAGCAGATGGGATTCCTGGAAACGCTTGAGGCTTATGAGAACCCCGAGGACTCGTTTGATCGGGAGATCCGGTATCGCGTTTGTGGCTGAGCAATGGTCATAAGTTAGCAGGCCGTACCCGTCGAAAACCTCACCTTTACAGTGCTCTCTCGTCCATGAAGGATCTAAATGGAAGAAAGTCCTCACGGATTACCTGTGCAGCCAGTTTCTGGACGTCCCTAAGGGCGATCACCTTCGTTCCTTTCCAGTCTTCCTTAGGCAACAAGCTCCGGACAGGAGCCTCTGGCCCGTTATAGGCCACCGATGCAGTGTTCGACGTGAAGTCGATCCTGAAAAAGAGCAGGTGGTCGGCAAAACCCACTCCCGGCGTAAAAGCGGGTCCTGAATTGATCCTACCCGTTGCCTTCACTTGCACGGTCCTTCCATTTCGAGTCAACGCATCCACGCCACCTGTACGTTTAGGTGGCAGCACAAGGTCGAAGTACTCCAGTGCCAAGGCTTCTGCGATGTCTCCCACCAGACGCCCGTCGAGAGTGAACTTCAGTCTCGTACTCGAATAGTGATTAACCAGTGCTTGTTGTGCCCTCCATAAATCGCGTATTACCTCGGGTAACTGCAATACGGGCTCTTTTCCATCCATTCAATCCTTCTCCTTTACGGCAATTTCCAAATGTCTATTGTGAAGCACCGATGATCTGGACCGCAGCGCTGCCGACTTCAGATCTGTTCAGATCAATACGCTCAAGGCTGCGGAGTAATAACAATTATGGCCAAGGCTGCTCAAGCGCCTGAAAAGACGGTTGGGAAGCCTTTGTTTGTGCGCCTCCGGCATAAATGGGTAGGATGCGGTCAACATCATCCGATCTAGAGTTTGCTCATGGTTTCAGTGGTCGTCCAGGAAGAAGTCCGAAGTCGTCTTCGTCGTGCTGAGAGTGAGCATGAAGTGAAGGTCCTACTCGCCGTGGAGTCAGGCAGTCGTGCCTGGGGGTTTGCCTCGCCCAATAGCGATTACGACGCCCGTTTCATCTACGTCAACAAGCCTGAATGGTACCTCTCTGTCGGACTCGAGGAACGACGCGACGTCATCGAATACCCCATCGTCGACGACATGGACATCAATGGCTGGGACCTGCGCAAGGCATTGCGACTGTTCTGGAAGTCCAATCCAGGCTTCGTCGAATGGCTTCAGTCCACCATTATCTATGAGCACTCAGGATCTTTTCACGAACGAGCCAAAGCCCTGCTGCCACAGGTGTATTCGGTCGAGAGTGGTATCTACCATTATCGCAGCATGGCCAAGACCAACTACCGGGGGTATCTGCAGGCTCCTCAAGTGCCGCTGAAAAAATACTTTTACGTGCTGCGACCCTTGTTATCGGTGCGATGGCTGGAGCAATTCAATACACCTGCTCCCATTGAGTTTGACACGCTGCGAACGGTCATCGAGGGGCAATCAGAACTCCAGAGTGCGATCGACGACCTGCTGGCAATCAAACGCACATCTCCAGAATTGGGGCTGTCCCCACAGGTCATGCCCATCCAACAGTTCATCGAGCGCGAGCTGCTTCGTCTTGAGGCCATCAAGCCGACCCGTAGCGAACGCAAAGAAGTCGAACCCTTGCTGTCAGCGCTGTTTCGTTCAGTGCTGGAAGAAACCTGGGGATGATGAGCAGCCTTTTTCCATATTCCCGTATTGAGGCAGGATGCGGGCAACCAACAAGACGACGGTGTGTGATCACACCTTCGGTCAACAGGCAACCCTAGACCGCAACGACGAATCGGTTATGAACAGACTGTCAATACAGCCGATCTGCGCGCTTTCTCCTGGCGTTCAGGTGTTGGAAGCAGAAGCGGTTACGGAAGGTTTCCGGTTCCTTACGCGCTTGATTGCAGAGTGGGAAAGCGGCGTGAACCAATTTGATCGGTCCGGCGAGGGATTTTTTGGTGTCTTTCGCGACGATCAACTGATCGCTGTCGGTGGCCTTTCCTATGATCCCTATGCCGGATCAGACACCGGAAGGTTGCGCAGGGTTTATGTCGCGCGTGCATCAAGAGGTCAGAATGTGGGTAGGTTCCTGGTCAATCATCTTCTGGAACATGCAACCCAGCGGTTTCGTGCAGTACGCCTATCCACGGACACGCCAGAGGGAGCCGCGTTTTACCTTCGCTGTGGGTTCCAGACAATACGGGATGATTTTGCTACACATGTGAAGTCACTAACCCCGACAACGTAGCCAGTCCAAGACCATGCTCATCGAACCCTTCTCCATCGACATCCCCGAGCGCGACCTGGAAGACCTGCGCCATCGCCTTCGCAACACACGACTGCCCGAGCCATTGCCCGATCAAGGCTGGAGCGAAGGCATGGACATGGGCGTGCTTCGCGATCTGCTCGCCTATTGGTCGACCGGGTTCGACTGGCGCGCCCGGGAAGCCGAGCTCAATCGCTTGCCGCAGTTTGTCGCCAGCATCGGCGGGCAAAGGGTTCACTTTGTCCATCAGCGGGGTATCGGGCCGGATCCGATGCCTCTCGTGCTGACCCATGGCTGGCCCGGTTCGTTCATCGAGATGCAGCGCATCATTCCATTGCTGACGGACCCGGCCAGCCACGGTGGCGATCCGGCGGATGCGTTCCATGTGGTGGTGCCATCGTTGCCGGGCTACACCTTTTCGGCGCCGTTCATGCAAGCGGGCATGGGGCCTCATGAGATTGCCGGGGTGTGGCATGGGTTGATGGCCAGTTTGGGCTATGACCGGTTTGGCGCCCAAGGCGGGGATATTGGCGCGGGTGTCTCGATCTGGCTGGGGGTGCGGTTTCCCGAGCAGGTGACTGGCATTCACCTCAACTACATTCCGGGCTCCTACCGCCCTCCCCTGGGTGAAACCGAGCCGCCGCAGACAGAGGAAGAACGGCTTTTCCTCCAGCGCGCCGCCGCGTTTGGCGATGCCGAAGGCGCCTACGCCCACCTCCAGCGAACCAAACCCCAGAGCCTGGCCGTGGGTCTGAACGACTCACCGGCCGGGTTGTTAGCCTGGATGGGGGAAAAGCTGTTGGCCTGGTGTGATACTGACCCAGCCATTGACCGTGACTGGCTGCTGACCAACGTGACGCTCTACTGGCTGACGAAATGCATTGGCTCATCGTTTCGTCAGTACGTGGAGGGCAGCAAGCGACCGTTGCAATTCAACAGCGGGGAGCGGGTTCAGCCTGCGGTTGGGGTCGCGCTGTTTCCCAAGGAACTGCCCATGCCGCCAAGAAGCTGGGTGGAGCGGTGTTGTACGGTCGAGCGCTGGACCACGATGCCACGCGGCGGTCACTTTGCGGCGCTGGAGCAGCCGGAGTTGCTGGTGGCGGATATCCGGGCGTTCTTTCGGGCCTTGAGATAACGCTGATGCCTCTGTGGGAGCGAGCCTGCTCGCGATTGCGGTGGATCAGTCTGCATTGAAATTGAATTTGCCACCGTCATCGCGAGCAGGCTCGCTCCCACAGAAATCCGGGTGTTCGTGGCGGCACTGAGCGTCCGAAAATCTCGTAGGAAATCACCACCCGTGGCGAGGGAGCTTGCTCCCGCTGGGTTGCGAAGCAGCCCCAAGCCAGGCGCCTCATTTCGCCAGGCACACCGCATGCCCAGGTTTTACGGCGGCTGCGCCACCGAGCGGGAGCAAGCTCCCTCGCCACAGGGGATCGAGGGCGTCCTACAGGCCGGTTGTTGCTGGCGGAATCGACTTCTATAGTTGGATCCGTCGCTGGTTTGGCGGCAGGGTTTCGCAGCCCGACATTAGAAGGAATGCACCGTCGAATGAAAATTCAGGCAAACTTGCCTGCGTTCACTTTATGGCGGTTGCGCGTGGGAGACTTTCGGGTCTGCCGGGTTTATTCCTTCACCGGTCTGCGAACCCGCACGCAACTGCCACCCATTTGTTTCGCAGCAGAAAGGTGGCAATTCTCTCTTTTTGGAAGGAATACAGCCTTATGACAACGAACCAACCATCCAACCGCTTCACCCCTCTCACCCAAATCGCAACCACCCACCCCGTCCTGCTGATCGACACCCAAGCTCCGCTCCCCGAGCTCCATGCCTGCATCAGCGAACGCCTGCACGCGACGCTCGACTACCTGAGCCTAATGGCCTGTGCCAGCCTGCGGGACTCGGCAACGAACGATGTCAACACCGTCACCAACGTCGCACGGATCCTGGTGCAGGATGTGGCGGATGTGTTTGGGGTGATTGAACGGCGCGGGCTCGAAAGCTAAGCCATGCATTTTGTGGGAGCGAGCCTGCTCGCGATGACGGTGGCACATTCAGCCTCAATGCAGCCTGACCCGACGCCATCGCGAGCAGGCTCGCTCCCACAGAAATCCGGGTGCTCCTGGCGGCACTGACCGTCCGAAAATCTCGTAGGAATCACCACCCGTGGCGAGGGAGCTTGCTCCCGCTGGGTTGCGAGGCAGCCCCAAGCCAGGCGCCTCTCTTCTCCAGGCACACCGCATGCCCCGGTTTTATGGCAGTTGCGCTTGAGAGACTTTCGGGTCTGGGGACATTACCCCATCGCTCAGCCTGCGAAGACAAAAAACCAGCGTCGTGCTATGGTTTTGGCGTACATAGGAGGACTTTCAAATGACCCAAACAGCTACTGCCAGTGTCGCAAATGAAGTCCGCAAGCTTGCGAAAGCCCATAAGGTCACTGCTGAGCTTGACGGCATGAGTCGTATGGCTGTGACCATTACCCGTCTGGCTGGCGATATCGTCGAGTTGGATGGTGTTGAACAATTGCTCGTCAATCTCAAGAAGAAAGGCGTGCTGAGCAAATCTGAGACTCTGTCGCTGCAGGGGCGTTATCTTCAGGAGAAGAGACGCGCCAAGAAATGTAGCGCATGAACTTTGACCCGTTCGGCGATTTCGAAACAGCTGGATACCTTCAGAATTCGCTACAACTTAAAGACCCCACTGAAGTAAAAGAGTCAGAGCATCTTTCGTTCGAGTTGAGCATTGAGGATGCTCTTGCTTATCTCTCCAAGAAAAAAGTTATCGATTACAAAGCTGTGCTCAAAGTTCACGAGACCCTGTTCTCTGGCTTCTATCACTGGGCAGGGAAAGATCGGAACGAACTGGTACCTCACCTCGCGGTTTTCAAGGGGTCCCATGATGATCCCCGCAGCACCGCCTTCGAACGACCGGACCTCATCAAGCTGTCTGTCGACTATGCGCTCAGGCTGGCAGCAGACAAAAAGCGCTTCAGGGACCACCCTGGAGAGGTGATGGGCCAACTCGCTTTTGCACATCCCTTTCTGGACGGTAATGGACGCACAATATTGTTGCTATTCATGGAGCTCTGCTATCGGGCCAGGTTTGCTATCGACTGGTCAAGGACAAGCAAGGATGATTACTTACGGGCCCTCAGCGACGAAATTCGAGAACCTTGCCAAGGATATCTTGATCACTATCTAAAACCCTTCGTAGTGGATATATCAAGCCGTGATGAATGGCCAGAAACCATTAATGGCATCAAAGGCCTGGATGGCTTGGACAAAGAAGACATCACGTACGAGAGTTTGAACAATCCCGAAGTCCAACAGATCTACAAAACCTATCGGACGCGGCCTTCCGGCATTCAATCCTCTCAAGAATCAGAGAACTGAGAGGCAAGCCAGACGCCTTATTTCTCCAGGCACACTGCTTACTCCGATTTTACGGCGGCTGCGCCACCGAGCGGGAGCAAGCTCCCTCGCCACAGAGGGTGGCATACCCCCTGTGGGAGCGAGCCTGCTCGCGATGAGTCGGTACATCCAACATCATCCTGAGCTGACCCACCGCCATCGCGAGCAGGCTCGCTCCCACAGGGATTGGCGGGGAATGAAAGACTTGTGGCCTTCCCTCAGCCCTTCCCGCGGGCAGACAAGGACTGAAACACATCACCCCTCTGCACTATGCCAATCGGCCGATGTTCATCCCCCCGGGGTTTTCGATACTCGAATCTCCCGGCATCAGCTGGACCCGTCAGCGGTTCGAGCTGGATGTCCTTCGTCCGAATTGTGGAGTGATGCATGCGTAAATTGAATGTTCTGAACGCCGCCCTGTTGATCGGGGTGATGTCGGCCTCGACCGCCCAGGCCTTCGAAGCCGGCGATATCCTGATCCGTGCGGGGGCCGTGACCGTCGACCCTCGGGAAAGCAGCTCGAGCGTGCGGGTTGATCGCGGCAGCCTCGCCGGTACCGACCTGGGCGGCAAGGCGAGCCTGAATAGCGATACCCAGCTTGGCCTTAACTTCGCCTATATGATTACCGACCACCTGGGCGTCGAGCTGCTGGCGGCGACGCCATTCGAGCACGACGTGAATATCTCCGGCACCTCCGGCGGCGTGGCCGATGGCAAGTTGGGATCCCTCAAGCACCTGCCACCCACGGTGAGCCTGATCTACTACCCGCTGAACAACAAGGCTGCCTTCCAGCCCTATCTGGGCGTCGGTATCAATTACACCTGGTTCTACGATGAAAGCGTCGGCAGCCGCGCCAGCGCCGCGGGATTCGACTCGTTTCATGCCAGCAATTCATGGGGGTGGGCGGCCCAGGTGGGCGCAGACTACATGCTCACCGATCGCCTGATGCTCAACGCACAGATGCGCTATATCGACATCGAGACCGATGCCTATGTGAGCAATACAACGCTTGGGGTCAGGTCCAAGGTGAATGTCGAGGTGGACCCTTTCGTGTACATGGTCGGGCTGGGTTACAAATTCTGACCACAGCAGCCCTCTGTGGCCGCAGAACGGTGCACAGCCCCGGCCGGGGCTGCGCACCGAACCTTTGCGCTACGACTCCGTCAATGCCGCCTGCACCAGAGGGTGCAACTCATCGCCAGGGTTCTCCACTCGCCATTTCATCAGCTGATTACGCATGACCGGCGTCCAGAAACTCTGGATATGCTGACGCACGCCGTTCACGGCCAGTGTCTTGTCCGGCTCGCTGGAGAAGTACTGGCCAATCTGGTTGGCCATCTTGATCAGGCTTTCGGTGCTCATCGGCGCACCTCGGCTTTCTCGGCCTGACGGCGTTCACGCAGCAGGCGCCCCTGTTCATCGCTGAAGGCCTGGTAGCGTTTCTGCCATTCCGAAGGCTGGCTGACCCGCACGATTTCCACCGCCGTCACCTTGTATTCCGGGCAGTTGGTGGCCCAGTCGGAGTTGTCGGTGGTGATCACGTTGGCACCCGATTCCGGGAAGTGGAAGGTGGTGTAGACCACCCCTGGCGCCACTCGCTCGGAAACCTTGGCACGCAGCACTGTCTGCCCGGCACGACTGCCGATGCCGACCCAATCGCCCTCGACGATACCGCGGTTCTCGGCATCGGTCGGATGGATTTCCAGACGGTCTTCCTCGTGCCAGGCGACGTTGTCGGTGCGCCGGGTCTGGGCCCCCACGTTGTACTGGCTGAGGATACGCCCGGTGGTCAGCAGCAATGGATAGCGACTGTTGACCTTCTCTTCGGTCGGCACGTAGCCGGTGAGCATGAAGCGCCCCTTGCCGCGCACGAACTCGTCGATGTGCATGATTGGCGTCCCGTCCGGCGCTTCGTCATTGCACGGCCATTGCAGGCTGCCATGGCGATCCAGTTCGGCGTAGCTGACCCGGGTGAAGGTCGGCGTCAGGCGGGCGATCTCGTCCATGATGTCGGACGGGTGCTTGTAGTCCATCTTGTAGCCCAGGGCTTCGGACAGGGCCACGGTGGCCTCCCAGTCGGCCTTGCCGGCCAGGGGTTCCATCACCTTGCGCACGCGGGAAATGCGCCGTTCGGCGTTGGTGAAGGTACCGTCCTTCTCGAGGAACGAACTGCCCGGCAGGAATACGTGGGCGAACTTGGCTGTCTCGTTGAGGAAGATGTCCTGCACCACCACACATTCCAGGGCGCTCAGGGCCGCGGTGACGTGCTGGGTGTTCGGATCACTCTGGGCGATGTCCTCACCCTGGCAATACAGCGCCTTGAAGGAGCCATCCAGCGCCGCCTCGAACATGTTCGGAATGCGCAGCCCCGGATCAGGTTGCAGGCTGACGTTCCAGGCCTGTTCGAACTGGGCGCGTACCGTCTCGTTGGAGACGTGGCGATAGCCGGGCAGCTCGTGGGGGAACGAGCCCATGTCGCAGGAACCCTGCACGTTGTTCTGTCCGCGTAACGGGTTCACGCCGACGCCTTCGCGACCGATGTTACCGGTGACCATGGCGAGGTTGGCGATGCCCATCACCGAGGTGCTGCCCTGGCTGTGTTCGGTCACACCGAGGCCGTAGTAGATGGCCGCGTTGCCACCAGTGGCGTAGAGCCGTGCGGCGGCGCGGATCTGCTCGGCAGGCACGCCGCACACCGGGCCCAGCACCTCGGGCGCGTTCTCCGGCAGGCTGACGAAGTCACGCCAGCGGGCGAAATCCGCCACCTCGCAGCGCTCGTCGACGAAAGGCTGGTTGACCAGGCCTTCGGTGACGATCACGTGGGCCAGTGCATTGAGCATCGCCACGTTGGTGCCTGGGCGAAGTTGCAGGTGCAGGTCGGCGCGGGCGTGGGGCGAATCCACCAGGTCGATGCGCCGTGGATCGATGACAATCAGCCGCGCGCCCTGGCGCAGACGCCGCTTGAGCTGCGAGCCGAACACCGGGTGGGCGTCGGTCGGGTTGGCGCCCATCACCAGGATTACGTCGGCCAGCATCACCGAATCGAAGGTCTGGGTGCCGGCGGACTCGCCCAGCGTTTGCTTGAGGCCATAACCGGTCGGCGAATGGCAGACCCGGGCACAGGTGTCGACGTTGTTGTTGCCGAAGGCGGCACGCACCAGTTTCTGCACCAGGTAGGTTTCTTCGTTGGTGCAGCGGCTGGACGTGATGCCGCCGATGGAATCGCGTCCGTATTTCAGCTGAATGCGACGGAATTCACTGGCCGCGTAATTGACGGCCTCGTCCCAGCTGACTTCCTGCCACGGATCGTTGATGTGCTTGCGGATCATCGGCTTGGTGATGCGATCCGGGTGGGTGGCGTAGCCCCAGGCGAAACGCCCCTTGACGCAGGAATGGCCGTGGTTGGCCTGGCCGTTCTTGTCCGGGACCATGCGCACCAGTTGGTCGCCTTTCATTTCGGCGCGGAAGGAACATCCGACACCGCAGTAGGCGCATGTGGTGATGACGCTACGCTCCGGCTGGCCGATCTCCACCACGCTTTTTTCCATCAGCGTTGCCGTCGGGCAGGCCTGCACGCAGGCGCCGCAGGAGACGCATTCGGAGTCGAGGAAGTTGTCACCGCCGGCGGCCGCCACCCGCGAGTCAAAGCCGCGCCCGGTGATGGTCAGCGCGAAGGTGCCCTGGGTTTCCTCGCAGGCCCGCACGCAGCGGTTGCAGACGATGCATTTGCTCGGGTCATAGTCGAAGTAAGGGTTGGAAACGTCCTTCGTTTCGGCCAGGTGATTGTCACCCTCGTAGCCGTAGCGCACTTCACGCAGGCCGACCTGCCCCGCCACCGTCTGCAATTCGCAGTTGCCGTTGGCCGAACAGGTCAGGCAGTCCAGCGGGTGGTCGGAGATGTACAACTCCATCACGTTACGCCGCAGGCCGGCGAGTCGGGAGGTCTGGGTGCGTACCACCATGCCTTCGGTGACCGGTGTGGTGCACGAGGCCGGATAGCCGCGCATGCCGTCGATCTCTACCAGGCACATGCGGCAGGAACCGAACGGTTCCAGGCTGTCGGTGGCGCAGAGTTTGGGGATGGTGGTGCCGAGCAAGGCTGCGGCGCGCATCACCGAGGTGCCGGAGGGAACGCTGATTTCGCGGCCGTCGATGCTCAGGCTGACCTGCACCTCGCTTTCGCGGGCCGGGGTGCCCAGGTCGATATCGCTGGCGGGATCGAAAATGTTGATCATTGCTCGGCCTCCGTGGTCGCCATACCGAAGTCGGCAGGGAAATGCTTGAGGGCGCTGGCGACAGGATAGGAGGTCATCCCACCCAAGGCACAGAGCGAACCGTATTGCAGGGTGTCGCAGAGATCCTGGAGCAACAGGACCTGTTCCTGACGGGCACCGGCATCGGTGCTGGCGAGCAGCCGGTCCACCACTTCCACCCCACGGGTGGAGCCGATCCGGCACGGCGTGCATTTGCCGCAGGATTCTTCGGCGCAGAACTGCAGGGCGAAACGGGCCATGTGCGCCATGTCCAGGCTGTCATCGGCCACCACCACACCGCCGTGGCCGAGCATCGCGCCCATGGCGGCAAACGCTTCATAGTCCAACGGCGTGTCGAACTGCGAAGGTGGCACCCAGGCGCCCAGCGGGCCACCCACCTGGGCGGCCTTAAGCGGCCGGCCAGTGGCGGTACCACCGCCGTATTCTTCCACCAGTTCCCGCAGGGTCAGGCCGAAGGCGCGCTCCACCAGACCACCGCGGCGGATGTTGCCAGCCAGTTGAAACGGCATCGTCCCCAGGGAACGGCCCATGCCGAAGTCGCGGTAGAACTGCGCGCCTTTCTCCAGGATCACCGGGACCGAGGTCAGGGTCAGCACGTTGTGAACCAGGGTCGGCAGACCGAACAAGCCTTGCAGCGCGGGCAACGGTGGCTTGGCGCGAACCGTGCCACGCTTGCCTTCGAGGGACTCCAGCAGAGCGGTTTCCTCGCCACAGATGTAGGCACCCGCCCCCACCCGGACTTCCAGCTCGAAGGTGCGGCCACTGCCCGCCACGTCGGCGCCCAGGTAGCCGGCCTCGCGGGCGATGACCAGGGCGTCGTTCAAGGCAGCGACAGCGTCCGGATATTCCGAGCGCACATAGATGTAGCCCATGGTCGCGCCCACAGCGATACCGGCAATGATCATGCCTTCGATCAGCAGGAACGGATCGCCTTCCATCAGCATGCGGTCGGCGAATGTGCCGGAGTCGCCTTCGTCGGCGTTGCACACCACATACTTCTGCGTGCCCGGTGCATCGCGCACGGTGCGCCACTTGATGCCGGCCGGGAATGCCGCCCCGCCCCGGCCGCGCAGGCCCGAGTCGAGCACACTGGCAACCACTTGTGCACCATCCTGTTGGAGCGCGCGAGCCAGGCCCTGGAAGCCGCCATGGGCGCGATAGTCGTCCAGGGACAGCGGCCGGGTGATACCGGCGCGAGCGAACAGAAGACGCTGTTGGCTCTTGAGATAGGGAATTTCTTCCACCGGCCCCAGGGCCAATGGATGGTTACCGGGGTCGCCTGCCAGGGCGTCGAGCAACCCAGGCACGTCCGCCGGTGTGACGGGACCGAAGCCCAGCCGGCCGTTGGCGCTTTCCAGCTCCAGCAGCGGCTCCAGCCAATAGAGGCCACGGGAACTGGTGCGCTGCACCTCCAGCGGTAACTGCCGACGCTCGGACTCGCGCATCAGGGCAGCGACCACCGAGTCCGCGCCGACGGCACGGGCTACCGAATCGCGGGGAATGCAGAGCTTCAGCATGTGCCTTCCTCCAGACAGCCATTGACCAGTTCGCGCAGGCGCTCAGGTGTCAGCCGCGCGTGCAACTGGCCGTCCAGTTCCAGGGCCGGCGAGCAGACACAGGCACCCAGGCAGTAGACCGGCCGCAGGCTGATGCTGCCATCGGCGCTGGTGCCGTGATCGTCAAGCGACAGTTGTTCGCGCAATTGGGCAGCCAGCTGTTCGGCCCCCATGCTCTGACAGGACTCCGCCCGGCAAAGGCGCAAGGTATGGCGCGCGGGCGGCGTGGTACGGAAATCGTGGTAGAAACTGATCACCCCGCGCACTTCAGCCTGGCTGAGGTTGAGGGCATGGGCGATTTCCGGGACGGCCGCATCGGGAACGTACCCGCAGCCCTCCTGGATGGCATGAAGAATCGGCAGCAAGGCACCGGGGGTGTCCTTTTCGCGCTCCAATACACGTTGAATCAGAGGCAGGTGAAGCGTCTCATCGGGCATAAACTTACCTCGGCATCTCGAACGACACTGCTCAATGAGGCAGTCGTTCGGAGTCTTGGCTGCGGCGTCCGGCCACGTCACGGAAGCGTGGTTATCCGGTCGCCCTCCTCGCTCTCCGGTCAGGCATCTTGGTGCGCCTGATCCGGGGCATCCTTACAGCTTGCCACTCCCGGGGACTGGCAATTGCACATGGACGACAAAACGCGTTCTGAAAGCGACTTGGGGTGAAAAGTCGCCCGCGCTCCATTAGAACCCGACTTATAACCGATTGCGGGTGACTTGCACATTGGCGAAAACGGCTCTAAACCCAATCATTGAAATAGTTCATGAGAAACGCAGGATGCGGGACACCACGAGCGAACTCGAAAAGCAGATTGATCTCGCAACGAAGTTGCTTTCCCTCGCCGCGAAAGCCGGCTTGATCACCGGCGGAACGTGCATCGTCAGCTACCTGCTCAGCAATGGCCATTACCCGCAAGGTGTCTCCATCGGCGACAGCCTGCTGTTTTTGGTCGCTGCGTTTTGTTTCGGGATCATCTGCCTTTATTTTTCGGCTTCCGTTACGGCTGCGGGCGTACTGCTTGCGCCAGTGTTCGTACCGGTGCTGAGATTTTTCATCTGGCTCAAGACGATATTGAGCGCTGAAAAGTCCAAACCAGAACTGAAACTGGAAAAAATAACCTTCCTGACGGTGTTTTTCGGCATTTGTGGCGTAGTGACCATTTATTTTCTTGCGCGCAAACATCCCATTGAGCATATCCCCCTCATCCTGTTGCCGATTTTTCAGTACATCGTTTATTCGACCTTCCTGATGCAGGACAGAAAAATAAAGGCCGGATCGGCTCTGGAGACAGTCGACACCGAGCCTTTCGACAACGACGCCCGCGTCGATGTGAAACACCTGAAAAGAATCAGGGCGATGGCTGCCGGACTCATCATTCTGACCCCCATCCTCATGGGCGGGGTCACCTCGGATTTGCTGCAAACCGCCATGAGTCTCGCAAAGATACGCATCGAACGAGCAACGATTCTGGTAAAGCCGCCTTATGCCAACCTGTTACCCGCACCCAAGGACTCACCCTTGCAGGACTATAAAACCTTTGAAAATGCGACTGTGGTGTTCCGCGGGGTTGGCAACTCGACACTGATAGAAATGCGCACCGTGGATACGGCAATCCGTCTGGAAATCCCCAATGACTCGATCATCATCGAGCGCAACATGAGCGTCGACGGCCTTACAAAAAAGGGCGCACAAAACACTGTTCCATGACCCGCCGCCCCCACTGCTGCCCTTCCTGCTCATGTTCCAACCTGAAACCGAAATCTTCATATAACCTGCGAGCCGCATCGAGCCCCTGGAATGTCCAGAGTCTCGTTGCAGGGAACTTCCACTGGTCACAGAACTGAATGGCTTCGGCCAACAGCCGCCTGCCTGCGCCCTTGCCCCGAGCGCAGTCGTCGAGAATGAAACAACGCAGGATCGCTTCACCACCCTCGCCTTCACCGTCAATGGCAATCGAACCGACAATGCGCTCACCCTCCAGGGCCACCCAGACCTCATTGCGCGGGTTGTGCAAACGTCCCATCAGCTCGGCCATGTCCGAGGCCACCAGGCTTTCGAACGGCTGACCGAAAGCCGAATGCCGGGCGTAATAGTCCGCATGCATCTGCACAATGCGGCCGATGATGCCGGGGCGGTAGCCGCGGGCAATGTCCAGTTGCGCCGCGGATGACAGTTCAGTACCGAGTCGATGTGCGCGCAGCGCGACAGCATAGTGAGCGATGCCTTCACGGACTGTCCGGCGTTGTTCCTCGGTCAAGTGAGACATGGCCGTTTCTACCTGCTGCGTGGCGAAGCGATCGATGGAGCGCAGGGTATTGACGCCCTGCGCAGTGAGTCGCAGGTGCTTGGAGCGCGCGTCAGCCTCATTGAGAACTTCTTCGAGTTCACCCGCCCCGATGAGCTTGCGAACCATGCGGCTCACACTGGACTTTTCCAGGCCAAGGAGCTCGACCAGCTCGGCGGCCGTCAGCACCTCTCGGCTCCCGATCTCGACGATGGCGTGTACGGAGGACGGCGGATACGCCGTAGCCGCCAGCGTGGCATTCATGAATCCCAATTCTCGCACCATGAGGCGCGACGCCGAACGGATGTGGTTGATCAGGCCTTGCGGGGATTGGTCCATGGAATACACCTCAGGTGAAACGTGCAATTGGTTGTATAGCACAACCAATGCAAAAACCTGGACATGAAAAGAGGTGTTTTCGAGGTCCTGACAAAACGCCGCTACTTCAACTCCACCAACCGAAGCGACTGTGCCCCGTCCAGCGACAGGTGAATGGTGGCCGCCCGGCTAGGAAAATTCGGTGCATCGTCGTCGGTATTTTCCATGACCGGAATATCGATCAAGGTCTGCTCACCCGCCGGATCGCTGACCAGTCTGGCGTCCAGCTTATCGATCGAACGCCAGCTATCGCCACCGATGCGAACCACGTCCAGCAAGTTGTAATGCTGCTTGCCTTCTTCGTTTTCTTCAGGGGTAAAAGCCGCCAGGTATTGGCTGTAATTGTTGCCCATGCCGAAACCTTCAATGGTGAATACCGCGAGCGTTACCTCGCTGTCCTCTCCAGTATCCAGCGTCTGCATCAGCGTCGCTTCAGGGTAGCCCGTGGCGTAGCTGTCCTTGAGGAGCGCCACCAGATGCCTGACCTGTTCCTCCAAGGGTTTTGGAAGGGACTTCGGCTCGGCGGCGTGAGTCAGGGTGCAGGCAAGGAATAAACTGGCAGTAAGCAGGTGCAATTTCATGAAGGAGAAAGTCCGAGGTACGGGAGGTGAGCGCGGATATTAGCGCATCGACAGCATGGTTGATTAGCCTGTCATTAGCCGACCACGGGCGAGTTGAATGTGCCGCCGCAATCGCGAGCAGGCTCGCTCCCACAGGGGATTGGCGGTGGACGCTGCTTCTGGGAACACCTCGGAAAACTGTGGGAGCGAGCCTGCTCGCGATTGCGCTGGGTCAGCTTACGGAGGGAAATCAGGCCGACGTCGACGCTCGATTGCGCAACGCCAAAGTCATCCTCTGCAGCAACTCGCTTTCCGAAAACGGCTTGTGCAGGACCGGGTACCCGGCGAATTCGCCCGGCACACCACTGGCGCCGTATCCAGTGCTGAACAGGAATGGGATGCCGCGATTGCGCAGGATCTCGGCCACCGGAAAAACCCGCTCGCCGGCCAGGTTGACGTCCAGGATAGCCAGGTCGATAAGCGCCGCGCTTGCCTGGTCCTGTGCCGTTGCGAGCCGGGCAACCGAGGCCACGACTTCACAGCCGAAGTCTTCCAGCATTTCCTCGATCAACATGGCAATCGCGCCTTCGTCCTCGACGACGAGCACCCTGACTCCAGCGAATGGAGCCATGCCTAGGCTCCGATCAGAAACGAGAAACGGCAGCAAACCCCCTCCGGGGCGAAGCTCAGGTCGAACTTGCCTCCCAGGTCGCGCTCGATGCAGCGCTTCATCAATCGCGAGCCCAGCCCTTCGCGCTCCGGTCGGGCCACCAGTGGTCCGCCCTGTTCGCGCCAGTCCAGGGTCAGCAACGTGCCGTCTGGCTGGGGCTGCAGGTCCCAGGTTACCGAAAGCGTGCCCGTTTCGACGGACATCGAGCCGTATTTGAGCGCGTTGATTGCCAGTTCGTTAAGGGTCATCGTGAAGTTGAGCGCCACCCGGGTGCCGACGTCGATGGAAGCGCCCTCGATCGTGATGCGATCGGGCTCGAGCCCGAAGACCGGCATCAGCACTTCATTGGCCAGGGAGTCCAGGGGGGTATTTTCCCAATGCCGTTTCGTCAGCAGGTCATGGGCCCGCGACAGCGCCAGCAACCGGGCTTCGAACCGCCGGTAGCCGTCTTTGGCATCGTCTGCATTGCGTGCGGTCTGGGCCGCCAGGGATTGCACCGTGGCCAGGGTGTTCTTGACCCGGTGATTGAGCTCGTCGATCAAGGTCTTCTGGCGGTTTTCCGCCTGCTTGCGCTCGGTAATGTCCACCAGCATGTTGATCGCGCCCACCAGGTTGCCATCGGCATCATGGAGAGGCGTGGGATAAGGGTTGAACGGCACACGGGTGCCATCCGGGCGCTGGGCGATAGCCTCGGCACCGCGAATCGCCCGGTTCTCCTTCAACGCCACCGCCATGGGGCATTGGTCGTGGGGAAGCGGGCTTCCATCGGTGTTGAACAGCTTCCAGGTCACGCACCACATGTCGCCCAACTCGGGGGTGCGCCCGGACAATTCGACCGCCGCACGGTTGTAGAAGGTGATGCGGCCTTCCGCGTCGGTGGTATAGACCGCCGCGGGCAGTGCTTCAAGCACATTGCGCATATGCCGTTCGCTCTCGCGAACCTGGTTTTCCATTCGCTGCGCGAGGGTGACGTCAAGGGTGAAACATCGGGTGTTGAAGAGTTTTCCGTCCTCGAACCGCCCATTCGAGGTGATCGTGACATGCTTGATGGAGCCATCCCTGGCCCGCAAGCGCGCCGGGTAGTTCTCCAGGCAATCGCCACTGCCCAGTTTATTGAGAATGTCGCCAATGACCGGCTCATCGACATGAAACTCGGTGATGTGACGGCCGATGTATTCTTCTGCCGAATAACCCAGCAGGGCCAGCTCGGCCTTGTTGGCACGCAGGATGATGCCCTCGCCACTGACGATATGCAGGCCCACGGCGCTGTTTTCGAAGAAGTCCTCAAGGTCGGCGCTCTTGCGTCGAAGCTCCGCGGCCATGGCGTGCTGGGCAGAGACGTCCTGGAAGCAATTGATCACCCCTTGGATGACCCCTCGCCGGTCTTTCAAAGCCCGGATGTTCATGAGCGCCACGAATCGCGATCCGTCCGGGCGCTGGATGACGATTTCCTGGTTGCGCGTCACAACACCCGTCTTGAGCGCCGAGGCGGTCGGGCAATCTTCGAACGCCAACGGCGTACCGTCGGTCAAGAACAAGCGATGGGAACCGCAGAAGCGATCCCCGTTCACCCCAAGTTCCGGCCTGCGCCCCCACAGCTCAGCCGCCTCACTGTTGTACCTGACGAGCCAACCTTCGTGGTCGCACAGATACACCGCACCGGGAATCGCCTCGAGCGCGTTCGCACCAATCGAGACGAGGCTTTCGTACTCGCTCGGCACCAGTGTTTCCCTGGGGAGTTCTTCAACGTTTGACATCAGTGATCCTCGATCCACCTGGCTAACCTGCCCTTGCTGTCCATCGCCCCATGCGTATGCCCGTGTCGACAGTGCCGGCTCGAACAACGCACTCTGAAGTCAGGTGGGGGTATCTTGCATGCAGCTACAATGGAGTCTAGATCCCTAATCGTCGTACGAGTTCAGGTTAACTTGGTACAACCGTTCTGCACTCAAAAACGCAGCCGATCGTGATGAGCGTGAAGTCCTGGCGGCCTCTTTCGAGCAGTTGCTTCAAAATGGTTTTGTAGGGTGGTAGCTTCTCCCGTCTCACATCACCCGGTTGCCGGGCGAAAAACCTGGCCTCCACCCATTGGCCCCATTGACGTAAGGCTCATATCAGCGTGACGCCAGACAATGCTCGCAGCCTCCACGACTCCCCTCGTCAAACCATGAAAACAAGAACATCCGCGCGCGGCACAGGCATCGCGATAGCGCTAAGCGCCCTCCTGGTTGCCTGTGGGTCACATGCCCAAATGCGTGAGCGAACGCCTTCCTTGCCTGCTGCCCACAACACCGTGATGGTGCCGCCGATCGTGTATGGGAGTTACCGGGGCATCCAGCTGTCTGAGTCCGATGATGCGTGCGGCGTGCCGGGCCCGTTGCGCCAGGCGGTGGAAGAGGAACTGCAAGCGCGGCATAAATCCGTGCTCTCCGTGCCGGGTGCCGGCATGGGTGCCACCCCTTCGCTGAAGATCGAGATCATCGACATCGTGACCGTCAGCGCCGGCGGCCCAACCATCGTGGTCATTCGTGCCGTGCTTGACCGGCCTGGGCTGCCGGCAGCGCAGTTCACAGCGCAGCGCCAGATGCACACCCCACACTCCGGCATCACGGCGCAAACCACTGAATGCAGCGCGATGGAAGGACTGACTCGCAAACTGGGTGTGGACATCGCGAAATGGATGCTCAAACCGACGGACGGGGTGTTTCTGGTAAACGGCCGGTGACAGAACATCGACTGCAGCCATGGGCAATATCGCAAGTACACTACAGCGGCCCGGAACACTGATCGGAGAAGCTTGATGAGCATCGACTGGCTGAACTTCACACCCTGGTCATCCCTGGCAGGCGGCGCATTGATCGGCTTGGCTGCCAGCCTGTTCGTGGTCGCCAATGGGCGTATTGCCGGCGTCAGCGGCCTGATTGGCGGCCTTTTGCAGCGCAGCCGCGAGGGTGCGGGCGAGAAGGTACTGTTTCTCCTGGGACTGCTTGTCGCGCCGCTGGTGTGGGGTTTGTTCGCCCTTGCGCCACGGATCGAATTCCAGACCGGCGGGGTCGGGCTGGTGGTCGCAGGCCTGTTGGTAGGCATTGGCACCCGCTACGGCTCGGGCTGCACCAGTGGCCATGGGGTGTGCGGCATTTCACGGCTCTCGCCGCGGTCGATGGTCGCCACCGTGTGCTTCATGTTCTGCGGCTTCGTGACCGTGTTTGTCCTGCGCCATGGGTTGGGAGCTTGAACATGCTGAAGTTGATTGCGTTCATCGCTGGCCTGCTGTTCGGTCTCGGCTTGCTCCTGGCGGGCATGACCAATCCGACCAAGGTGTTGGCTTTCCTCGATTTGAGCGGCGCCTGGGACCCGTCCCTGGCCTTGGTGATGCTCGGGGCGATTGGCGTCGCCATCGGTCCGCTGACCTGGGCCAGCCGACAATCGCGCTCGCTGCTGGGAGCCACGATGCAGTTACCGGTCAAGCGCGAACTGGACCGGCGCCTGATCGGCGGCAGCCTGGTGTTCGGCGTCGGCTGGGGCATCGCGGGCATCTGCCCCGGCCCCGCCGTGACCACACTGTTGACCGGGCACTGGCAGGTCATTGTCTTCACGTTGGCGATGCTGGCGGGCATGGCGGTGTTTTCTGTTCTGGAAAACCGCCGGCGCCCTTGAAATCTCAATGATCCGCGTGACGGGGCAATGCGATGGAAATCAGCGCGGCGAGCAGGACAAAGCCGCTGGAGATCCATAGGCAGGCCTGCAACCCATGAACCTGATACACCCAGCCGGACAGCAGCGTGCCGATCAATCGGCCCATGGCGTTGGACATGTAGTAGAACCCCACGTCCAGCGACACGCCGTCCTCCTTGGCATAGGACACGATCAAGTAGCTGTGCAAGGACGAATTCACCGCGAACAACGCACCAAACACTGCCAGCCCGCCGAGCAGCACCGCCGGTTGCGACAGGCCGCTGTCCAGGCCCAGCGCAATCGCCATAGGCAGGCCCGCCAGTGCCAGCGCCCAGAGCAATGCGCCGCGACCGTCCGGTACATGCCCACGTTTCTTGCCGGTGATGTAAGGCGCGAACGACTGCACGAGGCCGTAGCCGATCACCCAGGCGGCGAGGAAACTGCCGACCTTCCAGAAGTCCCAGGCAAAGACGCTGCTCAGGTAGACCGGCAAGGCCACCACGAACCAGACGTCGCGAGCCCCGAACAGGAACATCCGCGCCGCCGAGAGGATATTGATCGCGCGGCTCTTGGACAGCAGGTCGCGAAACCTGGGCTTGGCCTTCGCCTTGCCCAGGTCCTGCTTCAGCAGGATCAGGCTGCCGATCCAGATCAGTCCCAATGCAGTGGCCATCGCCAGCAGCGCCCCGCTGAACCCCATCGAAGCCAGCAAGGCGCCGCCGAGGAAAAAGCCCACGCCCTTGAGGGCATTTTTCGAGCCGGTGAGCATCGCCACCCACCGGTAGAGCGTGCCCTGTTGTCCGTCGGGAACCAGCAGCTTGAGGGTGCTTTTGGCACTCATCTTGTTCAGGTCCTTGGCGATCCCGGACAGGGCCTGGGCGGTCATCACCCAGGGAACGGTCAGCCACACGTCCGGTACCGTCAACATGAGCAATGCCAGCACCTGCATGCCCAGACCAATGTTCATGGTGCGGTTCAAACCCAACCGGGCACCAAGATAACCGCCCACCAGGTTGGTGATGACGCCGAAGAGTTCGTAAAACAGGAACAGCGCAGCGATTTGCAGCGGGCTATAGCCCGACGCGTGAAAATGCAGCACCACCAACATGCGCAAGGCGCCGTCGGTGAGGGTGAAAGCCCAGTAGTTGCCGGTGACGAGCAGGTATTGCCGCACTTCTGGAGCGAGAGCCGCCAGGGTTTTCATGGGTGCCCGGCCAGACCGACCATCCGCGCCAGCTCGACGGTGCGGTTGGCATAGCCCCACTCATTGTCGTACCAGGCATAGAGCTTGACCTGGGTGCCGTTGATGACCAGGGTCGACAGCGCATCGATGATGGATGAGCGCGGGTCGGTCCGGTAGTCGATGGATACCAGGGGCCGCTCTTCGAAACCGAGGATGTCTTTCAATTCGTTCTCGGAAGCGTCCTTGAGCAGTTGATTCACTTCTTCGGCCGTGGTGGCTCGCTCGACCTCGAAGACGCAATCGGTCAGCGAAGCATTGGCCAGGGGCACGCGCACGGCGTGACCGTTCAGGCGCCCGCGCAGCTCGGGGAAGATCTCCGCGATGGCGGTAGCCGAGCCGGTGCTGGTGGGGATCAGGCTCATGCCCGAGGCACGGGCGCGGCGTAGGTCCTTGTGGGGTTGATCGAGGAGGCTCTGGGTGTTGGTGAGGTCATGGATGGTGGTGATCGAGCCGTGGCGGATGCCGAGCTTTTCGTGGATGACCTTGACCACCGGTGCCAAGCAGTTGGTGGTGCAGGACGCGGCGGTGACGATGGGATGCTCGGCGGGTTTGAACAGGTGGTGATTGACGCCCATGACGATGTTCAGCGCGCCCTTCTCCTTCACCGGGGCGCTGACCACGACACGCTTCACGCCTTGGTCGAGGTAGGCCTGAAGCACCGCGACGGTCTTCATCTTGCCGCTGGCTTCGATCACCAGATCGCAGGCTGACCAGTCGGTGTCGGCAATGTTCTTGTTGCCCGTCACCTTGATCCGCTTGCCCTCGATAAGGATGTCGTCGCCGGCTGCCTCGGCCTGGTGGTTCCAGCGGCCGTGCACGGAATCGAAGTTCAACAGGTGCGCATGGGTGGCCGCGTCACCGGCCGGGTCGTTGACCTGCACAAACTCGAACGCCGGCCAATGCCAGGCGGCCCGCAGCGCCAGGCGACCGATCCGGCCAAAACCATTGATGCCCACTTTGATCGTCATGCTGTCTGAACCCATATGCGAAAAACCGAATATATGTTTTCCCGTATGCATTGGGAAGCCCTCTTGGCTGCACGCGGGTGCGGACTGGGAATAGCGGTGGGTCAGTTGCCGCCGCCATCGCGAGCAGGCTCGCTCCCACAGGGTTCCGCGTCGTGCATAAATACTGCATACACCGCAGCTCCAGTGTGGGAGCGAGCCTGCTCGCGATAGCGGTGGTCCAGCTTGCATCAATGTCGAATGTGCTGTGGTTGATTTGAGAACCCTCCAGCCACTCTCTCGTAGTAAAGTGCGCGGCAATCGAATGAGAATCCATTTTGAGAGGCCCAGGGTGTCCAACCTCCATCTCTCGTCATCCGCAGCGATAACAACATGATTGAAATCACTGAAGTTTCCATTGCCCAACTGCGCGCCGCGCTCGAATCCGGGCAGACAACAGCGGTAGAGCTGGTCCAGGCCTATCTCGCCCGGATCGAGGCCTACGATGGGCCGGACACGTCCACCGCCCTCAACGCAGTCGTGGTGCGAAACCCCGAGGCGTTGCAGGAGGCACAGGCGTCCGATGCCCGTCGGGCCCAGGGCAAGACGCTGGGTCCCCTCGATGGCATTCCCTACACCGCCAAGGACAGTTATCTGGTGAAGGGCCTCAGCGCGGCCTCCGGCAGTCCCGCCTTCAAGGACCTGATTGCCTACCGCGATGCATTCACCATCGAGCGGCTGCGCGGTGCCGGGGCGATCTGCCTGGGCAAGACCAATATGCCGCCCATGGCCAACGGCGGCATGCAGCGCGGCGTGTATGGCCGTGCCGAGAGCCCGTACAACGGCGACTATCTCACCGCACCGTTTGCATCGGGCTCCTCGAACGGCGCCGGCACTGCAACGGCGGCCAGTTTCGCGGCATTCGGCCTGGCCGAAGAAACCTGGTCGAGCGGACGCGGCCCGGCCTCGAACAATGGCTTGTGTGCCTACACGCCTTCGCGCGGCGTGATCTCGGTGCGCGGCAACTGGCCGCTGACGCCGACGATGGACGTGGTCGTGCCTTACGCCCGGACCATGGCCGATCTGCTCGAAGTACTGGATGTGGTGGTCGCCCAGGACTCGGACACACGCGGTGACCTGTGGCGCCTGCAACCCTGGGTGCCCATTCCTAGCGTCGACACCGTGCGGCCCGCCTCCTACCCGGCGCTCGCCGCCACTTCTGCAGCACTGGCAGGTATCCGCTTCGGCGTTCCGCGCATGTACATCAACGCCGATCCCGACGCCGGCACGGCCGAAGCGCCCGGCATCGGCGGTCCGACCGGGCAACGCATCATCACCCGGCCGTCGGTGATCGCACTCTGGGAGGAAGCCCGCAAAGCCCTCGAAGCCTGTGGCGCCGAAGTGGTCGAGGTGGATTTCCCGCTGGTATCCAACTGCGAGGGCGACCGTCCCGGCGCACCGACGGTGTTTACCCGGGGCCTGGTGTCCAAGGAATTCCTCCACCACGAACTGTGGGACCTGTCGGCCTGGGCGTTCGATGATTTCCTGCGGGCCAACGGTGATCCGAAACTCAATCGTCTGGCCGACGTGAACGGCCCGCTGATCTTCCCTCACGACCCGGGCACCCTGCCCAACCGCGAGGACGACCTGGCCGCCGGCATGGACGAATACGTGAAAATGGCCGAACGCGGTATCACGCCCTGGAACCAGATCCCGACCTTGCCGGACGGCCTGCGGGGGCTGGAAAAGACCCGTCAGATCGACCTTGAAGACTGGATGAAGCAGCTTGGACTCGACGCGGTGATCTTCCCCACCGTCGCCGACGTCGGGCCGGCGGACGCCGACGTCAACCCGGCCTCTGCCGACATCGCCTGGAGCAACGGCGTCTGGGTCGCCAACGGCAACCTCGCCATCCGCCACCTGGGCGTGCCTACCGTCACGGTGCCGATGGGCGTCATGGCGGACATCGGCATGCCGGTCGGGTTGACGTTTGCCGGTCCTGCCTATGACGACTCGAAGCTGCTGCGCCTGGCCTCGGCATTCGAGTCCATCGGATCGAAACGCTTGGTACCGCCGCGTACGCCGCCGTTGTCGACTCGCTGAAAGCAAAGGGTGACGGGGCTTTCCCCGTCACCCTGACGTCCCCAAACAAGGCCATCAATGACCGCCGGATTCGGCGCCTGGGGCGTATTTCTCCAGCAACTTCAGCGTGACGCCGTTGGTCCAGCCGAAGCCATCCTGCAACTCATATTCGCCCCCGCCGCCACCCTGCCCCGCGCCGGACACGTCGTATTTCTCCACCAGCTTGTCTTCGTCACGATAGAGATTCTGCACCTGTTGCAGGAAGCGCGTACCGATCTGCTCCGCCAGCGCGGTTTGCTGATACCGGCTCAAACCTTCCACCGCCACCCATTGCAGCGGCGCCCAGCCATTGGGCTCATCCCATTGCTGACCGTTGCTGACCTGGGTGGTCGCGATGCCACCCGGACGCAACAAGCCTGCGCGTACAGCATCGGCAGTACGATCTGCGCGCTCGGCTGAGGCCAGACCGGTGTATAGCGGAAACAGCGTCGCGGCGGTCAGGTTGGGACGTTGCTGCTTCAGCAGCCAATCGTAGTCCACGTAATAACCGCCATCGGCCTTCCATAAGTGTTGCTCGATGGCACGCTGGCGCTGGTCGGCGCGCTGGCCGTAGGTCTGGACGCAGGGCACGTTCTGGACGGTCTCGCAGCCTTTGGCGATGGTGCGTTCCAGGTGATACATCAGGCTGTTCAGGTCCACCGGCACGATGGAGGTGGTACGTATTGTCGTCAGGTCCTTGCTGTCGCCCAGCCAGCGGGAGCTGAAGTCCCAACCGCTTTCGGCACCGGCACGCAGGTCACGCCAGACCTCCTGTTTCGGCCGGTCCGGCGTCTGCTCGGCGGTCTTGACGTCCTGCAACCACGACTCCTGCCGAGGCGTCGGGCTGGCATCCCAGTAGCGATTGAGCACGCTGCCATCCGCCAGCTTGACCACGTGCTGGGCGGCCGCGCCAGGCTTGAGGGTCTGCGCGCCGGCCATCCAGTAGGCGTATTCCTTCTGCAACTGTGGCAGGTATCGACTGTAGGCCTGGTCACCCTCGATGTGCGCCTGCAACTCCACCATGTAGGCAAAGAACGGCGGCTGCGAGCGGCTCAGGTAGTACGTGCGGTTGCCATTGGGAATGTGGCCGTAGGTGTCGATCATGTAGGCGAAGTTATCGACCATCTGCCGCACCTGGGCCTTGTCGCCACTTTGCTCGAGACCGAGCATGGTGAAATAGGAGTCCCAGTAATACATCTCGCGAAAACGCCCGCCCGGCACTACATAAGGCTGGGGCAAGGGCAGCAGGCTGCTGTACCGGGGCACTTCCCGATAGGTTCGGCTCAGCACCGGCCAGAGATGGTCGATGTGCTCGCGGATCGGCGCGCCGGGTTTCGGCGCCGGGCTTTCGGCTTGACCGGACTCGGTGAAATTGTCCTTCACGAAGGCCTTGAGGTCGAAGCCGGCGCTGTCGCGGCGGGCCAGGTAATCGGCACGGATCTGCGCCGGGTCGCGGTTGGGCAGCGCGTCGACGAAGTGTTTCTGGTCGGTAAACACCTGACCGCGCTGCACCGCTTCGAACAGCTCCGGGTAGGCCTGGTCAGGCGGCGAGTTGGCCCGTCCCTGGGTATCGGCGTAGCTCCATGTTGCCGGCGGTTGACTGGAACAGGCCGCGCAAAGCACGACGGCGAAGGACAGGCTGGTGAAATGCAAAGGTCGCATCAGTGGACTCCCTGTTGTCGTTCCTGGACAAACGAGTGACAGGTGGGAATGACACTGGGTTCATTTAAATCGCTGGTCCGATGGCGCCGGCCCACAGTTTTTCGGGCGTTCAAAAATCCGGAGCACACCTCAGCCCCCCTGTGGGAGCGAGCCTGCTCGCGATAGCGGTGGGTTAGCTTGCAGGGATGTTGACTCTGCCGACGCCATCGCGAGCAGGCTCGCTCCCACAGTTTTTTCGGGCGTTCACAAATCCGGCGTACACCTCAGATCCCCTGTGGGAGCGAGCCTGCTCGCGATAGCGGTGGGTCAGCTTGCAGGGATGTTGACTGTGCAGACGCCATCGCGAGCAAGCTCGCTCCCACAGTTTTTCGGGCGTTCACAGATCTAGCGTTCACCTCGCTCCCACAGTTTTTTTCGGGCGTTCACAGATCCGGCGTACACCCCAGATCCCCGGTGGGAGCGAGCTTGCTCGCGATAGCGGTGGGTCAGCTGGCTCAGATGTTGACTGTGCCGACGCCATCGCGAGCAGGCTCGCTCCCACAGTTTTTTCGGGCGTTCACAGATCTAGCGTTCACCTCGGATCTCCGGTGGGAGCGAGCCTGCTCGCGATAGCGGTGGGTCAGCTTGCAGGGATGTTGACTGTGCCGACGCTATCGCGAGCAGGCTCGCTCCCACAGTTTTTTTCGGGCGTTCACAGATCTAGCGTTAACCTCAGATCCCCGGTGGGAGCGAGCCTGCTCGCGATAGCGGTGGGTCAGCTGGCTCAGATGTTGACTGTGCCGACGCCATCGCGAGCAGGCTCGCTCCCACAGTTTTTTCGGGCGTTCACAGATCTAGCGTTCACCTCAGATCTCCGGTGGGAGCGAGCCTGCTCGCGATAGCGGCGGGTCAGCTTGCAGGGATGTTGACCGTGCCGACGCCATCGCGAGCAGGCTCGCTCCCACAGTTTTTTCGGGCGATCACAGATCCGGCGTACACCTCAGATTCCCTGTGGGAGCGAGCTTGCTCGTGATAGCGGTGGGTCAGCTGGCTCAGATGTTGACTGTGCCGACGCCATCGCGAGCAGGCTCGCTCCCACAGTTTTTTTCGGGCGTTCACAGATCCGGCGTACACCTCAGATCCCCGGTGGGAGCGAGCCTGCTCGCGATAGCGGTGGGTCAGCTTGCAGGGATGTTGACTGTGCCGACGCCATCGCGAGCAGGCTCGCTCCCACAGTTTTTTCGGGCGTTCACAGATCTAGCGTTCACCTCGAATCCCCGGTGGGAGCGAGCCTGCTCGCGATAGCGGTGGGTCAGCTTGCAGGGATGTTGACTGTGCCGACGCCATCGCGAGCAGGCTCGCTCCCACAGTTTTTTCGGGCGTTCACAGATCTAGCGTTCACCTCGAATCCCCGGTGGGAGATTCTATGGTGCATGACTAGCCTTCAAATGCCTTTCTGGCTGGTATTCGCTCTGATTCTGCAGCAGAGCGAATACTACGCGGGCAAGCTTGCGCGACAGCGCCACCATGGCCTGAGTTGTACTTAGTCCCCGTGCCAGCAACGCCTCATAGAACCCCTTCCATCGCTCCGTGCGCCTTGCCGACATCGCTGCGTTGTGCAGCAGTCGGCGAGCTTCTGGATCACCTCGTTTGGTCAAGCAGCGGCGACCCTGTTTTCGCCCTGATTGCGATATGCGCAGGTCCAGCCCCAGAAAAGCGATGAAGGCATCGGCATTTTTGAAATCCCCCCGCTGAAACGAGGTGAGCAACCGGGCGCCGGTCAACAGGCCAATGCCTTCAACTTTCATGCAGCGCTTGAGCTGACCTAGCAAGCCTGCGTCCTTCAGCTCATCCTGGATCTTTTTTTCGACCAGGGTTTCCAGCCGTTGCATCGCGCCTATCTGGCGTTTGAACGCGGCTTTGAGTAACGGCTCGTTCGCCCAGCTTTGGCTCAGACTGACACGGGCCTGGACCACAGCCGCACGGCGTCGGAAAAGGCTTACGAGCCGGCGATACAAGGGCGATGGCGGGTTCCAGGGATGCAGTTCCTGGCCTTCGTTCTTCAGGTAACGGGCCAACAGGCGAGCATCCAGTGCATCGGTTTTGGCGCGCACGTTCACGCCTTTGCGGTAGTGACTGAGCTCATAGCCACCGACCATGTAGATCACGCAGCCGGCCTTGTGAGCCAGATCGGCGAACTCCAGGTGATAGATATTGGTGGCTTCGATGGCAATATCCACCTGCATGGACAAGGCCTTGAGCCACTTCTTAATCGCAGTTTTGTTATTGGGGACTATCTCAAGCTGATCGGTTTCGGCGTGATACATCACCAACTCATCCTTGGCGACATCCACACCTACAATCGGCTTGACGAGGGGAACCGGCATTGCCATTGAAAACTCTCCGGGCTAAGGTTTGAACACTTGAAGGGTTCACCCAGAGGCGCAGGCTTGTTCCTATCGTCGGTCTAGGCCAGATGCATTCTTTATCGGCGCTTGGGTGAAAGGAGGAGGGGTAAAATCTCCCACGGTCTGTACTGCTGCGAACAGTCAGAAGCGAACCTTGTCCCTCCTCCTCCCTTCAAGTCCTACCATACAAGCGAGCCTGCTCGCGATAGCGGTGGGTCAGCTGGCTCAGATGGTGACTGTGCCGACGCCATCGCGAGCAAGCTCGCTCCCACAGTTTTTTCGGGCGTTCACAGATCTAGCGTTCACCCCAGATCCCCGGTGGGTGCGAGTCTGCTCGCGATAGCGGTGGATCATTGATTCGCATCGGGCGCCTGCACCGCCCGGGGTTCATCGGCTGCAAGCATCAGCAAGTTGCCGAAATCCTCCTGCGGCATGGGTTTGCCGTACAACCAACCCTGTGCGCTGTGACAGCCGTAGGACTGCAGGAACGCTTGCTGGGAAGTCTCCTCGACGCCTTCGGCGACCAGCGCGAGGCGCAAGCTGTGGGCCATGGAGATGATTGCCTTGACCAGTTCGGCGCTGTCGCGGTTGTGTTCGATGTCGTGGATGAAGGAGCGATCGATCTTCAGTGTTCCGATGGGCAAGCGACTCAGGTAGCTGAGCGCCGAATAGCCGGTGCCGAAATCGTCAATGGCAATGGAAATGCCCATGGCATCGAGCTGTTCGAGGGTTTCCTGGACGAGGATGTTGTTGTCCAGCAGCAGGCCTTCGGTAATCTCCAGCTCCAACCAGCCCGGCTCGCAGCCGGTATCTGCCAGGATCCGGCGGATCGAGGCCAGCAAATCGTTCATCTGGAACTGCCGTGGCGACAGGTTGACGGCCATTTTCAGCGGCGGGCTGCGACCATCACGGTTCCAGGCCACGGCGCGGCGACAGGCATTTTCCAGGACCCATTCTCCGATACCGACAATCAACCCGGTTTCCTCGGCAATGGGGATGAATGTGTCCGGCGGAACCTGCCCATGCTGCGGATGGCTCCAGCGCAACAGCGCTTCGGCGCCGATCAGGCGTCCGCTGGCGAGGTCGATCTGCGGCTGATAGTGCAGCGCCAGTTCGCCATTCTGCTGCGCATGGCGCAGGCTCGCCGCCATCGCCAGACGCTCAGTGGTCTGCTGGGTCAGCCGCGCCGAGTAGAGCTGAACGTTGTTGCGTCCGCGCGCCTTGACGTAGTACATGGCCGAATCGGCATACCGCAGGAGCTCGACAATGTTATCGGCATCCACCGGATGGCGGGCGATGCCGAGGCTGCCGGAGACGAAGATCTCCCGGCCCTGAATCTGGTAGATGCCAGTCACCGCCTGCAGGATTCTCCTGCCCAGGTCTTCCAGGTCGAGGGAGGGAACGAGCTGGGGCAGGATCAGCGCGAACTCGTCCCCGCCCAGGCGTGCAACGGTATCGGTTCCGGGCAGAAAGTCGCGCAAGCGTATGGCGGCCTCCCGCAGCAACTCGTCACCGGCGCCGTGACCGAGGGTGTCGTTGATCACCTTGAAGTTATCGAGGTCGAGAATCCCCACCGCCACCTGGCGACCACTGCGATCGGCCTGGATCAACGCGTGCTGCAGGCGCTCCTTGAACAGCTCACGGTTGGGCAGCTCGGTCAGCGCATCGTAGAACGCCAGGGTGTGCAGGCGCGTCTGGTAGGCCTTCAGTTCGCTGACATCCTGGGCGGTGCCGAGCATTTGCAGCGGCGTGCCGTCGGCGGCGTACTCCACGCTCAGCCGTGAATGCAGGTGCAGGCGTTCTTCGCCGACCATGACGCAATATTCCAGCGCCAGGGACGTGCTGCGCTGGGAGACAGCCTGGCGGATGCTCCTGAGTACCCGTCCACGATCTTCCTGCACAATCAGCGCGAGGATATCCTTCGGGCACGGTGCCCAGCCCCGTGCCCGATCGAGCATGCGACACAGCTCAGCCGACAGCCGCAAGGTGCCACGCTGGTGGTCCAGTTGCCAATGCCCCAGGCGCGCCATGGCCTCGGCCTGCTCCAGGCGTTGCTCGGTGTCCTTGAGCGCGGAGATGTCGCGGGCGATGGTCAGCACGCTGGTGACCTGGCCATGCTGGTCGAACTCCGGCACGGCCTGGACATGCTGGACGATCTGTTCGCCATTGGCCTTGGTCCAGGTGGCCTCCACCGCCTCGGGCCGGGCACCGCGCAAGATATTCAGGATGCCCTCGTGATAACGCGTCGAAACACCGTCCGGCAGCGGACTGCCGTGGGTACTGAGGGTGCCAAGGACCTTTTCGGCGGCAATGCCATACAAGCGCTCATAGGCAGGGTTGATGTAGACCCGCCGGCCGTCCCGGTCATAGCGCACAATGACGTCCGGCGAATTTTCCACCAGGGTGCGGAACTCCTGCTCCCTGATCCGCAGCTCCTGCTCGGTACGCCGCAAGGGTGTGATATCGCGCCCCACCGCCAGCACGCTGACCACCTCACCATTGGCCGTCCGTTCGGGAACGATGCGGATATGGCTGGTAACCAGGCGACCGTCGGCATCCGGCCAGGCCAACTCGTAATCGTCAGGCTGGCCACTGTGCAGCACTTTCATCAACACCGCCTCGTAAGCCAGCACCTGGGGGGAATTGCTGAGGTGGCTGGGCTTCTTGCCGAGCAGGGCCGAGACGGAGACGCCGGCGATGCGGGCGAAGGCCGGATTGGCATAGATGCGCAGGCATTGGCGGTCATAGCGGGCAATCGTATCCGGCGTATTCTCGGCCAGGGTCCGAAATGCCGACTGGTCGTTGAGCAACGGCTCTGCATCGGTATCCGCTTGCCCGTCGGGAGCACTGTCGTCGAGCGGGCGGTTCAAGGGCAGCTGGTCAGTCATGTTCGCTACCTCGGTTTGTTTCACAGGACAGTTGTCGCACTTGATACACGCTTTCCGGATCGGGTGGGGTACAAGGTTGTCTTCAGCGCCAGCCGGCCACACCGGACAGGATCGCTGCGGGAATATCATTGAGCGTCAGGATCCGTTCCGCCGCGCCAAGCTTGATCGCCTCTTTCGGCATGCCAAAGACCACACAACTGTCTTCGTCCTGGGCCACCGTGCGGGCGCCGGCGTCGCGCATGTCCTTCAGGCCACGGGCACCGTCGTCGCCCATGCCGGTCATGATGATGCCCAGGGCATTGCCGCCGGCCACGCGGGCCGTGGAGCGGAACAGCACGTCGACCGAGGGACGATGCCGGCTGACCAGCGGGCCGTCGCGCACTTCCACCTGATACTGGGCGCCGCTGCGGGTAAGTTGCATGTGCCGCCCGCCCGGCGCGATCAGCGCCCGCCCCGGCATGACCCGGTCGCCGTGGCGCGCTTCGAGCACTTCGATCTGGCACAGTTGATTGAGGCGTTCGGCAAACGCCGCGGTAAAGCGCTCCGGCATGTGCTGGACGATGACCAGGCCCGGACATACCCGTGGCAGGCGCGTGAGTATGGCCTCCAGGGCCTGGGTACCGCCGGTGGAAGTGCCGATGGCGACCAGTGTCTCGGTGGTCTGCGTCATGGCGTGACCGACAGCCGGCAATGCGGCCTCAGCGGGCGTCTTGACCGCAGCCTGGGGCGCAAGGCGCCGCAGGTTGGCCCGTGCCGCGCTCTGGATGGCCCGGACCAGTTCATCGGCGGCGTCGTGGAGAAACTGCTTGAGCCCCAAGCGGGGTTTGCAGACGATGCCCACCGCACCCTGCGCCAATGCCTGCAAGGTGGTCTGGGCACCGGCTTCGGTGAGGGTCGAGCAGATCACCACGGGAGTCGGGCGTTCGGCCATCAGTTTTTTCAGGAACGTGATGCCATCCATGCGCGGCATTTCCACATCCAATACCAATACATCAGGCCACTGGCGCTGCATTTTCTCCAACGCGAACAGCGGATCGGCAGCCACACCGATCACCTCGATCTGCGGGTGTTCGGCGAGCATGGCGGAGAGTACCTGACGCACGACTGCGGAATCATCGACGATCATTACCTTGATGGGCTTCATGCGCGTCTACCCTGGCGTATGTCCAGCGTAGGTGAAATATGCCTGAGCGCAATCTGCCCGCTCCACAGATCGAAGATCAGGCTGCGGTGCCCAACCCCCGCAACATGATCGCCACTGCTGGTCAGACCGTGGGCCTGCAACAATTGGCGGGCAGCTTCAACGTTTTTCCGGCCCACCTGACTGTGTTTTTCCCTGTCCATCCCCGGGAACATGTCGCCGCCACCGAACAGGTGGATGCGCAACTCCATGGGTGCGACGCCATGACGGCGGGACTGGCGCAACATCAGCTCGATGGCCTCGTCACCATAACGCCCGTCCAACCTGCTTGCCGAGGAAAGAGGTCGGGTCGGCAGCATGAAGTGACACATGCCACCGACCCGCCGCTCGGGATGCCAGCAGACCAGGGACACACAGGAGCCCAGCAAAGTGTGGATACGCGTATGACGATCACCGAAATACAGTTCTCCCGGTTGCAGAAAAATCTCGACGATGCTCTCGAGTCTACCCATGAGGCTTCCGGTAAATGGATGGAGAAACGACCTTCAACCCGTCGCAGACGCCGTTCAGGCTCTCGGAATGGCTGACAATGAAATAGCCGCCCGGCCTCAGCAGTGGAAGCAGACGCTGCATCACTTGACGCTTGGTCTCAAGGTCGAAATAGATCATCACGTTACGCAGGAAAATCACCTCGAACTGGCCCAGGTCGGGCAATGTCGCATTCAGATTGACCTGGCGAAAGGTCATGCGGTTACGCAGGGCCGGCTCGATCAGCAGGCTGCCGGCGTTCTCGCCGACCCCCTTGAGGCAATACCGGGCCAGCAGCGGTCGCGGGATATCCTCGGCATCGACCATGCGGTACAGCCCGCCTCGGGCCTTTTCCAGCACCCGCAGGCTGAGGTCCGAGGCGAGCACTTCCCAGGGACGGTTGCCCAGCACGTCGGCCAGGGTCATGGCGATGCTGTAGGGTTCCTCGCCGCTGGAGCAGGCACCGCTCCAGATGCGCAACGTGGAGCGACTGGCCAGTTCCGGCAGGATCCGCTCACGCAGGAAATCGAAATGCTTGGGTTCGCGGAAAAAATAGGTTTCGTTGGTGGTCAGCAGATCCACCGCCACCTGCAATTCCGTGCGCTCGCTCAGCAGCAGGCGAAAATAGTCACCGTAGCTGAACAACCCCTGCTGGCGGATGCGTTTAGCCAGGCGGCCGCTGACCAGCGGCTTCTTGGCGTCGGACATGCGGATACCGGCGATCTCGAAGATCAAGTCGCGAAATTGCGCGAACTCCTTATCGGAGAGCACCAGGTTATTCATCCCGACGGATTCCTCGCGGTCGACTCATGAGACCCTCAGACAATGAAGTGCTTGACCATGGCATCCAGCTCGTCGGCCAGGCCCGCCAGCTCGCGACTCGACGCGTGGGTCTGGTTCGCCGCACTGGCCGCCTGGGTGGAAACGTCGCGGATGTTGAGCAGATTGCTGTCGACCTCGCGGGCCACATGGGACTGCTCCTGGGTGGAGCTGGCAATGCTCTGGCTGCGTTCATTGATCTGCACGATGGCCGCGCCAATGGCGCCCAGGGCGGCGCCCGCCTCGCGCGCGACTTCGAGGGTGTCGCGGGTCTTGCCGTTGCTGTTCTGCATGGCGCCGAGGGCTTGCTCGCTGCCGGTCTTGACCGAGCCGATGATGCTCTCGATCTGCCGGGTTGACTCCTGGGTCCGCTGCGCCAGTGCCCGGACTTCGTCTGCCACCACGGCAAAACCGCGCCCGCTTTCCCCCGCCCTCGCCGCTTCGATCGCGGCGTTCAAGGCCAGCATGTTGGTCTGTTCGGCGATGCCGCGAATGACATCCAGCACGGAAGTGATGCCGCCGATCTCCCGCGCCAGATGCTGCAAGGCATCGGTGGTGTGCTCGATATCACCGGCCAGGGACTCGATGGCACCGACGGTACGTCCGACACTCTCCTGGCCCTGGTGGGAGCACTGGTCGGCAGATTCGGACACCTGGGAAGCCGAGACGGCATTGCGTGCGACGTCCTCGATGGCGCTGGTCAGCTCGGTGACGGCGGTGGCAGCCTGGTCCAGCTCACCGCTCTGTCGCGTCAGGCCATGGCTGGCGTCCTGGGTCACGGTGCTCAACTCTGCGGCGGTCGACGCCAGGCGCCTGGCGGAGTTCACGATGCGCTTGACGGTCTCGCGCAATCCTTCCTGCATATGCTGCAAGGCTTGCAGCAAGCGCGCCGGCTCGTCCATACCGAGCGCATCGACCGGATGGCTCAGATCGCCCGCCGTGATACGTTCGGCGGCCTGCAAGGCCACGCTCATCTGCTTGAGCAGCCGCAGCACCATCGAGGTTGCCAGCACCGCACCGACCAGCAACATCACCAACAGGCCGGCGCACATCAACAGGATGTCGTGCCAGGCACCGTCACGGCGTGCCTCGAGCGCAGCGGCGAGCGCGGCCAACGCCGGCCGGTTGAAGGCATACAACGCGTCGACCGTCCTGGCATAGGTCGCGATGTAGTCGGCCACCGGATAACCGGGTTCGCTGGCCGAAATCAATTGGGTGTCGGTCAGCTTCAACGCTTGCTCGACCTGGGGGCGCAGTGTTGCCAGGGGCGTGCTCAAGAGCGCATTGAACTCAGGGCTGGCGGCGTTGGCCTTGGTGAACGCGCGGTTCAACTGGTCAAAGCTGTCCAGGACCTGGGTCGTCAGGCTGCTCAGCTTCGCACGCTGCTCCGGCTGGATCTGCCCTTGCGCCAGATACAGGGCGCCGGTGGCACTCAACTGTCCAAGCAACTCGCCGGTCTGCGGCAGGTCAACCATCGTGCCGCTCATCAGGTAATAGGTTTCGAAGATCGGGTCCAGCGACAACTCGAAATGATCGAGCAGCCCATCCTCGACTTGCAGAGCGGCCGCGATCAACCGGGCATGGGCCGCCAGGCTTTGCGAACCGTCGATGGTCGCGCCCGAGACCTGCCTGGCCAGTTCGCCCCATTGCCGGCGCACCTGTCCAAACGCATCCACGAGGTTGGAGGGAACCTGGGATTGATTCAACACCCGTTCGGTTTGCTCGAAGGCGCGCTCCACCTCGGCCTGTTTCTTCTGCCTGGTGTCAAGCAGTCCACGGTTACCACCCAGCACAGCGGACGCAAGGCCGCTATGCTGCTGGGTCAGTTGCACCAGATGCAACAATTCCTGCACCGGCTGCATGCCGCGAGCTTCCTGCACTGCCTGACGGCTCTGACTCAAGGCGCCCAGCACATACAACGAAGTCGGCGCAGCGATCAGCGCCAGGCACAGCAACGCCAGCATTGAAAACTTGCCGGGTAAAGACAATCGATCAAGTACGTGCATAGGTGGCCTCTCGGCGCGTTTTGAAGGAATTCGCAAGGCTTGGAGCCGAGGCATCGCTCAGGGTGAAGAAGCTCATCAGTTGTTGCAGTTGCTCGGCCTGACCGCTCATTTCCTCAGCGGTGGCGGCCAGTTCCTCGGAGGCCGAGGCGTTCTGCTGGGTGATCTGGTTGAGCTGGTTCACCGCTATGTTGATCTGGCCCGCGCCGCTGGATTGCTCCTGGGAAGCGGCGGCGATTTCCTGCACCAGCTCGTTGGTCCTGGCGATACCGGGCACGATCCCTTCGAGCAGGCTGCCGGCGCGTTCAGCCAGCGCCACCGAGCCCTTGGCGACTTCACCGATTTCCTGGGCCGCGACCTGGCTGCGCTCGGCCAGCTTGCGCACTTCGGCGGCGACCACGGCAAAGCCCTTACCATGCTCGCCGGCGCGGGCGGCTTCGATGGCGGCGTTGAGGGCCAACAGGTTGGTCTGGTAGGCGATGTCATCAATGATGCCGATCCGCTCGGCGATGCTTTTCATCGCCCGGACAGTGTCCTTGACCGCCTCGCCGCCCTCGATGGCTTGCCGGGCGGCATTGCCGGCCATGCCTTCGGTGATCCTGGCATTGCCGGTGTTCTGTTCGATGGAGGTGGACATCTGCTCCACCGAGGTGGAGGTCTCTTCGACGCTGACGGCTTGCTCGCTGGCGGTCTGGCTGAGCGATTGCGCGGTAGCCGACACTTCCTCCGAAGCACCGGCCAGGGCATGCGCGGCATCACGCACCTCGCCAATGATGCGATTGAGCTGTCCGCCGGTATCCTGCATGGACCTCAACAACTCGCCCAACTCATCGTTGGCCGTGTATTGCACCTCAAAGTCCAGTTTGCCCTCGGCCAGATGCCGGGCACTGCCCATGGCCGCCCGCAGGCCTTTGCCAAGGCGGCGGATTACCCCGACAGCCAGGATCAGGACACTGATCAGGCCGGCCAGTATCAGCGCCATGGAAAAGTTGCGCATATGGGTAAAGTGCGCCTCGGCAAGGACAGTTTCCCGTGCCGCCTGTTGTTGCACCCGCGCCTCGACCTGCGCGACGAGCGCCTGGAATCCGTCGCTGGTGGAACGGTCGATGCCCTGGACCTGACGGTCGACAAGTTGGCCCGGATTCACCGCTTGCGGGTCGAAGCTGTCCAGCGCCAAACGATAACGTCGCCCCAGTTCGGCGTGGTGATCGATCAACTTTGCCACTTCACTGCCGTCGAGCTGCTGCGCTTGCAACTGCTCCCGCACCTTGCCAAGCAGCGCCTGTACCCGGCCCTCTTCCTCTGCGAAACGGCTCTGGTATTTTTCGAAGCCCTGGAGGTCCTGGCCACGCAGAAGAATGTTCTTCCACTCCTGGACCTGCGTCTTGAAATGACTGTGGGCCGTTTCGATGTCGATCAACATATGGGTTTGTTGATCGAAAGCGTCGAGGCTGTCGACCAAGGTGTTCTTGAGGCTCTGCATCTGATACAGGGCGACGGCACCGAGAACCAGCAAGAGCAGGCTGCTCACACTGGCCAGCAGGAAAAGACGCAGGCGCAGGCTCATGTTGGCAACTCTTGCTGTTCTGCTGGCCGAGGCAATGTGCGCAGCACGCCGGACTCACTCACCAGCAAGGCTCGCTCGATGTCCAGCAGCGTCACTCTGTGATTGTTGACCGTGGCGATGCCAAGGACGAGCTCGTCGCCCACCCCGTCGCCCGACATTACAGGTGCTTCGATCTGCCCCCAGGGAATATTGAGGATTCTTCCAGCCATGTCGGCCACCAGGCCGACCCGTTGCCAACGATCGCCCACCGGCACTTCGACCACGATAATGCTGGTGCTCGCCCCGATATTGACGGGCTTCCCGGCGAAGTGCACGCCCAGGTCAATGATCGGCACCAATGAACTGCCCAGCCTCACCGCCCTGCGAGATTGCGCTGGCCGGTCAGGCTTGGGAATGAGTTGAGTGGCCTCCATGAGGGCGTGTACATGCAACATGCTCACCGCGAAGGCCATGCCGTCGAGTGTGAAGGAAAGGTACTGGCTGTCCAGTGTGCTGTTCTTTACGGTCACTCGCGGCTCGACGACAGTGCGGTTGAGGGTCTGGCTTCTTTCCAGCATATGCGTGGTCAGATTCGCCAGGTACTGCATCTTGTCCGCCAGATCGGCGAACGCCTGCGCCGGGTTCGTATCAGGTTGCGTTGCAATGGCAGGGTTGGATATCCGAGGGCTGGCCGGCGCCTCAGCCTCATTGGCGACCACCCATTGCGCCGCCACCGGCCCCGCCTTCATGGGCGTCACCCGTTGGCTGCCCAGAACGGCGGAAATATCGGCAAGCTGCTCCATCGTACTGCGCTGGAACCGCTCAAGACTATCGGGAGCAGGTTCGCAAAGAGGCTCGCCGGGTGGACCAGGGTTGACTTCGCAAGACGGGTGGCGCCGGTAGTGGATCACGATGCTCACCAACATCACCAAACCGGGGGCAACCGCCAGCAACAGCCAGAACGACAACCCCAGTTCACTGATCAGCGCAAACAGCACCACCAGCAGCGACAGCATGGCGACACTACCGCCAAGCATGACGCCCCCCTTAAAACGCTTCATTACACATACTCACCTTGGTCATTCCTGAAAGCGCACGAAACCGGCCGGCAAGGCCGAGCCTCGGGTCCCGGCCACCCGGCTGAGCGCAGGCTGGGCCGCAACCGCGGAAGGTTTGTTCAAGGCCATTGGCGAGACCCCACGCTCACTTTCATCCTGATGGTCCAGGCTGAAAAAACTCATCCGCTGCTGCAGTTGCTCGGCCTGGCCGCGCATCTGCTCGGCGGTGGCGGCCAGTTCCTCGGAGGCCGAGGCGTTCTGCTGGGTGATCTGGTTGAGCTGGTTCATCGCCGTGTTGATCTGGTTGACCCCCGTGGACTGCTCCTCGGAGGCGGCGGAGATTTCCTGTACCAGGTCGCTGGTCTTGGCGATGCCAGGCACGATCTCGTCGAGCAGGCTGCCGGCGCGTTCGGCCAATGCCACCGAACCCTTGGCCACTTCACCGATTTCCTGGGCGGCGACCTGGCTGCGCTCGGCCAGCTTGCGCACTTCAGCGGCGACCACGGCAAAGCCTTTGCCATGCTCGCCGGCGCGGGCAGCTTCGATGGCGGCGTTGAGGGCCAGCAGGTTGGTCTGGTAGGCGATGTCATCGATGATGCCGATTTTCTCGGCGATGCTCTTCATCGCCCGGACCGTGTCCTTGACAGCCTCACCGCCCTCGACCGCTTGCCGGGCGGCATTGCCGGCCATGCCGTCGGTAACCCGGGCGTTCTCGCTGTTCTGCTCGATGGAGGCGGACATCTGCTCCACCGACGCGGAGGTTTCTTCAACGCTGACGGCTTGCTCGCTGGCAGCCTGGCTCATGGACAACGCGGTGGAACTGACCTCCTCGCTGGCCGACGCGATATGCCCGGTGGTGCTGTTGACTTCACCAATGATGCTCGACAGCGTGGTGATGGTGTTATTGACCGCGCTCTTGAGGGCTTCGAACGTGCCCTGGTACTGCTTGTCGATCCCCTGGGTCAGATCACCCTGTTCCAGGCCGTTGAGGACACGCAGCACATCCTTGAGCGCGTTGTCGGCGGTACTGACAATCTGGTTCATGCCTTCGGCCACCAGTTTGTAGAAGCCGGTCTTGTCTTCACTCGCCACACGCCCGGAGAAATCCCCTGCGGCGGCGGCCGCGACCACGTTGACGATCTCCTGCTCGGCGTTCACTTCCGCCGTGCGGTCGATCCACTCCAACACCGTGCCCAGACGAGCACCATCGGGGTTGTAGATCGGACTGGCACTGAGCCTGAAGACCATGTCGCCGACCGGCACCTGGGCGACGTGGGTGCCGCGCAAACTGCTCAAGAGATTGCGCTGATGACTGGGGTTCTTGTGGAAGATGTCGAAGTTCGCGCCGATGATCTTGTCCGCGCTGAACTGCGGCAGCACCTTGCGCATATTGGCTTCGGACGAGCGCATCAGGGCTTCGGTGGAACGGTTCATGTAACGGATGATGCCGTCGTTGTCCGCCATCATCACGTTGACCGACGCGTTGTCCAGGGTGGTCTTGAGGTTGGTCGCGACATCGGCGGCGGCCGCGGCGTTCTTCAACTGCTGGCGCGTGGTTTCGATGGCCTCGTTGATGAACGCCTTCTTGCCGGGCAACTGTTCCAGGAACACATCGAGGTTGCCGTTGCCCAGCTCCATGACGCATTGCATGGCCTTCTGCTTGGCGGCGATGTGGCCGCGCACCATGGTGTTGACGCCTTCGGCCATGTCCTTGTAGGCCCCGCGGTACTGGGAGGTGTCGACCTGTACGTCGATATCGCCCTTGTCGTGCTCGGCGGACATGCGGTTCATGTCGGCCATCAGCGTCTGCAATACGGTACAGGCGCGCTGGATAGCATTGCCCAGCAAACCGGTCTCGTCACGACGATCACTGCTGCTGCCCTTGCTCAGATTGCCTTCGGCGAGGCGATTGGCAGCGGTCATGACATCGTGCAGCGGGCGCGTGATCGAGCGGGTGATGATGAAGGCGATCAACCCGCCCAACACGATGACGCTCCCCAACAAGGCGAGCATCATCTGGACGCTGCGGCTATAGTTTTGTGCGGACTGTCCGACGGCCTCTTCGGTTTTACGTTGCTGGTAGGCCATCATCGCGTCGAGCGCCCTGAACAGAGCATCCTGCGCTGCTGTCACCTCGCCGGTCAGGACATCGCCGGCCTCTTCATGCTGGTTGTCGGCGGCCAGTTTCAACGCCTTGTCCAGCAGCGGTACAGCACTCTGGAAACGCGCACGGATCTCAGCCGAGATCTGCTTGGCTTCGTCCGTGGACACGCCGTTTTCCATGTCGTTGAGCACTTTGTCGAACGTGCTCCGGGCCGCCAGAAGACGCTCGCCTTCCCTGCGGTTGCGCTCCGCATCGCTGGTCAGGACGATGTCGCGACTGGTGCGAGCGACGATATTCATCTGGTTACGCAGCGTGGCGACCTGCAGGATGCGGTTCAGGCGCAGGCTGGAGACTTCGTCGAGGTCACCCTTGATGTCTTGCATGCTCTGGATGCCCATATAGGCGAGCATGGCGGTAAGGGTCAGCACGGCGGTGAAACCAAGGGTCAGGCGAACGCCGACACGCATATTCTTGAACATGGTCTTTCCATTTCTAAGTGACAGGGAGCGCATTGCTAACGGGGTGTCGCCTTACTCGTTGGTGGTCGGGCTCCCGGCAACCTGGGCCAACACGGCGAGTTCATCCACCGAAAGCACCCGGCCGATGTCCAGGAGGATGACAAAGTGTCCGCCAACCTTGCCCATGCCCTGGATGAAGTCGGTACGGATATGGGCACCGAAGGCCGGCGGCGGCTCGATGTCGGCCGGCGCGATTTCCAGCACTTCGTTCACCGCGTCCACCAGCACACCGATCACCTGTTGTTCGTCGGCGTGGTCCACTTCCAGGATGACAATGCAGGTGCGCCGACCGACCTCGGTCTGCCGGCCGCCGAAGCGTGCACCCAGGTCGATCACCGGCACCACGGCCCCACGCAGGTTGATCACCCCACGGATGCTCGGCGGCATCATCGGCACGCCGGTGAGCTGGCCGTATTCGATGATCTCCTTGACGCTGAGGGTGCCCACGGCGAATGTTTCGCCGGCCAGGGTGAAGGTCAGGTATTGCCGGGTCTCCGGCACGTTGTCGGGGCTTTTCATCTTGCTCGCCTGGTTCATCGCATCAATCCTGGAAACGTACGAAACCGGCCGGCACGGCCGATTCGCGCAGGCTGGCGGTCGCCCGGCCCGGCATCGGCGCAGGTGCGATCGCGGTGGGCCTGCTGCGCAGGTTGCGTTCGTTTTCGCCATTGCCGGCGAGGGTGAAAAAGCTCATCAGCTGTTGCAGTTGCTCGGCCTGCCCGCTCATTTCCTCGGCGGTGGCGGCCAGTTCCTCGGAAGCCGAGGCGTTCTGCTGGGTGATCTGGTTGAGTTGGTTCATCGCCGTGTTGATCTGGCCCGCACCGCTGGATTGTTCTTGCGAAGCGGCGGCGATTTCCTGCACCAGTTCGCTGGTCTTGGCGATGCCGGGCACGATCTCGTCGAGCAGGCTGCCGGCACGCTCAGCCAGTGCCACCGAGCCCTTGGCGACTTCACCGATTTCCTGGGCGGCGACCTGACTGCGTTCGGCCAGCTTGCGCACTTCGGCTGCGACCACGGCAAAACCCTTGCCATGCTCGCCGGCGCGAGCGGCTTCGATGGCGGCGTTGAGCGCCAGCAGATTGGTCTGGTAGGCAATGTCGTCGATGATGCCGATCTTCTCGGCAATGCTCTTCATCGCGGCAACCGTGTCCTTGACCGCCTCGCCTCCCTCACGGGCCTGCTTGGTGGCGTTGCCGGCCATGCCATCGGTGACCCTGGCGTTCTCGGTGTTCTGTTCGATGGAGGCGGACATCTGCTCCACCGACGCGGAGGTTTCTTCGACGCTGGCGGCTTGTTCGCTGGAAGCCTGGCTCATTGATTGCGCAGTGGAGGACACCTCCTCCGAGGCGCTGCTCAAGGCATTGGCTGAGCCACGTACCTCACCGATGATCTGCGAGAGCTTGTCGACCATGCCTTTCATGGCCGCAAGCAGGCTACCGGTATCGTTATTACGCAGAGGAATCGTTACGCTGAGATCGCCCTCGGCAATACGCCGGGTGATGTCGGCGGCGAATTGCGGCTCACCGCCCAACTGCCGGACCAGACTGCGGGTAATCCAGAGTGCCAGACCGATACCGATAACCAGCGCCACGCCAAGCAGGGTGAAGGAAATCAGCCGCGTGCGGTCGTACTCGGCTTGCTCCTGCTTGTCATTATCAGAGAAAGACGCTTCCTGCAGCTCGACCATGTCGCTGACCAGCTTGGCGTAATCTGCCTGTGCCCGCGCCAGGTCACCATAAAGCACCTCGCTGGCCTGGTCGTTCACGTTGGCGGATGCCAGCTCCACCACGCGATCCACGTTCTGGTTATAACTCGCGCGAGCACTTTTTATACTATTGAACAGATCCTGCTCCTGCCGGTTGTCAAGCAACTTCTCCAGCCTGTCCATCCGTGCAGACTGTTCCTTGCGAGTCGCCAGGAATTGATCGCGAAGCTGTTTCATCGCTGGCTCATCGGTCTTGAGGATCAGATCGCGCAGCGTGGTACTGGTGTCGACCACACCGCTGCTGATGTCGTTGCTGATCTGAACCTTCGGGTAGGCATTGCCGGTGATGTCGTCCACGATCATGTGCACGTTGAACAGACCGTTCATGCTGCTGAGTGCCAGCATCAACATCATCAAAAGCATGCCGGCGTAGCCCAGACCGAGCTTGGTGCCGACCCTCATACTGGAAGAAGTGCTCATCATGGGTTCTCTTTTTTATTGGATAACTGAGGGATATCTACGGCAACGCACGTCACGAACGCCAACCGTCAGAGACGGCCCGCTGTCGCCTGCCCACGACTTGCTTGACCAACCCTGAAACATCCAGGATCAGCGCCACTTCGCCGCTGCCAAGAATGGTGAAGCCGCCAATCCCGCCGATCTGCCCGAACACCTTGCCCAGCGGCTTGATCACGGTCTGGAACTCACCCAGCAGGCGATCCACCACCAGCCCGGCGCGCTGCCCGCCGAACTGCACCACCACCACGTTCTCCCTGCGCGGTGGCATGCCTTCGATAGCGAACAACTCCCGCAGGCGGATGAATGGCAGCACCTCGCCGCGCAGATTGAGGTAGTCGAGCCCGTCGTCGGCCGGCAGCTCGATGCACTCCACCACCATGTCCTGGGGGATCACGTAGCTGGCGCCGTCGACGCTGACCATGAAACCGTCGATGATCGCCAGGGTCAGCGGCAGGCGGATGCGCAACGTGGTGCCCTGCCCCTCGACGCTGTCCAGCTCGACGCTACCGCGCAGGGCGGTGATGTTGCGCTTGACCACGTCCATGCCGACGCCGCGACCGGAAAGGTTGCTGATCTGCTGCGCAGTGGAGAAGCCAGGCTCGAAGATCAGGTTGAAGATGTCCTTGTCCGCCAGGTGTTGGCCCTCGCTGACCAGGCCACGCTCGATAGCCTTGCCAAGGATCCTGGCCTTGTTCAGGCCACCGCCATCATCGGCGACTTCAATCACGATACTGCCGGCGTCGTGATAAGCGTTCAGGCTCAGGGTGCCCTGGGCCGGTTTGCCTTGGGCCACACGGACGTCGGCGGGCTCGATGCCATGGTCCATGGCGTTGCGCACCAGATGCGTGAGTGGATCGCCGATGCGCTCCACCACGGTCTTGTCCAGCTCGGTTTCGCCGCCACTGATGTCCAGGCGAATGTCCTTGCCCAGCTCTTTGGAAACGTCGCGCACCACACGCTGGAAACGGTTGAAGGTGGAACCGATCTGCACCATGCGCAGGGTCAATGCCGAGTCGCGGACTTCTTCCACCAGACGCGCGAGCACCGCGGTGGCTTCCACCAGCTCGCTGGCGCCTGCATTACGGGCCGCGAGGTTGGCACTGGCGCCGGCGATGATCAATTCACCCACCAGGTTGATCAACTGATCGAGCTTGCCGGCATCGACGCGGATCAGATTGTTTTCCTTCTTGCCGTTGTCCTTGGCCGACGGCTGGGCCTTCGAGGGAGCCTCAGCGATCATGGCGGGCATAGGCTGCGCGGCAACCGGCACCGGATCGGGAGCCTGCTCAGGCGCTGCATCGTCCGGCTCGGTGACCGAGAGCGTGCCGCAGCGGATGAGCAGAATCTCGCCCAGGCGCAGATTCTCTTCCGGCAGCGCTTGAATCAGTTGCCGGTATTCCTGGGTATTGTTGCGCGGCGGCAGGATATGCACCTGGCAGTCTTCGCGGATGAACTCGAAAGCGCCCTCGATGGTGGCCTGGTCGGCATCGCTGTGCAGGCCGATCTCGAAGCCCAGGTAACAGCTTTCCGGATCCATCTCCAGCGCGTCCGGGAGGTTGTCGGTGAGGGTCGCGATGTTGCAGATGCGCCCCAGCGTCGCCAGGTAACGTATGAACGACAGCGGGTCCATACCGTTGCGCAGCAGGTCGCGGCCGAAACGCAGGGAGATGTGCCAGTGATCGCTTTCCACGGTGTCGTCACGGTCTTCATCGCCAGGCTCATGTGCCGGGAGCGCAGCGCCCTGCTGTGCCATGACGCTGTCTTCCGGTACCGCAGCCTCGCCCAACAGCTCTCGCAATTCGCCGAGCAGACGGGCACCATCGCCCTGCACGGATGGCGCCGCCGGCCGGTTGTTATCGGCCACCAGTTTCACCAGCACGCCAATGTGATCGCAGACCTGCAGGAACAGCGCGATCAACACCTTATCGAAATGCAACTGCCTGTCGCGAACGCGGTCCAGCACACTTTCGGCGACATGGGTGAAGGCCACGATGTCGTCCAGGCCGAACAGGCCGGCCGAGCCCTTGATGGTGTGCGCAGCGCGAAAAATCGCATTGATCGTATCGGGGTCGTCCGGGGCATTCTCGACGTACAACAGAGCGTCTTCCATCTGTTGCAGCAGTTCGAGGCTTTCAATGATGAACGTCTGTTGGGCATCATCCAGGTTCATGGTCGCAGCCCTCTCACAGACAGTTCGGTTGCGACGCGATTGCGTCGCCGAAGAACGCAGCCATGCCGCACAGCGCGAACACTTCCAGCACCGCATGGCTGTGATTGCTCAGGCGCAATTGTCCACTGCGGGCAGAGACGGCTTTCTTGGCCATGATCAACAGTTGCAATCCGGCCGTATCCAGTTCCTGCACGGCGCTCAGATCGAGGTCCAGGTCGCCGCCCTCGCCGATCAGGTCGTCCAGGCGTTTTTTCCATTCGGCTGCGGTGTAGATGCTCAGCTCGCCCTCGATGGCGATGCGCTGATGAACGGCGTTGCTCATTGGCTTCGGACCCCAGGTCGGCTTACGGCAGTACGAGTTTGGAAACCGCGGTGAGCATCTGTGCCGGCTGGAAGGGCTTGACTACCCAGGCCTTGGCACCCGCCGCCTGGCCTTCCTGCTTCTTGGCGTCGCTGACTTCGGTGGTGAGCATGATCACCGGGGTGAACTTGTAGGCCGGCAACTGCTTGGCTGCACGGACAAAGGACAGACCGTCCATGTTCGGCATGTTCACGTCGCTGATGATCAGGTGCAGCTTGCGACCGTCGAGTTTGCTCAAGGCGTCTTTGCCATCGCAGGCTTCGACGGTGTCGTAACCGGCGCTTTTCAGGGCAATGCTGACGACCTGGCGCAGGGAGGCGGAGTCGTCGACGATCATGATGGTCTTGGCCATGGTGGTTCCTAGAAGAAAGTGATTTCGGATTCGTTGCTGGAGGCACCCTGGCCCTTGCCCCGGTGCACGTCGTGCAGCTCGGGCATGGTGTAGGTGCGGGCCAGTTGCTCCAGCCAGGCGTCGGCGTCAAGCGGCGTCAATGCAGACCCCGCGCCACCGTCGCGCAGACCTTGGGCAAGGCTGTCATGCAGTTTTTCAAGGTCGTTGCGGACCAGACTCAGCACCTGGCTGACGCGATCCTGGAATTGCAGGTCGACCAGCACCTGGGCAATTTCCCGGCCGACGGATTGGCTTTCCTGACGCAGCTCATGGGAGGAATCGAAGAGTTCGGTGGTGGCACTGCGAAAGCGCTGGATCACCTGCTCGATGACCTCGCTGGAGTTGTTCACGGTCGCCTCGTCCTGCTCGGCATACCGGCGGGAAATCGCCAAGGTGTTGGCAATGGCCGAGCTCACGGTGTCCACGGTTTCACCGATGCGCTTGCCGGTGTCGCCGGAGAGACTGGACAACTTGCGAATCTCATCCGCCACCACGGCGAAGCCGCGACCGATTTCACCGGCACGGGCCGCCTCGATGGCGGCATTGAGGGCAACCAGGTTGGTCTGCTTGGCGATATTGCCAACGTCCAGGGCCATCGACTGCAACTGCTCGGTCAGGCCTGCGAGCGCCATCACCTCGTGCAGCAGTGTCTCCTTGGTCGTCAGCGCGGCACGCAGCGAAGCGACGATGTCGTCGAGTTCACGCTGACTGGCACCGAACAATTCGACCAGCCCACCCTCCTCGTCGGCACCCTCTCGCGTGCTGGAAACGGCACGTTCGACCCGCAGGGATATGTCGGCAAAACGCGCAGCCAGCGACGTGATGGAGTCTTCGGTGAGGCTGCGGGCGACCTCGATCTGCCCCGACCAGACCGGCAACACACCGCGGCACACCGATTCCAGGCCGTCGCGGCTGGTGGAAGTTTCAGCGTGGGCCGTCAACGCCATCGATGTTCTGCCGACCGACTCCAGGGCCTGCCGCAGGGCACGGTGGTGCGAATGACAGTAGAGGGCGATAGCCGTGCCCATTGCCAGGAGCAGAACGGCCAGCCCTATGGACAGGGTGTCCAACGCACCGACCACCAATACGCTGGCGGCGCCCAGTAGCGACAATGCCAGGACCGCCAAGGGCAGTCCGGGTGCAGGGTTGGGGGCTTCGATTGTTGCGCTCAAATGTAAACTCTCCGTCCGTGACCGGACCTGCCAGCAGATGCGGACGCTTGTAGTCTTGCGTCAAAAACCTTGCGTCAAAGAAGCAGGCAAAATGCCATTCGCTGATGATGCCGGGCAGGTGCGCAAGCAACCATCGGGCGTTGCTGGTTTTTGGGTAGGCTCCACAGCGATGTAGGTAGGCATTTCCCTACCTGATGTGATGCCTGTAGACGGAAGACGCGAGGTACCCATCAGCCCGCTGGACTTTGTGGGAGCGAGCTTGCTCGCGATAGCGGAGAGCCAGATTGAATCGATAGCGACTTTACTGCCGCCATCGCGAGCAGGCTCGCTCCCACAGGGAATCGGATGCAGCCGGGAGAAACAGGTCGGCTGTCAGCTCGCCTTCGCGAGCAAGCTCGCTCCCACAATAGGATTGGCGTACACCCGAAAGAGCCAGGTCGGCTGTCAGGCCGCCTTCGCGAGCAGGCTCGTTCCCACAGAAGTTTCAGTGTTTGCCTGGTTTGCGCCAGCCCGATCAATCAATCAGGCGCTGGCTCACGGCAAAGCGCACAATCTCGGCATTGCTGGAAAACCCCATCTTTTCCATCAGCCGCGATTTATGGGTGCTGACGGTCTTGTGGCTGATGCTCAGCGTCTCGGCGATACGGGTCACGCTGGCGCCACGGGCGAACAGGAGCAGGATCTGGAATTCACGCTCGGTAAGGGTGTGCTGATGGGATTGCTGTTTCAACCCGCTGACTTCGAGGGCGATGCGTTCGGCTATCTGCGGATCGATGAAACGCATCCCGCCGGCCACACGCCGGACCGCATCCAGCAGGGTCGGCAGCGAGCACATCTTGCACAGATAACCGGTGGCGCCGGCCCTGAGGGTGTGCTGGGCGATCTGGGGTTCGTTGTGCACGCTCAGCACCAACACTTTCTGATCTGGATAGTGAGCACGGATGTGCGTCACCAGATCAGCGCCACTGATACCCGGCATGTTCATATCGAGCAGCAACAGGTCGATGCCGCCTCGCTGCAACCGCTCCAGCACCATGGCACCGTTCTCGGCTTCGGCCACGACCTGCAGGTCACCCGCCAGGGCAAAGAGCTGCTTCAAGCCCTCGCGCATGATGGCGTGGTCATCGGCAACCAACAGACGGATTTTTTTGCTCATGGATAATGGACGCGCTGACTGAACGAGCCGGGTAAGCGGCAGGGGTACATCGAATTCAGGTTGGCATGGGCGTTACTCAGCCATCTATCAGGGGGCGCTGGTTTTTCAGTAGGAAACCACTGTCACAGGTAGGCGAATGCCTACCCGTGCAGGGTTACACAATGTTTGCCAGAACGGCCTGGTTGCGTCCCTGGGCCTTGGCCTTGTAGAGGGCCTGGTCCGCTTGCTTGAGCAGATCCTGTGCCGTCCGCTCGTCCATGAGCACCATGACCGCCAGGCCAATGCTCACGGTCACGACGCCGAACGGCGACAGGGCATGGGGCAGCGCCATGGCTTCCACGGACTTACCCAGCGCGTGGGCATGCTGTAGCGCCGTGTCGAGGTTGGGCGTCGTGGTGATGAGCACGAACTCTTCGCCGCCATAACGCGCCACCAGGTCGCCCGCCCGCTGGGCGTGAGCCTTGAGCGCATTGGCGACGCTGCGCAGGCAATCGTCACCGGCCTGGTGCCCGTAATGGTCGTTGTATTTCTTGAAGTGATCCACATCGACCAGCATCAGCGACAGCAGCGTTCCCGCCCGCACCGAGCGACGCCATTCGTTGACCAGTGTTTCATCGAAATGCCGGCGGTTGGCAATGCCGGTCAAGCCGTCGGTCGTACTCAGCACGACCAGTTGGCGATTGGCTTCCTCGAGTGCGGCGGTACGGTCCTTGACCTTGAGCTCCAATTGTTCCTGTGCATCCTGGATCCTCTCCGCCATCTTGGCAAAGTCCCGGGCCAGCTCACCGATCTCGTCGGCGGAACGGATCGGCAAGGTGTCACGGCTCAGGCGCTCCTTGGACAGACCGAGCGAGCGCGTGGCCTGGATCAGCCGAAACAGAGGAATAGCCACCTGCTTCTGCAGGATGGAGCGCAGGATGAAGATCTCCACCAGCAGGGTCAGAAGCCCGAGAGCGATCACGATGAGCAGGTTGTCAAAAATCGCCGGGATCATCTGCGCCCGGGGAAAGTGCACGGCCAGGACCCAGGGCGTACCGGGAACGATGCCCATCGCGACAATGTCGTCGCGGGTCTGCACCACTTTCGCCTGGCCGGGCGTCAGTGAAGCAACAGCCTCGAGCAACGGATAGTCGCCGGTCAACTTGAGCGAGCGAATCGAAGCCTTGCCTTCGCTGCTTTTGACCTGGTCCATCTGGCCCGGGTAGTAGACCAGGGTGCCGTCCTCATCAGCGATGAACATGGTGCTGTAGGCACCGTTCACGAAGGGCTTGGCAGTACGCTTCATCAGTTCATCGAGCAGCACATCGACACAGGCCAGGATCTGGTGCTTGCCGGAGGCATCGGCCACGTCAGGTGTGGCAATCGTGGTCATCCAGGCATTGTTGGAAGCATCCCAGTACATACGGGTGAACAGGGTTTCGTTGCCGGGTGTCGCGAAGCCGCGCTCGTAGAACTCGTAGGTTTCCAGCTTCAGGGCATCCGGCCCCGAATAGGTGAAGACCTTGGCGATATCCGCCTGCTGGTAGATGGGGAAGCCTTTCTCCGGCACCACGCCATAGAAGTTGAACAGCCGCCCCTGGGCGCTGGAACCGTATTTGTGGGACAGGATATAAGACAGGGCAAACCGTGCCTTGACATCATCGTTGGGTGGAATGTCGGGCGCGTAGGTGGCTGACATGCCGGCGAACCGACGGCCGTCTGGCAGGGGTTCGCCTTCGAACAGCATCGGACGCTGCGTATAGGAGCCGTCCTCGTGACGGTAGAAGATCCGGTCGAAGTCCTGCGCCAGGGTGGCCGCCATGCCTGGCCGGGCTAGCGTGTCCTTGAATTCATTCAGGAAGTTGCGCTGCAAATCCTTGATTTCATCGAACGGCAGGGCTTCGCGCTGCAACGTCTGCTCGGTCGACAGCAGCAGTTGCGTGGTCGCCGCCGTCTCCAGCGAATACATGTTCACATAATAAGAAACCGCCCCGGCACACAATGCCACCAGACCGATCCGCACCACGGCCAGACGCAAGGCTCGGGATGTGAGTGACCCCTTGCTGGATTTGAATCCCGGCTCTGTTTGCACCATTTCAGCGTCTCCTTTCAACTTTTCGACGACCCTGCGCTCAGCGCCAATCCACATAGGGCGTTATCGGCTCGACCGGCAAAGGCAGGTTGCCCTGCCATGGGTCGAAGGTATAGCGCAGATACAACAGCGCACGGCTCGGCGCGTAGTCTTCGCTGTGCTGCCAGGTCAACCCGCCACCCAGCACCAGATGATCCGAGAGACGCCGCTCAACGAACCCCTGCAGGCGCACGTTGGCGCCGCTGGTGGTGGCGGCACCCTTGGTGCGGTCATCGGCGATATCGAAGCCGGCCTGCTCAACGCTGTTCAGCCATTGCGCCGCCTCGCCGTCCAGGGGATAGAGCTCGCTGGCGCGGGTCTTTGCGTAGGCCCAGCCGAGGGAGCTTTCCAGCCGCACCGACCACTGCGCATTGCGCCAGGCGTAATTGAGCGGAACACCGATCGAATAATATTGCTGTGGACTGTAGTAGCCGCCCTGCCCCAGGGTGTACTCGCTCAGGTCCTTGTCGTAGCCCCAGTACATCACGGTCAGGCCGGTGCGCAGTCGCTCGTCGGCGCGCTCGATCAGCTTGTAGTAATAGCCGGCCATCGCCGAGCGCCGCTGGTTGTCGGCGACGTTTTCGCCACGCAGCCAATGAGCACCGAGGCTGGCCCAGACACCGTCCACGCCACCGGTGTCGTGACTCAGATCGAGGGTCAGGCCATTGGCGGTGACGCCGCCCCAACGGATACCGGTGACCGGGTCGACCGCCCCGGCGTAGGACAGCAGCGAATTGCCCATTGACCGACGGGATGCCGTCAGCTTCCAGCCCAGGGTGTTCCAGTCGCTGGCGAAGCTGACGCCGCCCAGCCAGTTCGACACCTCGAACCCCTCGGGGGAATGACCGACATCCAGCGCCCAGTGATCGTCATGCCAACCGATCGCCAACCCATTGCCGCGGGCGCTTTGCGTATCGCCAGGACACCCGTTGGGCTGCACCACTCCCGTCGCTCGGTTACGCAAGCGAATCGCACAGGTACCGAATCGTTCCCGATGCAACCCGTCGGCATCGGTGTCGAAACGACCGGCATCCAGATCGACATTCTCGGCCTGGACAAAACCCTGGCCTTCGCCCAGTGGCGCGTCGATGCGCAGGATGGTGGTCTGGGTGGTCAGGTCGGAAAGACCCGGGACGTTGTCGTCATTGCGCCAGGTGTAGTCATGGTAGAGATTCACCGTCGGATTCTGCCGCTGATACAACCTGTCGACATCACTGCGCAGGCTGCCCGGCAGCCAATCGTCGGCATCCTTCTTCCGGCTGGCGAGGGTCATCGCACGGTCATCCCGCGGATCGGCCTCGACCGGCGTGAGCAGTCCCGCCGCGGCCATGGCGTGTGCGTAATGATCCAGCGCCCGTTGCGGTTGCTCTTTCGCTATCAACCGGGCGCCGTCGCGATACGCCAGCGCATCATTCGGGGTTGCGTCCAGCAGTTGCGTGAACAGAGCCTTGGCCTTTTCAACGTTGCCCACGGCGGCCCAGGCATTGGCCAGGCGTCGTCGATAGTCGGGCTCTGCGGGTGGCTCGGTCAGTTGTTCCAGCTTCTGCTGTGCCGAATGCGTCTGACCCTTGGCGATCAAGGTTTCAATCAAGCCCAGTTGCGTTTCGGCAATTTGTCGGGCCTGTTGCAACGCCTGGCGATGGCGTATCTGGTCATCCAGATCGCGCATCCCTTGGTTCCAGGCCGATTTCGGAATGCGCCCAAGCTCATCCAGTGCCGCCCCGTCAGCGCCATTGCCGGACAGGTACAGGGCATGGGCGTAAAGCGCCTCGGGGTTATGGGCCTGACGCTGCATGAGGTCGCGCAACGTGTCATCCGCCGCGCCGGTCTGCCCCAGCGCCTGCTGGGCCTTGGCCAACCGAAAGGCCAGCCACGGATCGTTCGGATCGAGCGTCCGGGCCTTGATCAGCAAGTGGTTGACCTGCGCCCACTCAGCCCTTTTTTCGGCCGCATCAGCCTGGGCACTCAGCCGCGCCAGGACCAGGCGCTGGCGCAATGCAGCGAATTCACGCTGCCGCGCGGGTGGCAGCGTATCGAGAAAGGCTTCCAGCTTCTGCGGTGCGTGCGCCTGGTAGAAACCCACCAGCGCTTGTGTCACAGGCGCGCTTGCCGGTTGCAATCGGTGCGCCCGCAACAGCAGAGCCTCGGCGGCAATGTCATCAGCCTTGGCCTGGGCAACGGTAGACAGCCGGACCAACGCCCAGGGATCGTTCGGTTTCACTCTACCGGCCCGCTTGTAGGCTTTCTCGGCACCGACCAGGTCTTTGCGCCGCATGGCCTGATCACCCTGGCGCAACAGACTCCAGTAAGGGTCGACGTACGGCGGCGGCTTCACCGTGACCCGCCACGCCGGATCGGCAATTCGCTGTTGCTGGAGCTGTAGTTGCCCGGTGGCTTTGTTCCTGAGGGATGAATCAGGGTAGCGAGCGAGAAAATCCTGCCAACCCTTCACGCCCGCGGGGCTGACCGGTTGACGACTCAGGTAGTTGTATTCTTGCTCGGCAGCGGTATTGCTCGCCGACGGATCATTCGCCAGGCGGTGCAGGATCGCCAGGCCCTCGGCGTCCTTTTTCTGCTCGAACAGCAGATTGGCCAGCACCACTTGCAGCCCTGCGTTCCCCGGATACTGACGGTCCAGTACCCGCAACTGTTCGATGGCCGTTGTCTGCTGACCAGCCACGGCGCCGCGGGCCCGCCAATATTCCAGGGCACTGCCAAGGTCCGGCGGGGCATCGCCGAAGAGTTGTCGATACACCCCGACGGCGTCTTGCGCTTTCCCCGCTTCCGCCAGCGCCCGTGCCTGATGCAAGTCTTTCTGCCCGTTGGCGCTTTGCAGTTTCATCAGGCTTCGTGCCTGGACCCACTCCGGAGAGTCCGGCGCCTGACGCTGCAATCTTTCCAGCAACAGCCCGGCCCGCGCCTGATCATTTTGCAGCAGGGCCTGGCGGATCCCGGCGACCAGCACGGGTGGCAGGTCGGGGGCGATCAGGTTCAGCCGTGCCAATGCATCCCGCACCAGGTCTTCGCGATACAGTGCTTCGCCGACGCGCATCTGCTCCAGGAACCGCTGTTGCTGATCGACCTGGCCTGCCGCCTGGCCCAACGCTGGGCCGCACAGGCAACCCAGCAACAACGCCCATCCACTTATTTTTTGCATGCAGGGGCCCAAACCGGTAGCAACCGTCCGTTCTTGTCAAAGCGATAGCGCCGCTCATCCCAGCCCTGGCCGAACAGCAGCAGCGAGCGGTTGTAATACGCGTCGGGCGCGGGCGGTTCCTGACGCAGCCGCTCACGCTGCACCTTCAAGGTATCTGCACCGTCAGGTGCACTGGCAAGCAGGGGCAACAGTGCCGCCGAGAAACCCACCGGGCCTTTGCCGGTGTCGGCGCCGCTCTGGGTGTCGAGCAGTTCCGGCACCGCCCCCCGGCGAGCGGTCAGGTCTGCCATGGGTTGGAAATGCTTGAGCAACCCGGCCCGGCCCGGTGCATCCTCGGCGAGCATGCCGAGCCACAGATAAACCCTGATCGCGTCGTAGCTGCCCTTGGGCCCCGTCACGTTATCGACGGCCCAGCCCTGCCCGCGTCGCCACAGTAACCAGTCGGGGGCCAGACCCTGGGGCGAGCCTTGCGTCAGCAACCGTTGAGCATTCTCCGCAAGCTGGCCCCAGACCGGCGCCACCTGGGCAAAACGCGCCAGCAGTTGCGGTGGCAGGTAGCTGGGATTCAGGCGCCAGGTGTCGGCACTGTCGAAACCCTGCCCTCCCGGCAGCAGCATCAGGCCAAGGCCCGGCAGTTGGCGCACGCTCTGCGCCGCGCTGAGCCAGAGCATATCGAGCCCCAGCTTTTCATACTCGGGTCGACGCCATAGCCTTCCGGCTTCCAACAGGCTGTAGGCGATCCACAGATCGGCATCGCTGGCATTGTTGGGGTCGAGCACTTGCCAGCGCCCATCCTTGTCACGCCCCCATTGCCAGGCCGGCAACTGGCGAGCCAGGTCACCGCCGGCCAGATTGTCCCGGGTCCAGCGCAGCAACCGGGCGAAGGTCGCCCGATCATTGGCCAACAACGCAAAGAACAGGCCGTAGCTCTGCCCTTCCGAGGTCGTGACCTGCTGCTCGGTGGACGCATCGATCACGCGGCCGTCAGGGCTCAGCAACGCCTGCTTGTAGCTTTCCCAGGCCGGCCAGCCACACTGCGCCGCGCTTGCCGGGCCGACGATACTCAGCGTCAACAGCAGCACCACGAAACCCTTCATCCGGATCATTCCTGGCCCATCAATCGCCGCCGGGCGATCCAGCTCAGCGAGCGCCACAACATGAAGGCGATGAGCAACACAATCAGCACCACCGTGGCCGCCAGCAACACCGGATGCTCGGAAAGGTGGAACCAGAGCAACAACCACCAGGGCAGATGCCCGACGAAGTACTGCTCGCCGACCTGGCGGCTTTCCACGCCACTGCTGCGCACCAGGGCCACGGAGCCTGCTACGTCAGCCATTTTCCGGCTGTCCGCGAGGGTGTCGCGCAGCAGTTGGTAATCGCCGTCACTGTTGGCCAGCAGCGCGACAATGCTGCGCTGCTCATGGAACGGCGACTTGAGGCCGACGAACGCGGCAATCGGCGCCTGAGCCGAGACCTCGACCCGATGGGCCGCCTGGTTGCGAATATCATTGAGCTGCCCGGCACGCACCGAGGAACCGTTGAGCGTCTGGCTGGAAGGCTCCAGCAACCAGTCCTTGAGGTGATCGAGCATCAGGTTCACGTCCGGACTGTCGCCGACACCCGCGCCCATCGCCCCCAACACCAGCAGGTCGGCATCCGTCCGGGCCGCCAGGCTCCAATCGGAGGACAACTGCAGGTTCAGCGCCGGCACCCCCGAACGCGCGCTGATCGTTGCCAGGGCTTCGAGCAAGGTGCTGATTTGCGCCGCACTGGCCTGGGCCGGCAGCATGACCAGGGTTTCCGACAGATCAGCCATGCGGCTGAACGGAAAACCGCTGCGGGCAAAAGCCTTCAGGTCCGGCATGGCGATGAAGTGGTGGAAACCGGACAGATCGATGGTCGAGGCCTCATCGATGGCCGCCCGGTTGCTGGCCGGCAGGGTCGTCTGGCAATGGTCGCGTTGAGCACTGCCCAAAGTGCTGGCAAAGTTGAAATCAAAGCGCAGGTTGTTGCGCTCGCCGACTTTCAGTGCAGGAACCAACACCTCCTCTTCAGGATTGGCCGGGTCAGTGGAGAGCACTGCCAGCCTGAGCTTCTGCAACTTCGAACCATCGCTGCCCGGCAGCGGCAAGCTGCTGATGAATTGATTATTGAGGTTGATGTTCAGCCGTGATTCATCGGTGACCAGGCTGGGGGTATAGCGATAGTTGAGCTGCACAGGGATGCCCTGGCTGCGCCAGACGAACAGATCCGGCGGCAGGTTCAGGTCGAGGTTGATCGGTGCCGGCCGCAGCCCGCTCGTCTGCAACTGCTCGGGATAGCTGATCAGCTCGGCAAAACGAACCGCACGGTCGGTACGAATCCAGTTGGGCGCATCGTAGGGTTGCCGTGGCCTGAGTTGCTGGACCTTGTCCACCGTTACCCGTGAGCCCCGCAACAGATCCCCGCCCAACGCCAACGCACGGGCCGCGACGAGCAAGTCCTCATCGTCGCGACCGAGCACCAGCAATACCTTGCTGTAAGGCGCCTGCGGATTGTCAATCATCTGCAGCACCGGTGCCTGGACCTTGGGGAACCGCTCCAGGTCAGCCAGGAAGGGCGGACGATGGTCGTTGGTGGCAAACACAATGGCAGGCGTGGCCGGATCCGCCCCTTCGCTGTCGGGCAGACGATCGAACAGCACCGGGAAACGCATCCCGCGCCAATCGGCCCGGCTACCGAAATAAGAGGCCAGGACGCCCGCCGCCCGTTGCTCACCCAGGGTTGGCGACGCAGCGAAAACCATGCTCACCATCTGCTTGCCCTGCCCCCGGGTGTCGGAGAATGGCAAGGGGAAATAGGCCAGGTCGTTCTGCAGCGACAACGCTTGCTCGCGTAACTCGATCTCACTGCGTTCGCCGACATTGACCCACAGCGCATTGTTGGCCGGATCTTCGCAGACATCGGTGTAGTGACCGACAAACTCCAGGCGTACCCGGTTGAAGTCCGTGATCAAACGTGGATCGAGGGCCACCTGGCGCAATGTCTTGAGCCCGAGCTGTTCCTTCTCGATGGGCAGCACGCTGACGAGCACGTCATTGAGGTAGACCCGCAGGTGCGACAGCACCGGCAGCAATGCCGGCGACGGGGTGTACTCCAACCGCAACGTGGCATCACTGGCGATCCGGTCACGGCGCAACGAGAACTCGATCTGCTCGCTGTCGAGAATACCCAGCAGCAGCCTGTCGTTGTCGTGACCCAGTTGCCCGAAACTGTAGGTGTTACTCCAGCTGGGGGGTACGTCGAGGCCTTGCGCCTGGGCGCCAGCGCCGACGATCAGGAGCGCCACGCCGGCAACCAGGGATCTACTGAAATAGCGACTCATAGGGGACTCAATGACCGTGAAGAAGATGGAAAGAACGAGGACGGCATCCGTGGCAGGTAACTCAACAGCCACCCCACCAGCCGCAGGGGTGGACCAGCGATGCGCCGGACCCACGACGGCAGATATTCGTAGAGTTGGAAGTAGCCTTTGGCACCCAACTTGAAGATATCGATCAGGCTATACAGCGGCCTGTCCGGGACATAGTTCTCGCCCCAGTTCAACCAGGCATCGGCGCGGGCGAAGGTGCATTGCACGAAATCGATTTTCTGGCGGGTGGACAACTCGGCGAAGTTGATGCCGATGAATTGCTTGTGGCTGCGGCTGACCTGGCCGGAAAACAGGAACTCGCGGGAGTCTCGCTGCATCAGCAAGCCGATACGCCCGCCGACCGGCAGCGACAACGGCACATCGACCTGCACGCCGACACCGCCATCGGAATAGTCGAGCAACGTGCCCGGATAGCAATGACCACTCTCCAGGCGTACCGACACCGGCAACCGGGTCTGCACGCGATGGGTCTGGCGTACCTGGCGGACTTCGGCCGCCACCGCCACCGCCGCGCCCAGGATCAACAGGTTGTAGATCACCCACAGGGAGCTCACCAGCACCGTACCGACTTCGTTGGCCGGCCCCGTGGAAAAACGCCAGCAGGCAAAAATCAGCCCGAGGATATTCAGGCCCGCCAGGATCAGATACGGACGAGCGATCTTCCAGTCGAACCGGTCATGCTCCATCAAGCCACCCTTGGAGGTGACATTGAAGGTGCCTTTGTTCGGGCTGAACAGTGCCACCGTGGTGGGACGGGCGATGTACCAGGCCAGGACGGTCTCGTAGACCTCGCCCCAGAAGGTCTGCCTGAAGCGACCCTGCATGCGCGAGTTGGTGAGGCTGGCGTGGACCATCGGCGGCAACACGTACAGCAGGATCATCAGTGCCGGGGCGTAAATGATGTAGGCATGCAGCAGGAGGAAAGCCAACGGGGCGACCAGGAAGATCAGTCGCGGCAAACCGGCGAGAAAGTGCATCATCGCGTTCGCGTAGCAGATCCGCTGGAACACCGTCAGGCCCTTGCCCAGCAACGGGTTGTCGGTACGAAAGATCTGCGCCATGCCCCTGGCCCAGCGAATACGCTGGCCGATGTGGGCAGACAGGCTTTCGGTGGCCAGGCCGGCCGCCTGGGGAATGCGCACGTAGGCCGAGTTCCATCCCGCACGATGCAGGCGCAAGGCGGTATGGGCGTCCTCGGTGACGGTCTGCGTCGCAAACCCGCCGATTTCATCCAGCGCCGAACGACGCAATACCGCACAGGAGCCGCAGAAGAACGCGGCGTTCCACATGTCATTGCCGTCCTGGATCAACCCATAGAACAGCTCGCCTTCGTTCGGCCTGTTGCGAAACACCGCAAGGTTGCGTTCGAAAGGATCGGCCGACAGGAAGTGATGGGGCGTCTGCACCAATGCCAGTTTCGGATCGCGCAGGAACCAGCCCACCGTCAGCTGCAGGAACGAGCGAACCGGCATATGGTCGCAATCGAACAGCGCGACCAGTTCGCCGTCTATCTGGCCCAGGGCGTGGTTGAGGTTGCCGGCCTTGGCATGGCGATTGTCCGGACGAATGATGTAGCCGACCCCGACTTCGGCCGCGAACTGGCGGAAGCTCTCACGCTTGCCGTCGTCGAGGATATGAATGCGCAGTTTTTCCTCCGGCCAGTCGATGCCCATGGCGGCATAGACCGTACCTCGCACCACCGAAAGGTCCTCGTTATAGGTAGGAATCAACAGATCGACCGTGGGCCAGCTTCGGCTATCGTCGGGCAACTGCGCCGGCTCGCGGTTCAAGGGCCAGCAGGTCTGGATGTAACCGAAGATCAGCACGATCCAGGAATAGGTTTCCGCCGCCAGCAGCGCCAGGCCGCACAGCAGGTCCAGGGGCTGGTCCCAGTTCAACGTCGAGGTGAAGCGCCACCACAGGTAGCGGGATGAGACGATGCTGGACAACACCACCATCAACAGCGTCGCGAAACGCCCCGGGATGCCCCGCACCAGCATGGCCAACCCCCAGAGCAGCAGCCCGAAGACCAGTTGCTCGAGATAGCCGAATGGTTCAGTGATGCACAACACCGTCAGCAGCACCAATTGCGCGAACATGAAACCGCCCAGCCACCATTGCCGGTGCCGTTCCAGGCCTTTCCACCAGTGCACCCCCTGGTTCACCCGCGAGTGATCACGGATACGTCGGGCCTGTTGCTCGAGTCCCCTTCTCATCCGGCTGCGCAAGACCCGATAGGACGCGACGACACGCGACCACCAGGCCCAGGTGCTCGGGCGTTGCGCCGGCGCGACAGGTCGTATCAGCAGCAGCCAGACGGTTTGCAGGACGTAACGCAACGGGTCACCGAGGCTCGGTGTCTTGTCGGCCAACTGTGGATACCAGCGTTGGCGCTGGTCCAGCAGCCGGCGCCAGGCCGCGGACTCCAGGCGCAACACCGACCAGGCCAGGGCACTCGACAAGGCGAGGATAAGCGCGACCAACGGCGCGCAACCGTGCTCGTCACGCAACTGCCGGTAAGGAAACCCGCGCGCGATCATGCCGGCGCCCCTTGCCGGCTCTGGCACCAGACCGCCAGGCTGAGCACGTCCTGGGCCACCAGGCTGCGAGGCGCATAACGGCCCACCGGCTGCTTGCAGGCCAGCGCCTCGCGCATCGCTTCGTCACTGTGTACGGTCACCGGCAACAGCCGCCCATCATAGTGCTGGCGCCAGAGCAACATCAGGTCGCGCTGGATCTGGCTGGCCGGATCAAAACGATTGAGCAACAGGTAATCCGTGCGTTCTTCCTGCTGTTGCAGCAGGACATGGCAGGCCGCATCGGCTTCGATCACCTGAATCTGCAACTGGCAGGACACCGCACTTTCATGCCTGAACGAGGGCTGGGGCAGATCGAACAGAATCCAGTCGAAATTCGCCGCCAGGGCGCTGATGCGGCGGGCCCAGAGCCCGGGCTGCTGGCGAAGCTCCTGCTCCATCTGCTGTTGCTCGGCCCTGACAACACGACCGTAGGGCAACAGACTCAAGTGCGGCGCGACCTCCCAGAACTCGCCCTTCCAGTCCTGGCCGTCAAGCCAGGCCCGCGCCCAGCCGCCGGTTTGCGCGACCGCCAGGTTGAAATGCAGGCGCAGCAGGTTGTCCGGACACATATCCACCAGCAGTACACGCTGTTCCAGGGTATGCAGAGCGTATCCCAGCGCCGCCAGCAATGAGCTGCTGCCAGTGCCGCCGCGCACCCCGTGCAAGCCCAGGGTAATCACGCGCTCACCTGGGCTTCATCCGGCTGTGCCGGTGCCGCTTGCACGCTGGGTAATGGTTGCGCCTGCTCGAACTCGGCGAGCAGAGGCCAGCGCTGCAAGGCACGTCGCAATGCCCTCTGAACCGATACATCAATGTATTTCAGGGCCGGCAATTGCAACTCGGCCTTCAACCGGGCGATGTCATCGGCCCGCTCCGAGCGCATCGAGTATCGGGTAGTCATTGGGTCACCGGACGGTAAGGTAGCCACGCGTTTTTCTCCTTGATCCGTACATAAGGCGTTGCGGCGTAGTCCAGCACGACGCTGCCTTCGCTCTCGGACACCAAAGGGGTTTGCATCAGTTGCGCCAGTAACGGTTGCCAGTCCGGTTGCAGGTCGTCGGCCCGGGATGGCGCGCTATAGAGTCGGTCGATGATCTGCGCCAGGGCCAGGTAGCTGCTCGTTTCAGTGATGTGCAAAGGCGTGGAGCGAGGATTACGTCCCATGCCGATCAGCTTGATGCCGACTGGCACCTGGGTAATTGACGGACTGGGTATCCCATGCATGCCGGGCAACTGCATGCGGTCGCCGCGCAGGGCCGCGCCGTGATCCGGGACGATCACCACGACCACCCTGCGACCGCTCAGCTCCAGTTGCGCGATAAAGCCATTCAAGTCGTCCAGCAGCGTCTGGGCCCGCTCCTTGTAGTCGGCGCGACGGGTACCGCCATCGGCCGTCACCATCCGGTTACCCTCGTGCAACGTCAGCGTGTTGTAGAACAGCGCCACCCGCGACTCGGGCTGCTGTTGCCGGAGCTTCCACCAGAGGTCCAGCACCTCGCCATCGCGCAATATCGGTGAGCCATCCTGACCCGACAGCATGGGCCGCAAATGACTGAGATTGGTCTCCGGGCCAGGCACCGCGCCCAAGGTCTGCACCGCGTTGAGAAAGCCCTCTTGCTGGCCCGTATGGTTGAGCAGGGTTTCGCCGGTGAATCCCTGTTTGCCCAGCTCTTCGAACAGCAGGCAGGATTCGTCCGCCGGCGCATAGAGCTGGCGCAGCGGTGTCTGGCCGCAGCCGGCGCGCAGCAGCCGAAGCGTGGCCGGCACTCGCTCGGAGGCGGCCGAGTTGAAGCGGTCGAACAGCACATCCATCTGCCGCAGCAACGGATGCTCGCGCAGACCGCTGAGTTCCAGATCGTCCCAGGCCATGGAGTCGATGTTGATGAACAACAGATCGAAGGGCTGGGCGGCAGCGGTCGACGGGCTGAACGTTACCCGTCGCTCCGCCTGCACGGCGTAGAACTGCTGGAGGTAGCTGTCGATCGCCGTGTCGGGCCGGCTGACCGTCGGAGTCGACCCCAGCAGGCTGCTGCAGCTCAACCAGACCAGGCCGGCCAGACTCAACGTGGTCATTCGCAGCCAAGGGTGGATATAGGCATACGCCACCACCAGCACCAACAGCCAGCCACCGAGGTTCCAGTCGATCAGGCGCTCGGCCAGCGCCAGGAAATGAGCGGAAGAAAAACCCGTCACAGCGGGCCACGCCGTCCACAGACTCAACGAGGGTAGCCAGGTATCACCATAGAGCAGTACCACCGCCACCGGCACGGCAATCGAGCGACGCGCAATGGCACCGAAGCGGCTGCCCAGCGGCATCAGCAAAAAGGCCGCGAACAACAGATTGGGCAATACCTGAAGGTTCAGGTACCCACCCCACTGCAACGCGAACTTGAGCATGAAATATAGGTTCCAGTGGCCCAGGCCGGGCCAGGTCCGCGATACCGTTGCCGGGAGCTCTGACTCGAATCTACTCATGAGGCGCACTCGGCGGCACAGGCGCAGAGGCGCGACGAAGCACAGGACGAGGCTTCAGGTAGCGAGGCGGCAGCAGCGATTGCAGCCAGTCCCATCCCTGGCGCCAGAAAGCCCGCAGCAGCAAGGTGAGCGCCAGTGTCAGCAAACTGCTCGCGGCAATGACCTGGAGTAATTCGTGATAACTCATTCGCAATAGTCCGTAATCGCTAGGCTGGTTCGCCTTGGTGTATAGGCATTCAGGTCGGTTCGCGCCCGTGTCGTCGCCTCGGCGCGCTCTGGGGCCAAGTGAAACTCGCTCGGCAGATGGGTCGCCTCAAGGAACGCGGCACGCGGCAACTCGGCCAACTCGACCAGGGGTCGGCAATCGCTGAACAGGCTGCGCCAGGGCAGGCGGCAGATGTTGCCCAGTGCCGACTCAAGGCCATCGCTGCGGCACGCGAACAGAAAGACATAGAACACGCCCTCCACCACCGTGGCGATGTCGCCGAAGCGGCGCAGGCTGACCTGGTACAGGCACTGTTCAATCGTGAGCGAGGGTGGCGGTTGCAAGCGCAGCAACTGATGTTCGATTTCGCCGGACGCGCCACCGTAGATCTGGTCCAGCGCCGACAGGAATTCTCGCGGGGACAACAGACCGCGCATCGTCGGGGCGCGCAGGCGCTTGAGCAACGCCTCCAGGTCAGCGCCCGAGCGCCTACGGTTCCAGACCTGCCCCTGCACGCTGTCGACCAGGCTGAAGAAGCGCGACAACGGGATGCCAAACGGCACGATGATGTTCGCCCCGCAGGACATCAGCAGGCGCTCGTCGCGATAGCGCAGGCAGGGCTCCATTTCCCGCACGATGATTTTCAGTGCGCTGCCACAGCGTTCGCGCAGCGCGTACAGATCCCGCGCCAGCACTTCCACCTGTTGGTCACTTTCAACGGCGACCAGTACGCTCGCGGCGCGGGCCTGTGAAGCCTGTTGCAACAGGTCGATGCGGCGCTCGAAGACCTTCCATTGCCGGGAGAGCGCCGAGGTGCTTTCCAGCACCGAGCGCTGGGCAAGGTAGACACGCTGATCATCGGTGCGGGTGGGCGTGGGCCTGGCCTGTTCGTCCCGGGTCAGGCCAAAGCCCGAGGCCAGCAGGTCGAGTTCGTATAGCTGGGCACCGCAAACCCCCAGGTCGTTGCGCCAGAAGTGCGATTGATAGTGGATACCGCCATCACGCCGATATAGCTGCGCCAACCCGGACAGATGCTCGTTGAGGCGGATCAACTCGGCATGCAGCTGCGGAGCCTGCCCATGACACAACACCAGGAGCGTGCAACGCCGCTCGCCTAGCCAGCGCCTCATTGCGCTGCACCAGTGCTGCAAGCGCTCAGCATCGAAGGTTTGCCAACTGCTCGCCGGCAGCATCAACAGGAGCAGGCTACCCGGAGCCGTCCGCGCACGCTTCAACTCACCTGGCAGCGACTGCAGAGCCAAGCGGATGACACCTTCAGGCACTTCGAACAGACGCCACTGCGCGCAGTCGGATCGCTCTTGCAGCGAACCCATCAACTGCTCAGGATAAAGACCGGACCATATCAGACTGGCCCGATGCTGCTCAGGCAATGCCATCAGGCCTTGCAGTGCAAGCGTTTCGAGATCGCGGCTACGGTCGACGGACACCCAGTACAGTCCTCCTTGACGCATCGACAACTGCTCATCCGGAAGCCCCCGGATAGCCAAGGAAACATGACTCAAGCGTACGACCCCTTCCCTTTCACTCGGACAAACTGACCACGTTGCGAATTTCGCCCGCAGAAACCCGACCAAGCGCGATTACTTGCGTGCCTGGTGTTGATGACTAAAAGAAGCTCACGGCTGGCATCCAGCGCGCGTTGGCCGGTCGGCCTTACAGATCAAGAATTGCGTCTGGCTCGGAGACAGCGATAGCAAAACGCCAACAAATGATGCAGTCCATCAGGGCGATGAGCCATCGGTCTCCGGCTGATTTTGTGCAGGCATTTCGCCTACCCTGATAGGAATTGCCCTACCCCTGATCCACAGGGGCACGGCATGAAGCTCAGTGTTTGCTCAGAGCAGCCGCTGGCTCATCGCGTAGCGGACGATATCGGCCGTACTGGTGAAGCCCATCTTTTCCATCAGCCGGGCCTTGTGGGTACTGACAGTCTTGTGGCTGATGGCCAACTCCGTGGCGATCTGCGAGACGCTGAAGCCCTTGGCGAGCTGGCGCATGACCTGCAATTCCCGATCGGTGAGCCCATCATGTTGATTGCACGGACCCAGGCCGCTGGCGGCAAAAGCCATCTGTTCAGCCAGGCCGGCGTCAATATAGCGCCCGCCCGCCGCTACACGGCGAACGGCCGCCAGCAGCGCCTCGGGGTCGCTGTCCTTCGTCAGGTAACCCGATGCACCCGCCCTGAACGCACGCTGGGCGATCTGCACTTCGTTGTGCATGCTCAGCACCAGGATCGGCAGTTGTGGATAGTGGCTACGGACCCGCGCCACCAGATCGTCGCCGCAGATGCCGGGCATGCTCATGTCGAGCAGCAGCAGGTCGATGTCACTCTGGCGTAGTTGTTCGAGCAATGCGGCACCGTTTTCCGCCTCGGCGGCGACACGCAGGTCGCCGGCCAACGCAAACAGCTGTTTCAGACCTTCGCGCATGATGGCGTGATCGTCGGCAATCATCATTCGAATCATAAGGGCGCTGGACCTGCTTGAAAGGGAATGTTCACCCGCACGCGTGTACCCTGCCCGGGTGTGCTATCAATCGTAACCGTACCGCCAAACATGTGGCCGCGCTCACGCATACCGAGCATCCCCAGCGTACCTTTGGGCAACTGCCTGGGGTCGAAGCCTTTGCCGTTATCACACACTTCAATCAGGAGGCGCTCGGCATCGTGCTGGAGATGAATGCTCACCCGACTGGCCCAAGCATGCCGGCTGACATTGGTCAGGGACTCCTGGATCACCCGAAAAATCGCGGTGGCGCGTTCATCATCGAGCAGCAGTCGAGTCGGCGGCGCGCTCAGCCGGCAGTCGATACCGGTGTTCTGGCTGAACTCGGAAACCAGCCATTCCAGCGCCGAAGTCAGGCCCATGTTCAGCGCCGAAGGTCGCAGACTGGTAGCGACGTTGCGCACCACCTGGATGATTTCATCGACCCGGATCATTAGCGCCTGGACCCGATCCACCAGCAGCGGCTGCTCGGCACCGAATTGCAGGCGCAGCAAGGAAATGCCCATGCGCAAGGCAGAAAGCTGTTGACCCAGTTCGTCATGGATTTCCCGGGCGATATGCTTGCGCTCTTCCTCACGGGTGCTTTCGCGGTGACTGGAGAGCAGGCGTAGTTGTGTATGGGAATCCTTCAAGCGTCGTTCGGCGGCACGCTTGGCACTGACGTCGCGGCCCACAGTGAGAATGCTGACGAGCCTGCCGGACTGATCGCATTCGGGCACCAGTCGGACCTGATAGCAGGCGGCTTCCGTGCCTTGGGCAACCGCCGCATCCAGGATAAATTCCGCTTCGCTGGCTTCGCCGGTTCGGATGATGTGTTCGAGCTTGCGCTGGAACGATCGCGCAGCCCGGGAAAGCGGCGAGACCTCGCTGGGCGTCTTGGCGAGCAGATGCATCTGCGACCGACCCAGCATCTGCTGTGCCGCCGGGTTGGCATAGAGAAAGCGACACTGTGGATCGAAACGGGCAATGACATCCGGGGTGTTTTCCACCAGGGCGCGAAATTCCTGTTCGCGGGTATGCAGGATACGCTCCGCGCGCTTGCGTTCGGTGATGTTGCGACAGATACCGACAATCCGTTGAACGCGCCCAATGACGGAACGTATCGGAATCAACGTCAGATGAAAAACCTCGAGCCCGCTGGACAGCTCGAACTCGACTTCCTCATCAATCGCAACACCGCTCTCCACGCATCGACGATACCGTGCGATGGACGCAGCGGCGGCACACGGTGAAAGCGATTGTTCGATCGTCTTGCCGACCAGCTCAGCGCGCTCGCGGTCCAACCTGCGTTCCAGGACCGGGTTGACTTCGATGATGCGGAAGCTGTCCTTTGCGGCGACCTCCAGCAAGAACATGCTATCCGGTGAGTTGTCGAAAATCTCCCGGTAACGTTGTTCGCTCTCGAGGAGCAGGCGCTCATGGTGTTTCAGCGCAGTGATGTTGTAGCCCTTGGCGAGGACGCTGACAACCGCGCCTTGCGCACCCCGCTCGGCGATCATTTGTATGGCGTGCACAGCGACTTCCCCATCCCCGCCGCTCGGCCACTCGAGCACGGTTTCCACCGGTTCCCCGGTGGCTATCACCTGGCGCAGTAACGCCTGGTACTGCGCCACCGGCATGTTCGCGGTCCAGCGCTCCTCAAGGGGCATTTGCAACGCACGGGCGGCCGGTATACCGGTCCCTCGTTCGAAGGCCGGGTTGACATAGGTACGTCGGCAGTCGAGATCGTAGCGGATGATCAGGTTCAGCGAGTTCTCCGCCAGCGCACGGAACTGCTGCTCGCTGGTCAGCAGCCTCGTCTCCATCCGCTTGCTCTCGCTGATATCGCGACTGATGCCGACAATGCGATAGATGTTGCCCTGTTCGTCGCGTACCGGAACGAAGGTCGAATGGAGGGCGATGCGCCCAGCCGGCAGGTCGAGTTCAGCCTCACGCTCGGTGACTTCGCCAAGGGCCAGGCAATTCATGAGCTCCGCCATGACCCGGCTACCCGCCTCCGGCACCACATCGCCAAGACAGCGACCGATCAACTGATGGCGATCCAGCCCTGACGAGCGTTCGAAGGCAGCGTTGACCTCGATATAACGAAACTGATTGTTCTGCACCACCTCCAGCAGATAGAGGCAGTCCGATGAATTGTCGAAAACCTCCCGATAGCGTCTTTCGCTTTCTTGCCGGGCAGCCTGCAAGCGCCGCCGTTCCGAGATGTCACGGGCCAGTTCCAGGCTGTAGCTTTGACCGTCGATTTCAAGGTAGGCAACGCTGATTTCCACCGGAAAGACATGGCCGTCCCGGCCCTGGTGACGACTCTCGATGATTTGCGGCGGATGCTCTGGCGCGTCGTTCCAGTCAGCCAGTATCTGCTCGTTGGTCCAGTCCGGATCTATTTCCTCCAGCGTCATGCCCAGCAGTTCGGCGCGGCTGAACCCCAGGCTGCGACAAGCTTCGTCATTGACGTAGCGCAAGCGCGCCTGACGGTCGATCAGGAACGCTGCCTCGTGCACATGGCTGAGGGCGAAATCCAACAGGGACAGGCGTTCCTCGCTTTCCAGCAAGGCCTGCTCCATACGTTTGCGCTCGCTGATGTCCAGCAGGAAACCGAACCAGATAATCGAACCGTCCGCCTCCAGCGTCGGTCGGGACCGCCCTTCGAGCCAGATTTCGCCCTTGACCGGATGGTGCACCCGGTATTCACACTGCCAGGGAGACAGCGTCCGCGCCGATGCGTCGATCGACGCCTGGACCCGGGCGACATCCTCGGGGTGAATGCGCTCGAACAGGATCGTCGCGTCGCGCATCAGCTCGTCCGGGGTCACGCCATAATACTCTTCGTAACCCGGCGATGCCCAAGGCATGGAAACGTCGCCATCAGGGCTCAAGCGAAAGATGCCAATGATGCCTGGCGCGGTCTCCACGATACGTTGCAGCCACTGATTCTGCTCCATGGACCTGCCCAGGCTCTGGGGAACTTCAAGCGGGACGATTTCAGCGAGCAACACCTCGTCGACGACGGTCAGCCGGCTGCGTCCGACCAACAGCCCCCCGTCCTTGTGGCGATAGCGCAGGTCAACGGACCGGTCAGCGAACCAGGTCGACAAGTCCGGCCCATGCATGGTTTGCAAGCGCTCGCCTTCAGTGCCATGGAGCAACCCTTGAAAGTGGCTACCGGTCAGTTCCGACCCGGCATAGCCAAACAGCTCGGCAAAGGCGCCATTGACCTTCAATATCCGGCCCTGGCCATCCAACAGGACCAAGGCGCAGGACACCATGTCGAAGGTGGCTTCGAACAGTCGGGGGTGCACCATCCTTGGGCTTGAAGCGTCCGTTTCCATAGAGAGCATCATCTGTGTTCGCTCATCATTGCTTATGGAGCAAGGGACTTGTCGGCGACTCGATTGCTGGCGACGCAAGTGGGTACAACAATAGTCGGACGATTATGCTGCATCGATGGGGCTTTTGTCATAAGACCTAAGGCGAAGGGAGGGGGAATGCCGATGAAGGGATAGACGATGTCGGTCAAGGCACAAAACCTGTGGGAACGAGCTTGCTCCCACAAGGTTGTCGCTTGATCCTCGACCAGCATCACGGCTGGTCGTTTTCCGCTTCCGGCTCGTACAAGTGGTAGTTGTTCTTGCCGCTGCCTTTGGCGCGATACATGGCACTGTCTGCATTGCGTAACAAGCTGGCCGTGTCCGATGCATGGTCAGGACACAGGCTGATACCCAGGCTCGCGCCAACATTGATCTCCCGGCCGCCGATATTGAAAGGACTGGACAGCGCGCTGACGATATTGGCGGCAACCCGCTTGACCTGGTCGGCGCCGGGACCGTTTTCCAGGATGATCGCAAATTCGTCACCGCCAATCCGGCACACCACGTCATTGCTGCGCAAGGTGTCGCGCAGACGCTCGGCAACGAGGATCAGCAACTGGTCGCCAGTCTCGTGACCGAGGGTGTCGTTGACGATCTTGAAGTCATCGAGGTCGATGAACATGACCGCGCAAGAGCTGCCGTAGCGCAGCGCCCCCATCACTGCCGCCTCGAGTTTTTCCTTGAAGTAGTGCCGGTTGTACAGGCCGGTGATCGGATCGTGATAGGCCAACTGATTGAGCTGCTGTTCGGCCAGCCGACGCTGCTGCAACTCGGCGCTGATCCTTTCATCGTGACGCTCGAGCTGCACCATCATGTCGTTGAAGCTGCGAGCCAGACGCCCGGTCTCATCGTTGCCGTATACCGTGGCCCGCAGGCTGAAGTCCTGCTCGGAGCGCACCTGCTCGGTCAGGTGTACCAGATTCAGCAACGGCCGCACGATGCCTGACGCGATCCGACGCGAAAAAACCAGGGACAGGGACAGCGCCACGATGGCCGCAAAAGCGCCGAACATGGCTTGTAACGCCAGGCGATGGTAGAGGGACGCCAGGCTCGCGTGCACCGCAATATTGCCGATGAACTGTCCATGAAGCTCCACCGGCAGGCGGACCAATAACGAACACCAGCCAATATTTTCGGCGCCGGTGTGATTCTCGCCCGGCTCCACCGGCTCGCGCTGATAGACCGCCAGTTCCTGCCCATTGGGCAGCACGAACGCCGCCCAGGTGATGTCCGGAATGTGCTTGAGGGAAGCCAGTGTTTCATAGGCTTCATCAGCGTCGCCGAACATGATCGCCGCCGCGCCATTGCTGCCGACCACCAGGGCATGGGCCCGCATCTCCTCGACCAGTGCCCGGCGCTGCATGACCAGTTGATAAGCCAGCAGTGTGACCAACAGGAGCATGATCGCCGCGGTCGTCAACAAAAAGCCCGTCTGGGTGAGCTTGTCCCGCAGCGGTCGGTCCTTGAAAGGTATACGAGGCATAGACCTAGGACCTGTAGGCCACGAAACTGGCGAGCTTGAGCAGCCGCGAGCTGAAATTGAGGTGCGCGCGCTGCGCCGCGATCAGGTTGATGTCGAAGACGATGCGCTGCTCCTGTCGTCGCATCTCGATCATCACGCCCCGGTCGGCAAAGCCCGCCGCGTCGGTGATGGTCAGCACCGGCGTCGTGGCAAGCTGGTTCAACAACGCATCGAGAGACCGACGGTTGTGCTCGTCGATATAAAGCACCTGGCAGCCGGTAAGCGGGTCGTTGGGCAACACCCAGCGCATGCGGATCGGCAGGCCATTCTGGACACGCTTGCCTTGCAGGCGGACGAGTTCCGCGTCCAGTTGCGTGCTACCGAGCACGCACAACTGGAAATCGGCGGCAGGCAATGTCGGCCACTGGGCAAACAGGGCGAAGTTGTACAGGTAGGCCGCCTTCATGGCGCGCTCGTCCACCCCCTCGACATCGGCTCTCACCATGTGACTGGACAGGCACAGGGTGATGAGGGCAAGTATGTGGAGGGCGGCGGTCTTCATTCGAACGCGTACCCCAGGGTGAGCCAAACGCTACGCTCGCCGCGCTCGGACAATGCAGCATCGTTCTCGAGTTCGAAGAGCGCGGCATCCTTGTAGCGGCGGTCGAAGAGATTGCGCACGGCGGCAGTGACACTCACACCCGGCACGATACCCTGGCTCGTGAAGGTGAGATCGGTTATCGCGTAGCCCGCGGCGCTGGTCTCGGGGCCCACCAGGCGCTGGCCCACGTAGCGGGCTGCCAGGCTTGCTCGCAAGCGCTCGCCAACCACAGGCATCGACACCTGCAGCTTGGTCAGGTTACGCGGTGAATTGATCAACTCGCGACCCAGGTCGTCCTCCGAGTGCTGCCAGGTGTGGCTGCCCCGTAGCTCAACATCCCCCAGTTGCCATTGCGCCTCCAGTTCGGTACCCCGGGTGTCGATCCACTCCAGCACCGGCTCGCCGAAACGCCTGATCGGATCGTCGATGCGGTAGCGATAGGAGGTGCTGAGCAGACGAAAATCACCCTGACGATAATCAGCCACGAACTCGGTGGTAGTCACCCGCTCCGACTCGACGCTGGGGAGTTCGCTGAAGGTGACCTCGTTGCGGCTTGCGAAGCGGGTAGCACTGCCATGGGACAGCGACAGGCTGGTGTGTGCCAGGCCGGTATAGACCAGCGCGGTCCGCGGATTGGTGCGCGTCTGCGAGTTTTCGGCACTGCGTTGGTCGGCCCGCAGGCCCAGGTTCAGGCTCAGGTCCTGATGCAGCGCGATCTCATCCTGGGCATACAGGCTGAAGGTCTGGGACGAGCTCCAGGTGTGATGTTCAAAATGCTCATCACGTCGGGGGAAATACCGGCGTATCTGCTGGTCCTGTTGATAGTCGTCGCGATACTCGCTGCCCAGCACCAGGCGGTGCCCACTGAAGGCAACGCTGCTGAGGGTTCCCTCCAGATCCCACCAACGACCATCGGCAGTGATGTCCTCAGTGAAGCGGCGTCCATCGTCAATGGGTTCGCGATAGGCATAGCGATAAGCGTAACCACCATGGGAGAGCCGAACGGAGGTGCGGAAGCTGCCGAAGTCGGCATCGTGGCCGAGCTTCAGGAAGTCGTTCTGATCGGAAAAGTTCAGATCGGCCCCCAGCGGGATCGTCAGCTCTTGCTGCTTACGCTCGACAAAGGCTCCCTCGACACTCCAGGCGCCTTGCGAGCCTTTGACAAACAGACGATGCGCGCCCATGTCATCACGAAGAACATCCTCGGTGAGCTGGATGTCCGGCAGGTCGGCCTGGGATGCCGAGGCCGAAACCAGCCATTCCGCACCGTTGTCCAGCCGCGTGCCCCAACTGGTGCGGACCTTGCGATCACCGCTCGAGCCAGTGGTCATGGCAACCTGGCCGCCCTCCAGATCGCGCCCCCTGAGTGTCACGACATTGATTACGCCGAGGAACGCACCATTGCCGTACAGCGCCGATCCCGGGCCCGGCGCATACTCGACCCGCTCGATCATCTCGGTGTCGAGCAAGCCGTCCTCGCCGAGATAGAGCTGGTTGAAAATGTTGTCGGCGACAGGCTGGCCATCGATCCGCAGCATGACACGCCCGGCGTAATCGCCTGGCGCCCCGTAGCCGCGACCACCCAGATAGTAGTAGGCCCCGTCAAAGCCGACATTCAGGCCGCGCATGTTGTTCAGGATCTCGCCAAGGGTCCTGTAGCCGAAACGGCGTATGTCCTCGGCGGTGATGACCGAGACGGCCGACGGTGCGTCGGTGAGTTGCTGGGAAAACTCAGCCGCGCCGACGACCTTGGTTTCGAGCAACTGCTCGAAGGGCACACTGGTCAGGTCCTGGGCGACCGCCACCTGTGACACCAGCCATAGACCCGACACGCAGAGCGATCCACGCAAGCCCTGCAATGCAGGCCGGGATGACGGCGGATCGTGGAGTGGCGATGGCATGTCTGGGCTTGACTCTCTCGGCCTTGGCGCTGAAGTCTCGGTGTGCGGATCGATCCTGCTTCAGGGAAGGCCGATGTCACGGATGTTTGTCTTTTGCGGTGAAAGTGCGCGGCGCGACTGATGACTCACAGCACAGCGCTCGGCAAAAGAGATGGTGGCAGACTGCCTTGTTTTGGAGTGAAGCACCATCGGCCCAAGCCTATATTGGCCTGGGCCGACACCTAACTTGCGTAGGGGGAAGCCTACAAGGATCGGGTGGCGTGGCGAGGAACCCATGCAGTGATCATGTCGAGAACTTCGACACCGTGTCCCGCAACCCTTGGGAAAGCTTCGACAGCTCGCCGCTGGCGACATTGGAGTGTCCGGCTTCTTCGGCAGACTGCATGGACAACTGACGGATATTGATCAGATTGAGATCGACTTCGCGCGCTACCTGCGCCTGCTGCTCGGCAGCGCTGGCAATAAGCCTGTTGCGATCGGAGATCAATTCCACCGCCTGGGCAATGTCATCCAGGGCAGCACCCGCAGAGCCGGCCGTCGACAGCGTACTTTGCGCACGCACGGTACATTCGGCCATCGAATGGGTTGCACCATCGACACTGGATTGGATGCCCGAAATCATGGCTTCGATTTCGACGGTTGACTGTTGAGTCCTGTGCGCCAATGCGCGCACTTCGTCCGCCACCACGGCAAAACCACGACCGCTTTCCCCCGCCCGCGCCGCTTCGATAGCAGCGTTAAGCGCCAGCAGGTTGGTTTGTTCGGCGATATTGCGAATCACATCCAGTACCCGGCCAACTTCCCGGCTTTTATCCGCCAGCCCCACGACCAACACCGAAGTCCGGTCCAACTCATCGGCCATGTTCTGGATCGCACCGACTGTTGCCTGCACACGCTCCCGACCCTGCTGGGAAGATCGACTTGCCATGATCGAAGCGTCTGAAGCTGACGCCGCGTTCTTCGCGACATCGTCGACGACCGCACTCATCTGGTTAACCGCCGTAGCGGCCTGGATGACCTCTTCGCTCTGCTTATGCATGTGCGCCGTACTCTTTTCGGTCACCGCCTGCATCTGCCCGGCGGAAGTCGCAACTTTATCTGCAGTGTCCGAGATAAGCCTGATAGTGCCACCCAGGCTGGATTGCATGCCGACCAGGGCATTGAGCAGGTCGGCCAGTTCGTCCTTGCCGGTGAACGTGACCACACCGGTCAAGTTGCCGGCGGCGATGTCCTGAGCCAACCGGGAAGCCTGCCGGACCGGCTGCGTAATGCTGCGGGTCAGCAGCCAGGCCATGACGCCACTCACGACGATGATCCCGAGGGCAAGCAACCCCATGAGCTGGTTAAAAGTCGCCGCGACACTCTGTGCCTGAGCCGCCGCACTCTTGTTCAACCGCTCTTCCAGATCGATCAACTGGTTGATCGACTTCAACCATCCGACAAATGCGGGGCGGGCTTCACCCAACAGAAGCGCCAACGCCTGGGGCGCCTGCCCGGACATTCGCAGGTTGATGACTTTTTCGACCAGCGGCAGGGTCTTCGCCTGATCGCTTTCAATCGCTGAAAGCGCCTGTCGCTCTTCGGCGGTGATATCCGACCGGGTCGAGAACATCTTGTTTATACCGATGCTTGCCTCGGCATAGTTCGCGGCCAGCGTTTTCATTTTCTCGATTTCAGGAGGAATCTCCTGGACATTCTCGATCAACAGGATATCCCGCAGAACGATCGAACGATCATGCACGCTGCCGCGAAAATTCACCGCATAGCGGGTCTTGACGTTATTGACGTCATTGATTGTCGTCAGAATGTTTTTAATTTCACTCACCCGACTCATCGCGAGCAAGATGGAAACAATCGCCAGGACCAAGACAAAGGAAAACCCAAGGCCCAACTTTTTCCCGACACCAAACCTTGAACCCATATACACCTCAAGAAACATGTAATAAGCCACGACAACCCGTCCTTATATATAGACCGGGCAACTTTTGGAGCGTAGTACAGGCAGAAGGATCGGGAATGAGACAACGCAAGGCTCAAGCGTATTCCACCTTTGACTCCCGCGCCCTGCTATGGGGGGGCAGAAATCGCCAGACTGTGATCAATACTGCAAATTGAGCAAGAGACTGACAATCATCCCATGCTGATTTTCAATAAGTATCAGGACTACCGCGCACAGGCATTCCCCTACTATGAGTGCACGCCTCAAAGTCCTGATCCTGCAGCGACGAGCGACACTCAAGCCTGAGGCAATCCAGCCGATAACTATCGAGTAGAGGACTTTCCGGCCCACCGTCTCCTGCCGGTTTCATAGAGTATTTATCGATGGTTCTGTCGCTTGACCGCTTGCTGGTGTTCGGCGTTCTGATGCTCCTGGCTGCAAGCGGATTCTCGCCGAATGCCGCGGCAGAGCCTGCGCTGCGCATCGTTACGGAAGAACTGCCACCCTACAACATGACGCAGAATGGACGGATGACCGGCATGAGCACCGAGGTCGTCCAGGCCGTGCTCAAGGAAATCAACGTACAGGCGCCGATCCAGTCCATGCCTTGGGCACGGGCCTACGAGTTGGCGCTCAACGACAGTAATGTGCTGATCTACTCCATCGCCCGTACTCCTGAGCGCGAATCGCTGTTCCAGTGGGTGGGGGCCATTGCCCCCACCCACTGGTACCTGTATTCGCTGGCTGACCGACCGGTAAAACTCAACTCGCTGGACGAAGCCCGCGCCTACCAGATCGCTACCGTTAACCAGGACGTGGGCGAGCAGTACCTGATCTCGAAGGGTTTTCGCGTAGGCGAACAATTGCAGTCAAGCACCAAGTACGAGCACAACTACCGCAAGCTCAAGGTCGACCATGTGGAAATGTGGATTTCCAACGAGCTCAACGCACAGTACCTGGTTCGCCAGAACGGCGAAGACCCGGCCAAGGTGCTGGTTCGTTCACTGCCGATTTCCGACTTGAGCAGCGATGAAGCGCTGAGCATGGCGTTCAGTCGCAGGACACCGGTCGAAACGGTGGAGAAATTCCGCGCCGGTCTGGAAGCCATCCGCCGCAACGGCGTCTACGATGCCATTCTGCGCAAATGGCTGTGACATGGCGCGCAACTCCGAGACCCCATCCACCCAACCACAGATCAAGGCGTTCAGCTCGCTAGGGCGGCGCCTGGTACTCGCGACATTGCTGTTCTGCCTGCTGTTTACCCTGGCAATGGTCACATTGCGTACCTGGCTCGCCTGGGAAAACAACCTGACGGAAATGAATTCGGAACTGGTCCTGATCGACCAGGTGTTCCAGAACACCTTGTCCCATGCCATCTGGGAGCTGGACCGGGAATCCCTGGGCAAACAACTCTCCAGCGTCGCAAAAGCCGCGCCGGTGGGCCGCGTGGTGCTCAAGATCCTGCGGCCCGGCCAATCGCCCGAGATCATCGAACTCAATCGCTACACCGTCGTCATGTCCGGTCCGGCGCCGGTGCTGCATCGTGAACTCGTCGCCCAGCCCTACGAAGGCGCCAACGAAAAGGTCGGCGAACTGATCATCGAGGGCGATAACAACCTGCTGTGGGAGCGGCTCTGGGGTGAAGCCCGCAGCATCGTCATCACCCAGGTGATCCAGTCGTTGTTGCTGGCCGGATTGGTGATGACCATGTTCAACCGCCTGGTGACCGTACACGTCATCCATATCGCCCGGCACCTGGGCCAACTCACGCCGCAGACCCTCAGGCAGCACTTCAAGCTGCAGCGCTCGGTGCGTCGCCAGGACGAACTGAGCCTGCTCGAATCCCAGGTCAACGAACTCCAGGACAACCTCCACACTCACCTGGAACGCCAGCGCCTGGATGAACTGGCCATGGAGGCCAGTCGTGATCAACTGGCCGAGCTGGTCGAGGCGCGCACCGCCGAACTCAAGGCGGCCAACCAGGCGCTCGAGGCCCTGTCACGTCACGACGCGTTGACCGGGCTGCCCAACCGCCGCTATTTCGATGAGCTGAAGGAAGTCGAGTTTCGCCGTGCCCTTCGCCATAAAACCCCACTGTCGGTGCTCATGTGCGACGTCGACTTCTTCAAGGTCTACAACGACACCTACGGCCATATCCAGGGCGATCAATGCTTACAGCAAATCGCCGAGACCCTGCGCGGCGTCTTCGGCCGCTCTGGCGAACTGACCGCCCGGCTCGGTGGCGAAGAGTTCGTCGTGGTGCTGCCCAACATCAACGCGGAACAGGCCTACGACGCCGCCCAACGGGTTCGTGCCAGCCTGGCCAGGCGCGAACTGCCCCATAGCGGCTCGGCGGTGTCGCCCTTCGTCACCGTGAGCATCGGCGTTGCCGAGCTGGACCCGCAGGCCATGGATCACTTCGACCTGCTGCTGCAACGCGCCGACCAGGCGTTGTACCGGGCCAAACATCAAGGACGCAATCGCGTTGCCCTCTAACATCAGTGAGGCCTGTATGCACTACCGCCTGACGTTCTGCTTATGTTTGTTCGCGGCCTTGACCAGCCTGCACAGTCACGCCGAGGGGATCGAAGTGGTCACCGAGGACTCGCTGTACGCGTACCCGCGCGAAGGCAAGGTCGTCGGGCCCGGCACCCACGTCGTCGAGGAAACCCTGAACAAAGCCGGGCTGACCGATCACCATATCCTGCTGTACCCCTGGGCCCGGGCTTACGATAAGGCCCTGCACGAGCCCAATGTGCTGATCTACCCCATGGACCGCACGGTGCTGCGCGAGTCGTTGTTCAAGTGGGTGGGCGAGCTGGAACGGGTGACCATCAAGCTCTACAAGCTGCGCGAGCGCCGCGACATCACCCTGGGCAACCTTGAGGATGCCAAGCTCTACACCGTGGGCGTGGTGCGTAACGACTCCAAGCAGTTGCTCATGCAACAGCAGGGGTTTACCCGGCTGGTGGTCTCGGCGGACCGTCGCGATAACTTCCAGAAACTGCTCAACCACCAGGTCCAGCTCTTGCCGATGCCGGAAAACGCCGCGCGGATCATCTGCGACGAAGAGCATGTGGCGTTCGCCGACCTGGAGGAGGTCTACTCCTTCGATGACCGCCCTGCCCGCGTCTTCATGGCCTTCAGCTTGAGCACGCCGGATGAGACCGTCGCCCGGGCCCAGCGCGCTTTCGAGCAGTTGGAAGCTTCGGGGGAAGTGGCGCGGATCATGCGCGAGGAGCGTTAAAGCCCCGTGGGAGCGAGCCTGCTCGCGATAGCGGTAGATCTGCTGGCCTTGATGTTGGATCGACTGACGTCATCGCGAGCAGGCTCGCTCCCACAGGGTTCTGGCTGGACTAACATCAGGTCAGCCCCCCAAAGGTTTCCACCATTTCGCCGCTACAGGTCTGATACGCTAGCTGCCCCGCACGCAACGCCATCGCCAAGCAACGACTAAGGAGAGTTGACGGACATGATTGTCGGCATTGACCTGGGCACCACCCATAGCCTGATCGCAGCATGGCGCGATGGCGCCGCACAGCTGGTACCCAATGCACTCGGCGAGTGGCTGACCCCCAGTGTGGTAGGCCTGGACGAGGAAGGTCGGATGATGGTCGGCCGCGCGGCGCTGGAACGGCTGCAAACCCACCCACAGGTCACGACCTCGCTGTTCAAGCGCTACATGGGCAGCGCCCGCCTCACCACGCTCGGCAACCGCCAGTTCCGCGCCGAGGAGCTGTCGGCCATGGTCCTGCGCAGCCTGCGCGAGGACGCCGAGCGGCATTTCGGCGAGCCGGTCGAGGAAGCCGTCATCAGCGTCCCGGCCTATTTCAGCGATGCCCAGCGCAAAGCCACGCGCATCGCCGGTGAGCTGGCCGGGCTCAAGGTCGAACGACTGATCAACGAACCCACCGCCGCCGCCCTCGCCTATGGGTTGCACCAGCGCGACAACGCCAGCACGTTCCTGGTCTTCGACCTCGGCGGCGGGACCTTCGACGTGTCCATCCTGGAGCTGTTCGAAGGCGTGATGGAAGTACGGGCCAGTGCCGGCGACAACTACCTTGGCGGCGAAGACTTCGACACGTTGCTGCTCCAGGCTTTCGTGGCCGCCCAGGCGGGCTCTGCCGCCGGCCCGGTGCCCCTGGACGATGCGCAACTGTTCAGCCGCTTGCGCCGCGAGGCCGAGCGCGTGCGTAAAGCCCTGGGTCATGAGCCGAGCGCCACATTCTCGGTGCGCCACGGGGATCGCGAATGGCGCCACGAATACACCCAGGCGGCAATGGCCGAACTTTACGCCCCGCTGCTCACTCGACTTCGCGCCCCCATCGAAACGGCCCTGCGCGACGCACGCATCCGCGCCAGTGAGCTGGACGAAGTCTTGTTGGTCGGCGGCACCACCCGCATGCCGCTGGTTCGCAAGCTGACGGCCAGCCTGTTCGGACGTTTCCCGTCGATCCAGCTCAACCCTGACGAAGCCGTGGCCTTGGGTGCCGCCGTGCAGGCTGGGCTGAAAAGCCGCGACGCAGCGCTCGAGGAAGTGGTGCTCACCGATGTCTGCCCGTATTCGATGGGTATCGAGATTTCGGTCGAGTACGGCAACAAGCTTGAAACCGGTCACTACCTGCCGATCATCGAGCGCAACTGCGTGGTGCCGGTGAGCAAGGTCAAGCGTGTGGTGACCCTGCGTGACCAGCAAAAGGTCGTCCTGCTGAAGGTGTATCAGGGCGAGAGCCGCCAGGTCAGCGAAAACATTCTCCTGGGCGAGCTGGAAATACCCGTGCCGCCCATGCCCGCGGGGGAAGTGAGTATCGACGTGCGCTTCACTTATGACACCAACGGCCTGCTGGAAGCCGATGCGCAGACCGTCCAGACCGGGGAACGGCGCAATCTGGTGATCGCCAACAACGCCGGCGTGCTCAACGACGAGGAAATCGCCCAACGCCTCAAGGCCTTGGAGTCGCTGAAGATCCATCCCCGTGACGAGCAACCCAACACCTTGTTGATCGCACGACTTGAACGCCTCTATCAGGAAAGCCGTGGTGAGCTGCGCCATCAGGTCGATGACCTGGCCACGCGTTTTGCGCAGATGCTCGACACCCAGGAACTGCACGACATCCGCGCCCTGCGGATGCAGATCTCCGAGCAGCTCGAAGCTTTGGAGCAGGATGTCTGGCGATGAGTTGCTGGGAGATATTGGGGCTGCCGACCGATGCCGACAAGCGCAGCGTCAAGCGCCAGTATGCAAGCCTGCTCAAGCGCCATCGGCCTGACGAAGACCCCGAGGGCTTCCAGCGGTTGCGTGAGGCTTATGAGCAGGCGTTGGAGTGGAGCGAATGGCAGCAGCAGGAGGAGATAGGTGTCGAACCACTGCCCTTCGATGTGCCCCAGTGGGAGCCTCCGTCACAGCCACTTGAGACACAGGGTCCCTCCCCGGCCCAGCGCCTGGCTGTGCAATGCCTTGAAGCGATCACGGCGGCCAACCTCGCCGAGCGTCTGGCCCAGGCGCGCCTCTATGGATGCGAGCGGGAATTCGAACAGGGCTTGCTGCAGCGTTGCTTGGTCGACGAGGATAACTACGATCTCGCCGAGGCCGCCATTGAACAACTGCACTGGTTGACGCCCTGGCAACACGAGGATCTGCCCCGTGCCGCCATCGAACACCTGCGCGGCAGGCTCATGGAGCTGGCCGGGGCTCACCTGAATGCGGCTTGCACCGACACCGGACGCTTCCTCGAATTGGCTCGAAAACTGGCTGCCAGCCCTTGGCTACAGGGCCTGGACGCACGCCAATGGTTGAACCAGAGCCTGGCCATCGCGCTCCTGCAAGTACCGGGCTGGTCTGAGCAACTGTTCGTCGGCATTTGTGCGCAACAGGGCTGGAAGCAGACCGGTCACCATAACGCCTGCCCCGAGCCTTGGTGGAGTCAACTTCAGGCGCGCAGCCATTGCGACATGTTCCTCAAACAGCAACGGCGCCTCACCGAACTCTTCGACAGTAGCGAGTCCCAGGCGGCGCGCATGCTCTTTGGAACACTCGACGAAGACGCCCGGGTGCGCTTGAGCATGACGTTCAGTGACGCAGACTGGGAGGCTTGCGAAGCGCTGTATCTCACCGTTCAGATTCGCTACCCACAATTGCTGTACCAGATGCCTCAGTTGGCCCCGGACAACTGGCGGCCGCTGCGGCGACGAGCACCGGTCCTGGCCGTGCCGCTGGCGATCCTCAGCACGTCCGCCTGCATGAGCTGGTTCCTGGAATACCGCCTGGGCGGTTCGTTCTATACCAGCGTGGTCGACATGCTCCTTCGCACGCTGTCGCTCGGCATCATCGCCTGGGGACTCCGCACAGTCTGCAAACCGCTGAGCCGCATCGCCTGGCGCCTGGACCGCAAGATTCACGCACGCTTGGGCCACTGGCTGAGCCTGCGACGACCCGCCCCGCTGCCGATCCGCGACAGCCTTTGGGTCGGGCTGCTGGGCGGCGTCATCTACCTGGCGGGCGGTATTCTCGGGGCAGTGGCCTACTTCAATAGCCTCGCCGTACTGGCGGCCCTGAGCGGGAAAGCCGTCTGCGATCGTTGCACCTCTTTTCTTTCCCGAATTTGTGAACGGGTGCCCAGAGACGTCCTCATCGGCGTATTCCTGGGCATGCTCGTGCCCATGGCCCTGCTGTGCAACGCCTTGGCTGGAAACGCGCCGCTGGCCGCGAACGAAGGATTGCAGTCCTGGCCCCAGCGAACCTGTGCCGCCCGCCAGCTCACCGCGTCACCCTGCCCGTCCAAACTGTCCGCAGACCAGTGGCATGCGTTCAAGGCATCCAAGGCAGGTCAACCATGATCAGCAGCCGAGCGTTCGCCACTGCCGTGATAGTGCTGTTGAGCCTGGGCTGGCTGGTCAAACAGATAGATCCGGCGCATATCGACAATGAGACCCGCTCGCGCTGGCTGGAAGTCCAGCAAATAAACACCTGCCTGGTGGATGGCGCGGACCTGCTGGAACAGCGCTACACCGATTACCGCAACCTCGTTGCTCAATCCCGGGAAAACAATTCGTTCTGGAGGAGCTTTGTCGGCTTTGGCATGGGCTCCGCCAACATCAATCCGCCGAAGGCTGTACAGCCCTCGCCCTGCTATCCATGGTTCGGTGGCGAACCGGGTAGCCTGCAATACCTTGCCAAAAATTACCTCAGGGCCTATGACAACCTGCGTCCAAAGGCTGAAGCCGCCGAACGCTGGTTCGCAACTCGAGCGCAAGACCAGCCTCCCTTTGACCCCATAGGACGGACCTTGGAGCTGCAATTGCAAGGCACCCGCGACCAGGCGATACCTTTGCGCCAAGCTCTGGAGCATCCGCAAATACTCGTTCGCGAGGAGCAACTGGCCTCCATCGAAGAGCGCCTGGGACACGACCAGCATTGGTACACGCTGCGCTTCATGATCCGCGCACGCCAGACCATCAATGCCCTTGACGCGATGACCAACGGCGCATCACTGACGCCCCAACAGTTGTTCGCCATGCATCAATCCCTGGCAACCCATTGGTCGGATGCAGATAACTTCGTACGGGCGCTGCCCCGTTTACGTTCGGCCAATGGTGGCCCACCCGTCTGGAGCAAAATCAGCCTGACGGCCGAGGAATGGCTTGCCGCCCTCGATCGCCTGCAACAGCACTGGGCTTCTGGAGCCGACGCGGCGGAGCTGAATCAGGACCTGGCCGCAGCCCGGGCCGGTTATGACGAGTTGCAGTCGCGGTACAACTTGGCGGTGGCGAAGCAGTATTGATTCTGTGTTTGGGCTGCTGCGCAGCCCAGCGGGAGCAAGCTCCCTCGCCACGTTCGCAAGCTTGAGCAAGTACGGCTAGGCGGACGCCCATCGGCATCACCGATCCTATCGCTCAACGTCCTTCCAGGAGCTTTTGCCCGGTGCCCGCCCAATCGACCAATGCTGCCTACATAAAGCGATTCAACAGCGTACTCGCTTACATCGACGCCCACCTCGAGGATGAACTGTCGGTGAACACGCTGAGCCAGGTGGCGAACTTCTCGGCGTTTCACTTCCATCGGCAGTTCACCGCGTACATGGGCGTGCCTGTCGCACGTTATGTGCAACTGATGCGCCTTCGTCGTGCGGCCAATCGCCTGGCATCGCATGCCGATTATGCGGTGCTGGAAGCGGCCTTCGATGCCGGCTTCGAAAGCCCCGAGGCATTCAGCAGGGCCTTCAAGCGGGCGTTCGGCGTGGCGCCGAGTACATTCAGGCAGCAACCGAGCTGGCAGGTCTGGAATGCGGCGTTTGAAATCCCCCACTTTTCCAGGAGCGTCATCATGCAATTACACATCGTGGACTTTCCCGAAGTCAGGGTCGCCGCACTCGAACATCGCGGTCCGACACAGCTTCTCGATGAAAGCGTGCGCAACTTCATCCAGTGGCGCATGCAGAGCGGACAATCGCCGGTGGCATCGAGCCGCACCTTTGGCATTCCCTTTACCAACCCCGATACCACGCCGCCGGAAGAGTTTCGCTTTGCCATTTGCGGTGAGATCCACCAGGCCGTCACACCGAACACCTTCGGCATACGCGAAGCCCTGATCGCCGGCGGCCGCTGCGCCGTGGTGCGACACGTGGGCTCGACGGATCTCATCAGCGAGAGCATCTACCCGATCTACCGCGACTGGCTCCCGAACAGTGGAGAAGAGCTTCGTGACCAGCCGCTGTTCTTTCACTACCTGAGCGTTTACCCGGAGACGCCGAAGGACCAGTGGCAGACGGACATTTATGTGCCGTTGCAATCGCCGCCAACTCAATTGCGATGAGCAACTGCCAGGCGTGGCACATTCAAGATTGATGCAGGCTGACCCACCGCTATCGCGAGCAGGCTCGCCCCCATAGGGGACTTGTGGCGTACATCGAACCCATGAACGCCCGAGCAAAGTGTGGGAGCGAGCCTGCTCGCGATGGCGGTGGTACATCCCATATCGATGCAAGTTGACCCACCGCTATCGCGAGCAGGCTCGCTCCCACAGGGGACTTATGGCGTACATCGAACCCGTGAACGCCCGAAAAAAGTGTGGGAGCGAGCCTGCTCGCGATGGCGGTGGTACATCCCATATCGATGCAAGTTGACCCACCGCTATCGCGAGCAGGCTCGCTCCCACAGGGGATTTGTGGCGTACATCGAACCCGTGAACGCCCGAAAAAAGTGTGGGAGCGAGCCTGCTCGCGATGGCGGTGGTACATCCCATATCGATGCAAGTTGACCCACCGCTATCGCGAGCAAGCTCGCTCCCACCGGGGACTTGTGGCGTACATCGAACCCGTGAACGCCCGAGCAAAGTGTGGGAGCGAGCCTGCTCGCGATGGCGGTGGTACATCCCATATCGATGCAAGTTGACCCACCGCTATCGCGAGCAGGCTCGCTCCCACAGGGGACTTATGGCGTACATCGAACCCGTGAACGCCCGAAAAAAGTGTGGGAGCGAGCCTGCTCGCGATGGCGGTGGTACATCCCATATCGATGCAAGTTGACCCACCGCTATCGCGAGCAGGCTCGCACACAGGGGACTTGGGCCTCAGATCGGCCTGTCCACAACCCTTGCATTCCACTGCTCCCGGTAACGCTCCCGCCATCCCGAGCTGCCTTTATCCAGCCACTCCAATGTCGCCTCGATACTGCCAGGGCTGATGATGAAGTGATTGATATGCTCCTCGATCCGCTCGTGCGATAGATGCAGCGAATCCAGGTAGCCGGTGAAGGAATCCGCCAGCACGACGTACTCATCGCCTTGCTGGCGGCGGCCGGTCCAGGCGGGTAAGCCTGCGACCATCGCCCCCACATCCTGGCGCCCCTCCCGCAGGTCCAGGAGCAACAGGCTTGCGCCACCATCGCGACCGATTGGCAGCAGTCCGGTCGCGGGGAAGCCGGGTTCCACCCGCAGTTGCTCCAGCTCAAAAGGGTTGGACTCGTGTTCTTTTTCCGGATCCAGCCCATACAGCGAAAAGCTCAGCAGTTCCTCATCGCCATTGGCCAAGGTGGCGACGACATCGTATTCCACGCAAGCGCCGTTGCAGGTCTTGAGAAACTGCCGGTAGTCCTCCGGCAGGCAGGCGCCAAGGCTGGTTTCCAGTTGCGAGATGGCGCGATCCGTGGCGCCTGCACGGGTTCGTTCGAGGATCAATCCGTGGTATTCAGTCATTGAGGTCTCACAGGGGCGTTGTGTGGAGGTGGCACTCGCACTGAACAGACCACTAGGCCGGGTCCTTGCCTGTCGGCTTGCGCTTCCTGGAAGCGGTCACCTTGTACTCAGCGGTACCTGGCTCTGTTGCCGAATGTGCGGCCAGCGGCTCGGCGCGAAGGCGGTACGTCGCGGGTTTCCTGGTCGCAGGGCGAGCGGTTTCAATGGGGGTCGCCTTTATCGGGGCTGCCGACAGGAAAGCACCCGGCTCCATCGCAAACCGCTGTGCCAGCGCATACGCCATCTTGTGACTGATGGGACGATCTCCGCTCAGCACCTTGGACACCGCCGTCTTGTCACCAATTTCAGGGAGGTCCGAACCGGTGAGCCCGAGCGTCTCCATCAGGTCCCTGATCAATTGCACGGGGGTACACGTTGCTTCAAAAGCGGCGTTGGCTTCGCGAAACTGGTCGGAGTCGCGCTGGTAGGCCAGGATTTCGTCTTCGAGCTCGACGAGGATCTTTTCCTCGACCTTGCTCAGTTCACGTCCATCGGTGAGTTCATCGAGCAGATCGGTCGCACGCTCATACTCGACAGGCGTCCTGATGCCATGCACGAACTCACCGCGCAGACGCTCCAGCACCGCGTGCAGCTCGCCAAGCGTTGCGATCACGGTCTGAAAGTCATTCCGGACTGTGCTCATCGTTTTACTCCTTTGTTTCTTGCATACCAGACGTTGGCAACGTCGTAATCGGCATGTGTGCAGATGTGTTTGACGTAGAATTTCTGGCGGATGTAGTGGACACCCCCTATCACCCTGAGATTGTTGCCACCTACGTCAATCACGACCCAATTCGCTGTGGCTCTCGGCTTGAACAGGTCGATACCGTGGGTACCGAACAGTTTCTGCAGGTCCGCGAATGCTGTCGGACGGGCCATCTTCAGCATGCGCCGGCAGCGATCGAGCCCGGCCTTGTCGTTCGGGTACAAAATGGCGGCGGCGTCAAAACGTGATGGCTTGAGTATATCCATGGGCTTCCCTGTCCTTGAGCCGGATGCTACTCCAGTTGTGTTTTTTCACAACCGGAATTTTTCGGCAATGGTGAAGTTCAAAGGGCGCGCCCCGGAGAAGGGTCGCGCTCCTCCTGCTGATACTGCCTCGGTGTGCACCCAAACTCCCGACGAAATACTGTGTGCAGATATTGCGCCGACTTGAAGCCGCAATTGCGGGCAATGTCAGCAATCGCCAAATCCGTCTTCTGCAACCCACTGGCAGCCGCCGCCAACCTGAACCGCAAGATCTCATCATGCACGCTGCATCCCCGCTCCTTGCGAAAATGCGCTTCCAGCGATGACCGCGACACCCCCACATACCCCGCCACCTGCGCAGTCTTGATGCCCTGGCAAGCGTATTGGCGGATGAACAGCAGCGCCTGCATGACATAGGGATTACCCAACGGTTGATGCAGGCTCGAGGCCTGTACGTTGATCGCGTCGGGGGGAATCAGTACCTGGGTGCCCGTCGATGGCATGCCGTGCAGCATCTGGTGGAGCAGGCGCGCGGCGGTGCGGCCCATGGTTTCGGTGCCCTGGATCACCGAGCTCAGGGGCACTCGGGTCAGGCAGCGGGTCAGCGGATCGTTGTCGATGCCGATCAGCGCCACTTGCTCCGGCACGGCGATGCCGGCGGTCAGGCAGGCTTGCAGCAGTTGTCGGGCGCGGGCATCGCTGACGGCGATGATGCCGATGGGCTTGGGCAGGCTTTGCAACCAGGCGATCTGCTGTTCGACGGCGCTGTCCCAGAGCGGCGCGCTGGTGCCCATGCCGCGATAGACCTCGGCCGGCAGGCCATCGCGCTGCACCAACGAACGGAAGGCTTTTTCCCGCTCCTGGGCCCAGCGGTTGGCCTGTGCTTCGGGCAGGCTGAAGCAGGCAAAGCGCGTGAGGCCGGCCTCGATCAAGTGCTCGTAGGCCAGCTTCATCAACGCGAAATTGTCGGTGGCGACATAGGGAATGCCTTTGGGATAGGCGCGCTCATCCTGATAAGAACCGCCCACCGCCACCACGGGCAAGCGGATTCCGGCCAACGCCTCGCCGATCAGCGGGTCGTCGAAGTCGGCGATGATCCCGTCACCCTGCCAGCGCTCGATCCCCTTCAGCCGGCAGAGGAAGTCCTCCTCCAGAAAGAGGTCCCAGGATGCACGGGTGCTGCTCAGGTAGTTGCCGATACCGCTGATGATGCCGCGGTCGTAGATCTTGCTGCCGTTGAACAACAGCGCGATGCGGTGGACGGGGGGGATGGTTTTCATTGTTTTCACCCTGGGCCGGTGAACACAGACTAGGCGCGCGAACGTCGAAGCTCAATACAAAATCGAACTGCCCCCTGGTGATTTTCATAATCATCGCTCGCAGGGCCAGCGTTAGTATCGAGACACCACCAAGAATAAAAAGGAAATCGCCATGCCGTACTTTCCCGGTGTCGACAAGATTCGCTACGAAGGCCCCGCCAGCGACTCGCCCCTTGCCTTCCGCCACTACGACGCCGACAAGCTCGTCCTCGGCAAACCCATGCGCGAGCACCTGCGCATGGCGGTCTGCTACTGGCATACGTTCGTCTGGCCGGGCTCCGATGTGTTCGGTGCCGGCACGTTCAAGCGCCCCTGGCAACACGCCGGTGACCCGATGGAGTTGGCCATCGGCAAGGCCGAAGCAGCCTTCGAATTCTTCTCCAAACTGGGCGTCGACTATTACTGCTTCCACGACACCGATGTCGCCCCGGAAGGCAGCTCGCTGAAGGAATACCGCAACCACTTCGCACTGATGATCGACCACCTGGAACGCCATCAGGAACAGACCGGGATCAAGCTGCTGTGGGGCACCGCCAACTGCTTCAGCAACCCGCGCTTCGCCGCCGGCGCCGCCACCAACCCGGACCCGGAAGTGTTCGCCTGTGCCGCCGCCCAGGTGTTCAGCGCGATGAATGCCACCTTGCGCCTCAAGGGCGCCAACTACGTCCTGTGGGGTGGTCGTGAAGGTTACGAAACCCTGCTCAATACCGATCTGAAGCGCGAGCGCGAACAACTGGGCCGCTTCATGGGCATGGTGGTCGAGCACAAGCACAAGATCGGTTTCAAGGGCGACCTGCTGATCGAGCCCAAGCCCCAGGAGCCGACCAAGCACCAATACGATTACGACAGCGCCACGGTCTTCGGCTTCCTGCAGCAGTTCGGCCTGGAAAACGAGATCAAGGTCAACATCGAGGCCAACCACGCGACCCTGGCCGGGCACAGTTTTCATCACGAGATCGCCACCGCCACCTCGCTGGGGATCTTCGGCAGCATCGACGCCAACCGTGGCGATCCGCAGAACGGCTGGGACACCGACCAGTTCCCCAACAGCGTCGAGGAAATGACCCTCGCCACCTACGAAATCCTCAAGGCCGGCGGCTTCAAGAATGGCGGGTTCAACTTCGACGCCAAGGTTCGTCGCCAGAGCGTGGACGAGCTCGATCTGTTCCACGGCCATGTTGCAGCGATGGACGTCCTGGCCCTGTCCCTGGAGCGCGCAGCCGCCATGGTACAGAACGACCGGCTCCAGCAATTCAAGGACCAACGCTACGCCGGCTGGCAGCAGCCGTTCGGTCAAGCGGTGCTGGCGGGCAAGTTCAGCCTCGCCTCGCTGGCCGAGCATGCCTTCGTCAACGAGCTGAATCCGCAAGCGGTCAGCGGCCGGCAGGAGATGCTCGAAGGCGTCGTCAATCGGTTCATCTACCCCTGACCCAGTCGAGTTAGCCGGCGCAGCGAGGCTGTTACATTCTCGCGACAAAACTCTGCCCGCAGCGCCTCGCGACTCTCTACAGTTCTACCGGCATCACGCTCATCGTCAGGCAGTGTCTTTCAAACAAAAATAAAAGGACGCACCACAATGAAAAATGTAAAACGCACGTTACTCGCCAGCGCCCTGGCCCTGCTGTCGCTTCCGGTCATGGCCGATGCTGCGCACCCGAAGATCGGTTTTTCCATCGACGACCTGCGCCTGGAACGCTGGTCCCGGGACCGTGATTACTTCGTTGCGGCGGCAGAAAAAATGGACGCCAAGGTCTTCGTGCAATCCGCCGATGCCAACGAGCAGAAGCAGATTTCCCAGATCGAAAACCTCATCTCCCGCGGCGTCGATGTGATCGTCATCGTGCCGTTCAACGCCACCGTGTTGACCAACGCCGTCGCCGAAGCGAAGAAGGCCGGGATCAAGGTGGTGTCCTATGACCGGCTGATCCTGAACGCCGACATCGACGCCTACATCTCCTTCGATAATGAAAAGGTCGGCGAAATGCAGGCCAGCGGCGTGCTGAAAGCCGCGCCCAAGGGCAACTATTTCCTGCTGGGCGGCGCCCCTACCGACAACAACGCCAAGGTGTTGCGCGAAGGCCAGATGAAGGTGCTGCAGCCGGCCATCGACAAGGGTGATATCAAGATCGTCGGCCAACAGTGGGTGAAGGAGTGGAACCCTACCGAAGCCTTGAGCATTGTTGAAAACGCCCTGACCCGGAACAACAACAAGATCGACGGCATCGTCGCCTCCAACGACGCCACCGCAGGCGGCGCGATCCAGGCCCTGGCGGCGCAGAAAATGGCCGGCAAGGTGCCGATCTCAGGCCAGGACGCCGACCTGGCAGCGGTCAAGCGGGTGATCGATGGCACTCAGACCATGACGGTCTACAAGCCCCTGAAGCTGATCGCCTCCGAAGCCGCCAAGCTCTCGGTGCAACTGGCCCGTAACGAGAAACCTTCCTTCAGCTCGCAGTACGACAACGGCAGCAAGAAAGTCGACACCATCCTGCTCACCCCGACCCCGTTGACCAAGGACAACATCGATTTGCTGGAAAAAGACGGCTTCTATAGCAAGGCGCAGATCGCCGGGCAATAAGCTGAACACCACCGGTCAGTCAAACACAGTCCCTGTGGGAGCGAGCCTGCTCGCGATGGCGGCAGCACATTCAACATTGGTGCACGCTGAACCACCGCGATCGCGAGCAGGCTCGCTCCCACAGGGAATTGACCGGCAAGCTTATGTGTAAGTCCTTCTTCACGAGTCCTTGCCATGTCCGACTACCTGCTGCAAATGAACGGCATCGTAAAAACCTTCGACGGTGTCAAAGCCCTGAATGGCATCGACATCAAGGTCCGGCCGGGGGAATGCGTCGGCCTGTGCGGTGAGAACGGCGCCGGCAAATCCACCTTGATGAAAGTCCTTTCGGCGGTCTATCCATACGGCACCTGGGACGGCGAAATCCTCTGGGACGGCCAGCCGCTCAAGGCACAATCCATCAGCGAAACCGAAGCCGCCGGGATCGTCATCATTCACCAGGAACTGACCCTGGTACCCGACCTGTCGGTGGCCGAAAACATCTTCATGGGCCACGAACTGACCCTGCCCGGCGGGCGCATGAACTACCCGGCCATGATCCATCGCGCCGAAGCCTTGATGCGGGAACTCAAGGTGCCAGACATGAACGTCTCGCTCCCGGTATCGCAGTACGGCGGTGGCTACCAGCAACTGGTGGAAATCGCCAAGGCATTGAACAAACAGGCGCGCCTGCTGATCCTCGACGAGCCGTCATCGGCCTTGACCCGTTCGGAAATCGAGGTGCTGCTGGACATCATCCGTGACCTCAAGGCCAAGGGTGTTGCCTGTGTCTACATCTCCCACAAGCTCGATGAAGTGGCGGCGGTGTGCGACACCATCTCGGTGATCCGCGACGGCAAGCACATCGCGACCACCGCCATGGCCGACATGGACATCCCACAGATCATCACCCAGATGGTCGGGCGGGAAATGAGCAACCTCTACCCTACCGAACCCCATGACATCGGCGAGGTGATTTTCGAAGCGCGCCACATCACCTGCTACGACGTCGATAACCCCCGGCGCAAACGGGTCGACGACATTTCGTTCACCCTCAAGTGCGGTGAAATCCTCGGCGTCGCCGGGCTCGTCGGTGCCGGTCGCACGGAACTGGTGTCGGCGCTGTTCGGTGCCTACCCCGGGCGTCATGAGGGTGAAGTCTGGCTGGATGGGAAGCCGATCGACACCCGCACGCCCCTCAAGTCGATCCGCGCCGGCCTGTGCATGGTTCCCGAAGACCGCAAGCGCCAAGGGATCATTCCGGACCTGGGCGTCGGCCAGAACATCACCCTTGCCGTGCTGGAGAATTTCTCGAAGCTGACCCGCATCGACGCCGAAGCCGAACTGGGCAGCATCGACAGGGAAATCTCGCGCATGCATCTGAAGACCGCGAGCCCGTTCCTGCCGATCACCAGTCTCTCCGGCGGCAACCAGCAAAAAGCCGTGCTGGCGAAGATGCTCCTGACCCAACCCCGCGTGCTGATTCTCGATGAACCCACCCGTGGCGTGGACGTCGGCGCCAAGTACGAGATCTACAAGCTGATGGGCGCGCTGGCGGCCCAGGGTGTGTCGATCATCATGGTGTCCTCGGAACTGGCCGAAGTGCTGGGGGTTTCCGACCGCGTGCTGGTGATCGGCGAAGGCCAGTTGCGTGGCGACTTCGTCAACCACGGACTCACCCAGGAACAAGTGCTCGCTGCTGCGCTCAGCCATCCCGATGGCCATAACAATAATGATCGGAAGTCCGCGTAGATGAATCAGGTCAAACAACTCTTCACCCGCTACAAAATGCTCGCGCTGGTGATCGCCGTCGCGATCATCTGGTTGTTCTTCAGTTGGCAGACCGACGGCGGCTTCCTGACCCCGCGCAACCTGTCCAACCTGCTGCGGCAGATGTCCATCACCGGGATCCTCGCCTGCGGCATGGTGCTGGTGATCATCAGCGGCGAAATCGATCTGTCGGTGGGCTCATTGCTCGGGCTGCTGGGTGGCCTGGCGGCGATTCTCGATGTGGTCTATCACATACCTTTGCTTGCGAGTCTTAGCCTTGTTGCCCTGTGCGGCCTGGTCATCGGCCTGGCCAATGGCTTCATGACCGCCTACCTGCGCATCCCGTCGTTCATCGTGGGGCTGGGCGGCATGCTGGCGTTTCGCGGGATCCTGCTGGGCATTACCGGCGGCACCACCATTGCCCCGGTGTCGCCGGAGCTGGTCTACGTCGGCCAGGGCTACCTGCCGCAAAGCGTGGGTATAGCGCTGGGCGTGCTGCTGTTCTCCCTCACCCTTTTCCTGACCTGGAAACAGCGCCGCAACCGTGCACTCCATGGCCTGGCGGCACACTCCCTGGTGCGTGACGTGCTGCGCGTGGTGGCGATTGGCGCGGTGCTTGCGGGGTTCGTCCATACCCTCAACAGCTACGACGGCATTCCGGTTCCGGTGCTGCTCCTGCTGGTCCTGCTGGGGGTGTTCAGCTACGTCACCAGCCAGACCGTGTTCGGACGACGCGTCTACTCGGTGGGCAGCAATATGGAGGCCACGCGCCTGTCCGGCATTAACGTGCAGGCCGTAAAACTGTGGATCTTCGGCATCATGGGCGTGATGTGCGCCCTCGCCGGCCTGGTCAACACCGCACGCCTGGCAGCCGGCTCACCCTCGGCCGGCAACATGGGCGAACTCGACGCCATCGCCGCCTGCTTCATCGGCGGCACCTCCATGCGCGGCGGCTCGGGCACTGTCTATGGCGCTCTTCTTGGCGCGCTGGTCATTACCAGCCTGGACAACGGCATGTCGATGCTCGACGTCGACAGCTACTGGCAGATGATCGTCAAGGGCAGCATTCTGGTGCTGGCGGTTTGGGTGGACGTGAGTACCCGGGTGGGGCGGCGTTGATGGGGGCCTAGCCTTCTGAAAATCTTGTAGGAATTCTCCACCCGTGGCGAGGGAGCTTGCTCCCGCTGGGGTGCAAAGTAGATGAACTTGTGGCGAGGGGATTTAGCGAAACGTCGCACCGCCCCGCTGGGGCGCGAAGCGCCCCCAAAACCTGAGCATGCGGTGTGTCAGACGGGTTGAGGGGGGCTGCTTCGCAGCCCAGCGGGGATAAATCCCCTCGCCACAATGAATCGGGCCAAGTCTAAGTCAACAGCATTGTCCCCTGACGAGAAGATTCAGCGAAACGTCGCACCGCCCCGCTGGCTCATGCGGAACAAGGGGAATATCTGGTCTATAGTTTCCCTCTAATCAATTGATGTTTTTTTCGCACGGACGCGCCGGTGTCATTCAGGGAGCACATCATGTCGATCCAACGGACAAGTGGACTGAGACTGGCTCCCGGTATCACGGCATCCGCAGATACGACCGCCAAGGAAACGAGCCCTGCCTTCCGGTATGGGCTCGGCCACCTCAGGGAAGCCTATATCCTGCTTCCGCTGTTGTCCGTCCTGCTCCTGCTTGCCCTCTGGTCCGCCACCCTGTACCTCATCAAGGTCGAACAGACCCGTGCCCAGCGCAACGCAGCAACGGTCAGCCAGGAAATCGGCGCCACGTACGAAGCGCAGATACTGCGTGCGGTGCGTGAGATCGACCAGACCCTCAAGCTCGTCAAATACACCTACGAGGCCGAGGGCGAGCGCAACCCGCTGCCCCGGCTCAAGGAGCGGGCGCTGCTGCCACCATCGCTGCTGTTCGATGTCAGCGTGGTCAACGCCGACGCCAAGCTGATCGCCAGCACCCGGGCGAACGAAACGGGACCTGCCAGCGACCCGGATGAGCTGCGGACACTGCGCAACAACGATACGCTGCTGATCAGCCGCCCCTGGAAGGACCCTTTGACCGGGGAGTGGCGCTTGCGCTTCAGCCGTCGCCTCAACGCCTCGGATGGCTTGTTTTCGGGTGTCGCCAGGGTCGACGTCGATGCCGCATATTTCACCAGCAGTTACGACGCCGCGAAACTCGGTGACCGGGGCGTGCTCGGGCTGCTGGGCACCGACGGCGTTTTCCGGGTGCGGCGCACCGGGGAATCGATCCGGGCTGGCGATGCAGTCGACTACGGGGCGCTGGTCCCGGACAGCGAGGACATCCAGACATTGCTGCTGACCAATAGCTGGGACGGGGTGCGGCGCTATACCAGTGTCCGTCAGCTCTATGACCTGCCCCTGGCGGTGATTGTCGGCTTGTCCGAAGAAGAACAACTGATTGCGGTGAACCGGCAAGCCCAGACCTACCTGCGGCGAACGGCCGGGGCCAGCCTGTTGCTGGTGCTCCTGGCCGGCCTGCTGAGCCGGATGAGCTGGCAGCTTGCGCAAAGCCGGCTACAGGCCGCCGAAGCCAAGGTGGCCTATGCCGAACGCGTCGAATACCTCGCCTATCACGACGCCCTCACGGCGCTGCCCAATCGCAGCCTGTTCAGCAAACTGTTGATTCAACACATCCGCGAAGCCAATCGTTACCAGCGACAAATGGCCGTGCTGTTCCTTGACCTTGACCGTTTCAAACAAATCAACGACACCCTCGGCCATGATGCCGGCGACCAGTTGCTGCAAGAAGTCGCAAACCGCCTCAAGGCCTGCCTGCGCGAGAGCGATATCGTTGCCCGGCTGGGCGGTGACGAATTTGTGGTGTTGCTGCCACAACTGTCGGATGAAAAGTATGTGGCGACCACCGCCCAGAAGATCCTTGCGGCGATTGCCCGGCCCTTCAATCTTCGAGGGCAGGAGTTTCGTGTCACCGCCAGCATCGGTATCAGCCTCTTTGCCCGGGACGGCCTGGACGAACAGACCCTGAAGAAAAACGCCGATATCGCGATGTACCAGGCCAAGCAACAAGGGAAAAACACCTTCCAGTTCTACTCCGAGAAACTGAACGCGGAGTCGTTGGAACGGCAGACCCTGGAACTGGGCCTGCGTCATGCACTGGAGCGCAATGAGTTCCGGCTGCACTACCAGGCCAAGCGGGACATTCGCGGTGGCCAGATCACCGGCATGGAAGCCCTTCTGCGCTGGGAACATCCTGACCTGGGGCTGGTGGCGCCCATGCAGTTCATCCCGGTGGCCGAAGAAACCGGCCTGATCGTGCCCATCGGCAAGTGGGTGCTCAGGACTGTGTGCGAGCAGAACGTGGCCTGGCAACAACAGGGCCTGCCGCACCTGTGCATCGCTGTGAACCTGACGGCCCGTCAGTTTGTCGATGAACATCTCTTGAGCGACCTTGCGACGATACTGGCAGACACCGGCATGGACGCCCACCTGCTGGAGCTGGAGATCACCGAAAGCCTGCTCATGCAGGATGTGCGGAAAACCCTGCAGGTACTGACCGGACTCAAGGAACTGAATATCCGGATCGCCATCGATGACTTCGGCATTGGTTACTCTTCGCTCTCGGCGCTCAAACAGTTCCCGCTCGACTCGATCAAGATCGATCGCTCATTCATCCGCGATGTCACCAGCGTGGCGGAAGACAAAGCCTTGACCGAGGCCATCATCACCATGGGCCGGAGCCTCAGCCTGACCGTGGTTGCCCAGGGCGTGGAAACCAAGGAGCAAGCCGATTTCCTGCGGGACAATGCCTGCGACGAATTCCAGGGGTTCTACTTCAACAAGCCGGTACCTGCCGATCAGTTCAAGACATTGCTGCAAACACAGGCAGCACGCCCCGCCACAGACGTGTAGGTGCTCATTGCGGATCGGACGGCAAGACCCTGACGCTGCCATCCACTTCACGCGCATCGATGTAGCCGATGGCAGCGGGATTGCCGGCGACATGTTTCTTCACTTCCGCCCCGTTTGAAACCGTCTCCGGAGGCTGGCCCCGACCGGTAAAAATGATCTTCGACCAGTGCGTCTTGAGTTGCGCGGCGGATTTGCCGGTGTAGGTGGTGTAGAACTCATCGCGAACAGCGGAGCCTTCAGGCAAGTCGATCGGAATGGCCTGTCCGCCCTCGGGAAAACGACTGGTCTTGCCGAGGAAAATATTCGCCACCTGGTTATCCGCCAGGTTTTTTACCGGGCTGGTCGCCGAGACGACCACCACCACATCAGCCATGACGAACGTGCTGGCTGCATACAAGGTCATTCCTGCCACGGCGCGTCCGGTGCGCTTGAGAAACCGCATGATCGGCCTCATCAGAAGACAAAATCGACAGCGAGGCTGAGCACGCTGAACGAACCGCCCGGCTCGAAACCCGGCTGGAAATTGGTCAGCGGGCCCGTCGTGTTATCACCCAGGCGCGTGTGGTCGTACTGCAATTTGGCATCCATGTTTTTCGTGAAATCCCAGCGTACACCAAGAGACAGGGTTTGCTGGCGGGTGCCGGAGCCCAGGACGGCGTTGAGCGTCCCGTTGAGTTCCCCCGCTGCATCTGCCAGGTCCGGTGGCAGCGTTGATGCGTCCAGCCCGTCGGTGGACGTTGCGCTCAGCGTTTTTGACCGCGCGTAGGTGACATAGGGCGTGAACGCGTTGATCCGGTATCCGCTACTGACGTACCAGGCACTCATCTCGCCAAACACCGCATGGCTGTTGAAATGCCCCCATTCGCCCATGACGAACCAGTCGCCGGGATCATAGATGGCCCCGACGCCGACGAAATTGAAGTCCTTGCCCTTGGTGTCGTAGCGGTCGGCGATGGCGTTGCCTTCTTCGCCGAACTGCCGGAAACCATCAAAGAGCGGATTGAACGGCTCGTAGGTCAAGCGCGTGTGCTGATAGGTGATGCGCGTGGTCAGGGCACCGTATTCGGTCAGGTTGGAAACGCCCCACGAGCCCCTGGCCCGGGTCTCGCCCCCGTCATTGGGCATGCGGACCGTGCTCTGCCCGACGTTGCCTTGCACGGTATTGATGATATCGCCCATGTGCAGCCTGTAGCTGATGTCCATGCCATCGGTCGCGGTGACGGGGATCATGCTGTAGACCTCCCCCGGTGGACGCACCCAGGGAAGCGTGTAGCCGACTTTGCGGGTGTCGGAGAACAGGAAGGCCGGCTGCACCGTGCGGCCGATACGCAGGCTGAAATCGGGCGTGACCTGATACTTGAAGTTCGCCCATTCGACGTAGGGACGGTAGCTGTTGTCGTAACGCTGCTCCGAAATCACCTGCACCACCGCCGAGAGTTCCGGGGTGAAGCGTGCCGTCACTTGCGCACCGATCAGGCTGTCGACATCGGCACTCCAATTGCGCGCGTGTCCGGCGCCGTTGGGCTTGTAGATGCTGGAGGTGTAATCGGCTTTCTTCTCGCTGGAATGAACCACGCCTACCGTGCCGAAACTGCTCACGGAAAACGTCGGCCCATTGGCGTCGGCGGCGTTTGCCGTGCAGGCATACAGCGTCATCAGGGCCAGGGTCAGCGGATGGAGTCTGGGCGCCATGGAGTCAGTGTAGCCTCGACAGGAGAACCCACCCATCCAGGCAGGCTAACGCGCTGGGACCTTGTTCGAGATTGCCTGAAGGGTTGCCTGAAGGAATTGCCACCATTCGTTCCAGTCCTTATGACGCCGGCTCAATACCATGAGCGAATTGTAGACGACATAATCCAGCGTGCCCGGATCATGCAAGGGTCGCCTGGCCCACCCCCTTGATGGGCAACTCCAGAGTAAACGTGGCGCCCTGCCCCGGCCCCTCGCTCTGGACCCTCAGCACACCGCCCATTTCCATCGCCGCCAAGACACAACTGTGCAAGCCGAACCCATGGCCCTCTTTGCGAGTGGTGAAGCCATGGGCAAAAATTCGCGTCAGATTTTCTTCGGCAATCCCTTCCCCATTGTCGATCACCTGGATGATCAGCTTCTGCTCCGGCGTCAGCTCGGTATGAAGCGTAATCAGCGGCTGTCGATCCGACATGTTGACCATCGCACCGCTGGCATTCTTGATCAGGTTGACCAGGATCATCAGCACTCGATGCTTGTCCAGTTGCACGGCGGGCATTGCGGAAAAATCCTTCTGCACCGTGACCCGGCGGGCCGTGATGATGCCGGCGTTCATGCGCAACGCGTCCTCGATCAACGGCTCGATCTGGACGCTCTCGCAGAGACTGGAAACGCCCGAGTAGGACTGCTGGGCCGCGACCACTTCCTTGATGTGATCGATGCTCTTGGCCAGTTGCTCCAGTTCATCGGACATGCTTTTCTGTTCGACAGCCAAGGCTTCCGTCACCTGATTCAGATACCCCGGCAGCAGCTTGCCCTTATCGTCTTCAGAGAGGAACTGGCCCAGGTCCGCAGCATGCTGGTTCATCAACTGCATCGCCTTGCTCAACCCCAAGGCCTTGCTGGTGCGCAGCTTTTGCGTCAGCACTTCGGCGGAGACATTCACGCTGTTGAGCACGTTCCCGACATTGTGCAAGACGTTGGTAGCGATCTCGGCCATGCCGGCCTGACGGGCTACCGCCACCAGTTGCGTCTGGGCCTCGGCGGTGCGCAAACGGCTTTGTGCGAGCTGCCAGCTCATCCGGCTCAGCAACGCCACCAGAAACACCAGCAGCAGGCTGCCTCCTGCGGCCCGCCACTGATAGGTGTGGGCTTGCCCGGTCACGGCGGCCAGTTGTTCCTCCTCGGATAACCCGACAATCACCGCCAGGGGCAGGTCGTAGAGCTGACGGGCACTGGTGTAGCGCCGCACACCGTCCCAACTGTTGGTCAACAGTTGCGCCTGGGTGTCCTCGCTGTCCGGGACCAACGCCGCATAATCGACCGCATCGCCGGCCTCGATCGACTCCCCGGTGCGCCGCACCCGAAAGACGCCATCGGTGCCCAACAGCCCGAGCACACCCTGGTCCCCCAGTTTCGAGGTGTCATAACTGCTGGCGAAATACGCCGCATCGACCTCGACCCTGGCGACACCCGAGAAGGAGCCATCCGGCGCGTCGAGCCGACGGCTGAAACGCAGCCGCCATTCATCCGTCGAAGGGTCTTTCCAGGGGTGGCTGATCAACAGCGTGTCGTTGTTGCGCAACGTTCGCAGCTCATCCGGGTCGCTGATCGGTCCCGTTTCGTTCGCCCGAGTGCTGGCCACCAGCTTTGCGTCGGCATTGACCACGCTCACATCAAACAACAGGGCCGGCGGCAACAACGCCCGCTCCTTGAGCCGGGGCAGCGGATTGCGCTTACCCTCGGCCTCGTAGGTGTATTTGACGAGCTTGAGGGTCTGATCGATTTCGTGAACCGCCCGCAACATCTGCGCTTCGTAGGTGGCGCTGATCTCCTGGCTGACCGTGGCGGCGTTGTACCTGGCACGCCCCAGCTCACTGTTGATGAGGTAGAACGTCGTCATCCAGATCGCCAGCAACAGCAGAACCGCCAGCAACGGGAACAGCACGTAGGCTTCCTTGATATGACCCAGCCCACGCCGAAAAAACCGCCCCATGGCCCCGGACGCTGTGTCCGTTGACGGGGTGATACCGGAGGCCAACCTCAGTCCATCTGGCCGTTGAAACAACATGCTGTGCTCCCTGCGTTGTATCAGCACTTCAGGTTAGCGGGCACCCAGGCGATGCCAGGAACTCTTGCGGCGTCCATGCGAGGCAGGTTGCCGATGGGTTTGGGGGAAACTATAGATCACAAATTCGGTGGGCGAGCCCGGTTCTGGTCATCGAACCTGGACTCCGGAAAGACCGCACCACCCTGTGGCGAGGGAGCTTGCTCCCGCTCGACTGCGCAGCAGTCGCGTTCTTTGGCTGGTCCTACGCAACCCTTAGCCAATGCCAACAGGAGGTAGGCCGAAATCCTACGTGAAGGTCGGAAAGTGGAGGCTTGTGGTGCTTTGAGAGGGAGGCCAGTATTTGCTCGTCGCCTAAATGGCGGCCAGGTTTGGCGACCTGAACAACAGAGAGTCATCCATTCACCGAGGCTCTTAATATGACTAGATACATGCCCATCACTGGCATCGACTGCACCCCCGCAACCCTGCTCATCGACACCGAAGCGCCGCTCGATGTCCTCTTCGAAACTGCCGACTACCGTATTCGTAGCGTGACCCAGGTGTTGGAGAATATTGCGTTTCGCTCAGAGATCGGCTCGGATACGGTGGTGCTATCTGATTTTTGCAAAATGCTGACGATAGCGCTGCGCGATGGGTGTGATGTGATGGATGTGATTGGGAGGCGGTTGCGGGAGCTGGCTGCCGAATAATCAAAGCGGGCGACTGAAGGTCGTCCGCTTTACTCTCAGGCAGTATGTACTGGCGGTTCGTCAATATTCCAACTTCTTGATTTTGCGTAAGAACATTCGGGGAGCCCTCAGGGACAGATTTGCCTGTCCCTGTTTTCCCCGTTTCGATTACCTAGGAACAACGACAGGAATGATCATCGGCGAAGGCGGCGCGGGTGGGTTGATCATGCCTTGGCTTTCCACCACCGGCACGCCTTTGCGCTTGATGCTTTCGAACAGACTTTCCGTGGCCGCTCCATCGACATACCCCCCTTCGTCAATGGATGCACTGAGCGCCAACTGACGGCGCTCCTCGGTCAGTTGGAGCTGCTTGGTCCGCACGAAGGTATATAACGAAATTTCTTTCAGCGCCGTTAGATCTACATGGGCGATTTCGACGTATTTCATCGCCTTGGCGTCCCATCCCTGCATATAAAGCCCCTTGGAGTTCAGCGCATAGGTGCAGAAATAATAGGTGCCCGTATTCGAGCCTGGGGTTGAAACAACCAAGGAACAACGACCGTGCTGGAGGATGGGATCGGTCAGCTCAGGATAATCTTTGACAAGTTGCGAAGGGAACTGCGTGCGGTCGTAGTAGATCGTGGCTTTGTCGTAGGGTGTTGTATTGCAAGCGGATAGAAGCATTGTTGTTGATAGGAGGAGAGACGAGTAGAAATGACGCATTGGTTATCCTTAGGTGATTAATTTAGAGCGTGTGGAGGCTAAGACGGAGATGCCCTGTGTGTGTGCGCCGTTCTACAAAGCAACTAGAGAAATGGGAAGTTCAACACAACCACCATCGACGTAGCCCCAAGATATCGCAGACAGCTTTTTAGACACCCCATGATCAAACGGCATAAGCGACATTAAAAAAACCTCCAATTCATCACTGCATTCAACTCCCCTTATACCTCCACTCTCATACAGCCTTCCCACTAGACTAAACTCAATACCATCAACCAGAAAAACATAGGTCATTTCACAAGTAACTTCCGAGTAAACCATGAACCAAACGAAAACACTACTGCCTAAAAACGGAGCGACCATTCCAAACCTCCTTAAACCGCTCAACTTCCATCTTATATTGAGCACCGCCAAATGGATCTTTAATATTCTCAAAGATCAAAGAAGGGGACAGATTTGAACGGCACTTACTTAACCTTCTTCGGATGCCCATTCTTCCTGACCTCAGCCCTTGCTAATCGACGTGTTTTCATCAATGTCTAGTCCTGAAACAGGTGTATACCTATTTCAGGACTAGACATTGGGATCCCTCAGAATCCGTCCCCTTTTTTGGTCCCTTTTTTTGCACCACCGCTAACAATAACCGCCCCAACCGCTCTCGGCTAATTACCCACGTAAAGCTGCCAATCCGGATGGTAAGGATCAGCCTTATTTCGTCCGTAATAGTGGCAAGGCTAGCTGGCTTGGGAGCTTCCGCTGTTGCTTTTGCGCCAACTATACTTTAGGAGATATCTGCCTCATCCAATCCTCTCGAAGCCCAACCAAAATATTCATAACATTAGAATAAGTCAAGAATGGTAAAAATAACGCAAAATTAGAGAAGCCACATTTCACATCTAAGGGAACGTAAAAATCAACGTCCCCCGAGCGACTCGCATTCGAAAAAAGTTCTACACCCAGGTGACTTTCAATACTAGAAATATCAGCAAACAACAACTTATTTGCAACCTCATCATTCCCAAAGACAAAACCGTCAACATATACATTCAACCTTCCACCCTCTATTTCAGTAGAAAATAAAATTTCACCCTCTTCAGCTTCCTCATAAAAGACCCCACGACCTAAGGCCTCAACATTTCTCATCCTTTTTTTAAGTGTTCGACGAATCCTCATTGTCTAACTCCTTTTAAAAAATCCCTCAAGCCAGCAGAAAAAATTACTCTGACAGGTCGCTATGCATCCCCCAGAAGGCTCAAAGCTTGGGACAAGTAGTTTTGATAGTGTTAATCAGAATTTTTCCTTAGCTTTCCTGCGACTGGGACTGAGCATAAGCAAGCATTTTCTTCAATGGTCCTGCTAATTCAGCGGCCCCATCAGCACCAACGCCGATGAATCCTTTCGAAGTCCCTATCGCAAACTCATCAAATGTTATTTTACTTCCGCTCATGGTGACTCTTGGAGAGTAGATGGTTCCTACACCATTAGCTGCATCAAAAAACACTTTACCTAATTCCTTAGGTATTTATTTTGCACCAAAAAATTAATTTTGTGGGCTCGGGATGACCTCTTGACCATTTATAAACACTGAAACCACGCTACCTTCCCAACCATAAAAAATTATTCCTTTATCGAAATACTCCACTTCAAAACTTCCATCAACTGCCCCCCCTTGCCCCACGACATCAACCGACACTCCGGGATCAAGACAGTATTCCTCAGCCCAAGGCTCGATAATAAGCAGCATGACTTCAGATGTTCCATTGATGCAGCTTATTTTCATGGCGTCTTTTAATTCCAGTTATCTAAAATTTTCTGCATAAGCTCAACACGATTTTTTGCAGTAATATTATTTGCATTCCTATGAAAAAAGGGGACAGATTCTGAGGGATCCCCACAAATCTACTCCAATGCCTGCGCCTCTTGATGTACCTCTGCGCGCAGCGCGTGCTCAAGCCTCTCCAAGGTGCTTCGAGAATTTGAGCCGCGTCCGCTGCGCCAGTATTCCAAGCCCAGCCGCCAAAGCGATAGCACTCGTCGGCGTTTAAGGCTGTTGCTTTGAAATCGGCGCTCATGACCCGCCTCGCGGGCCTGCAACCCCGTTAAACAAATGATGTAATTAGCCAGAGCCGAGATCAGCAAAAGCACTTCGATTCGGCGTGGGCAGCGACTCCGATGGCGAATGATGCCTACCCCAAAATACTCACTTTTTACATCCCTGAAGCCTTCTTCTATCTGCATGCGCTGTTTATAAATGGCCACGATTTTCGATGGGTTCCATTGATCTTCCGGCAGGTTGCTGGCCAACAACCAGGGCTCTCGTTCACGATTGGCCGATTGCCTACTGAGTTTGTTTTTGGCAATTGAGCCGGTGACACGCTGGTGTTTGCGACCCTTTGCCGAATGCCTAACGCAATACAGATGAATGATGTGCGGAGCGCTCTGGGTCATCTCGATCCGTCCCAGTGACTTCGGTGAGGACGATGCCAAAGCGTAGAGGCTTTTAACGGGTAGCCAAGTGTCTGCGTCGTTTCGGTAGAGATCCCGATTACGTACACGTCCCACGTAATACCAGCCTTGCGCTTCGACGGCTTTGATCCATGGCCGGCGAAAACCTGCATCAGCCACAAGGATCGGAACGCAGTCTTTGGGGAGCATTTCGGCCAGCGTTTGTAGCAGTCGTTTTTGATATTTCGGACAACCCTCGCGTTCGTGAACACTCTCGTAGATCGGGAACGAACGTCCTGCCAAAGGGACGGCAGCGCGCAACAAAAAGAACTCTCCAGCCGCATCAATAGGTGACCAGTCAACCAGGATCAACGGATGCTTCAGCGAGCCCAGCAATGCTCGCAGCATGACCCAGTAGAACAACGGGCGCTCGGTTCGCAGATGCCGATTACCCAGCAACCGATCCACTCGCTTGATGGTGTGTTTGGGATAGGCTTTGCTCGGCAAGAATCGACCAAGCCCCGTCAGAGTGAGCCGACGTCCTCGGAGTAAAGCGCTGACACAACACATCAACGTTTTCAGACGATGAGAATGAACATCGGGAAGTGCCTGGGCGAGCGCGCTGTGTAAGAATCGGATGGCCTGCATGGGTCGGGATCTTGTTTTGTGTGGTGCAACACAAGCTGCCGATTCATGCAGGTCTCTTCAATATTCCAACTTCTTGATTTTGCGTAAGAAAATTCGGGGATCCCTCAGAATCTGTCCCCTTTTTCGTCCCCTTTTTCCGTTGATGAATGCGGCGCTGGAAGGCATCGGTATCGTCCTGCTACCGCAGACACTTGCGATCGTTCCCACGCTCCAGCGTGGCAGTGACCATTTCCCCTTGAAAAATTAGGCCGCCACAATTCGCATCTACCCCTTTAGGATATCTTCGATTTTCATTTTATCGGAACAGCGAAAAACCACTTCAAGTTCATGTGCATCATCACCATGCCAATCAAGCACTGAATCACGCAGAATCTCCAAATATATTTTCAGTTCTTTTCTATCTAATGAAGGTAAAGCCTCGTGAAAGACCACTATTTTATGGCAAGGAATCCACTCAAAATCCCTCAAGCAATCATATAACGCGTCCCAATTAAACCCAAAATACCCCGGAAACCATAGCAAATAATACAACGACTTAATAAGTTCATCCGACACGCCTATACCAGGATCAACCCTGACATAAAACACCTTGGCCGAATCGTAGGAAGGCGCCTGCTCTGTAAAAACGAAAGGTAGCATTTGCAACTCCTTCTCAATTCTTTATTAAAATAAAGGTTTTATAATGATCTGACGTATAATACATCTCCCCCCCCTTTCCAACAACTATACGCTGCGGCCCAGGCCCTGAGATGCCAGGAGAAGGATGCACATATTCCTTATAGTACCCCGCAGGCTGCACTGGCAGATCCCCTCCGTTATTCTTAAATACAGAGCCATCGTTTTTATGCGGATAGGAACCACCTGATTTTATCCGATCTAATGTCGGACCCAGATCCACAGTACCTTGGTAGACTTTTCCTGTTTTTTGATCAACAACTGTTGCGCCTTCAATAAAGCGAGTATTTATCGGACATGGCCCAGTGTTGTGTACCCATGTTTTCAGTTTACCAACATAGAACGTATGACCGATATCGACCGTGAGGTTGTAAGTTTTGCCTTGCGGTTGAAACAGTTCCAGCGACGTGACCCGTGTCGATACATTCTCGCTTGAACCATCCCCTAAAGACTGGAGCAAATCGCCCGCTTCAAGGTCAATAACGGGAATAAAGTCATGCTTTGCCGGTACATAGAACGGATGCGACGGCGTTACCAGCAGCGTTTCACTCTCAGCCGCACCGTCTTTACGGATGCTCGTGAGTCTGAGCTTGTAGATAGGCTGGTCGGAGCGTTTGTGGGTCGCTAGAATGGCGGCCGCAAATGGCTCACCTCCGTTTTCAGGCTTGCTCCAGACGGTGTCGCCAACCTTGAGCGTTTCGATCGCCTTGGCACCCGAAGGGGTGGCGACCATGGTGCCGGCAGCGAAGCAGCACGGTCCTTTTCCGGCCCCTGGATTCACACCGAGCCCATCGGCATCCGTCGACACACCATTGCCGGTTTTCCCGCCTTTACCAACGCCCGCAACAACCTTGGTCCCCCACCCCTCGGTCAGCAACGTATTGCCCATGTTGCTGATCATGGCGGCTCTTTCGGCCACGCTGAGTTTGCGACCTGCCGCATCGTCCAGCCAGGAGGTCTTGTTCTCCCACTCCTTGAGATTGGCGCTCTCGGCGGGCGTCAACCAACCCTCCTTGATGTACTTGGCCGTGATGATCTGGTCATCGGTCACATAGGTATTTCCCCAAGGGTCATACCCTTGGGCCGGTTGTGCAATCAGCCCTGGATTGCCCACCAGCATCCCTACCATGTCATAGGAGACCTTGTTCCGGTAGAAGCTGAGCAACTCTTGCGCAACCGGGTCGTCCATGGCAATGGTGTTGGCTTTCAGGCCTTCGACACAGGCCCGGGTTTCGCACAGGTCGATCAACTGCGAACGTTCGGCCGAGATCTTTTCAAACTTGCCTATCAGGTCGCGCTGCTTCGCTTCGGTGCAATTTCTGCCGGACTTACAGGCCTTCAGTTCGTTAAGCAACCGCTCGGCGGTTGGGTGGTCGAGGCTGTTGAACTTGGTGGCCTGTTGGGCGACCCAGCCCGCCACTTCCTGTTCTTTATCAGAGCCGCCTGCGGCTGCCGAGACCGTTACGCCGATCAATTGCGAGGTCATTGCCAGCAGTTGATCATGCATGTCCCCCACGAAGATCTTGTCGCCGACCGCGGCGACAAACGCCTCATTGGCACCAGCTGCCAAGGCCCCAGTCCGGAAGCTGCCTCCGGCCGCTTCCGCGATCAGCCCACCGACAATCGCATGTGCACCAACCTTGGCCGGAATCCCGGTGAATTCCAGCTGGGTACCCAACCGGTTATAGATGGAGGCCGACAGGACATCCGCGGCCGCGCTGATACTGGCCTGCGCCAGATTGTTCTTGAGGCTGCCACCATTGATCGCGGTATTGGTGACCGCACCAAAGCCCTTTTCAGCCAAGGTGTAACCGACAAACTTGGTCAGGCCATCGGTGCTGGCCAGTTCAAAGCCGTGGGTCGCTTTACTGGCATTTTCGGCGGAAACACCGAACGCCTTATCCAGAACACCCGATGCAAAACCCGCAGCCAGCCCACTGGTCAAATACCCCTTGAGGCTTTCCGTCGAGGTGACATCCTTGAGGACCGCACCCAAGTTGCCCTTGTTGTTTATCGTACTGACTACCGACTGGACCACGGCAGCGGTGTAGGCTGCCGATGCGGCCGCACCAATCGCCGCGGCGGTGGTCGCACTGATCCCCACAGCCGTCGCGGCCCCGCTTGCGCTGGCGCCAACGGTAGCGGCAGTTCCCGAACCCGCCGTCAGTACCGTCACGATAATAACCACCGCCAGCATTGTCCCCGTGCCCATGCCGGAGTTGCTGTATTTGAAGGAGTCGTGGACCTCTTTCACGCGCTGCCAATCGACATCGCCACGCTGCTCGGCTTCTTTGAGCCAGGCCAACTGAGGGTCCGCCTGAACCATCGCATCAATGGTCTGGCTGACCGTCTTCTGGTCAATTTGCTTGATGTCGATATGCACGCCCTTGGCGGCGGTGATCGCCAGGGAGCCCTTGCTGATCAATTCGCTCTGACGCAAGGTTTCGTCGGTATGCCCCTTACCCTTCGAGGAATTCCACGCGAGGCTGTTATTGCTCTTCTCGTGGCTTTCCTGGCTCAGATCCTTGACGCCCTCGAAGGTGATGGCTCCGCCACTTCTCAGCGTCAGATCCGCGCCACTTTCAAGCTTCGCGACCTGATAACGTTGGTCACCACCACTGACAAGCGTCAGATCACTCCCCGTGGTGATCTGGGTGCCAAGGTTGATGGTTTTGGTCACCTCATCGTGTCTGGTCTGCTTGCGCCCCCAACTGCCCTTTTTCTTTTTGTCATACAGCGAGTAATCCGTGTCCTGGGCCGCCAGTACATCGAGTTGTCCAACCGCTGCCAGGTAGGCCTCGTTGCCGGCATTGATTCGACTAGAAATCAGCGCCATATCTTTGCCGGCATTGAAAGTAACGTCTTGCCCCGCGCTCACGACACTGGAAATTTGCTTGACGTGATCTTCCTGTATCGTGACTTTCTTCGACTTGGAATACGAATGGCTTTCATCGGCGGCCGAAGCCACCGTAAGGTTTTCGCCTGCGCCGAAATCGATGTTCCGATTTGCCTCTATCTGGCTGGCAACCACTGCCAGATCACGCCCTGCCTGGACAGAGAGGTCACGCCCCACCGTCAGATCCGAGCCGTACTGGGTAACGTTGCTGCTCTTGGCGCCGGCCACAACGCTGTTGTGCTGTTCGGCGGCCGCGATGAAAGCATCCCGACCGGCGGTGATCGTGGTGTCGCCACCACTTTGCAAGGTGCTGCCCGTGCTGACGAAATCCCGCGCGGCCTTGACGGTCAGGTCGTTCGCAGCTTCTATTCGAGACCCGCTGTCGACATACTCGCTGTGCGCATTTTCTCCCTTGTAGCGTATGTCGGTGCCGGTCACCATGCGCTGGTTGATAACGTCACCGGCAATCGCAGTCATGCTGACATCGCGCCCCGCGATGACTCCGCCCGCCTTGTTAATGATGTCGTTACCGGCTAGCAGGTCCAGACGGTTACCGGCCTCGATCAGAGCACTGTTGACCTGGTCGTTGCCGGCCGTGGCCGCCAGGTTGTTGCTGGCACGCAGGGTACCAGCGTTGTTCAGGTCCTTGCCGGCGATCAGCGTGACATCCGAGCCCTGGATCAGCGCGCCGTTGGCAGCCAACCGGTTATTGGCATTGGCCATGTACAGCACGGGCACCAGTACTTTCTCGCCGTTCACCTCGTGCTCTTCGAGCCAGACGATATCGTGGGTCAAGGCGGCGACTTGCTGGGCGGAGAGGGTCACGCCCATCGACAGGTTGAGGGCGTCCTTGCTGGCGATGGCGTTGTTCATCAGGTACTTGAACAAGCCTTCGTCGGTGGTCTGGCCGTCGATGAAGCGCTGGCCGGTACGGGCGGTGACCGCCTGCTGGATCAAACGCTGCTCGAACAGGCCGTCGCCCAGGCGCTTGGCGCTGGTGTCGGCGTCATAGCCCAGTTGCGTCAGCAGATAATCCGAGCTGGTGAACTGTTTTAGATTGGTGAGGACCGGGTTGGTCTCGATCAGGTATTTGTGAGGCTTCGAGGAGACGGTTGAGCTCGGCAGGCCCGTGACCCGTGTCAGGGTCTGGCCGGATACAGGCGCATTGACCGAGGCTCCGGTAACCGGAATAGTGGAAGCGCCGGCACTGTTGCCATTCGATAGCTGCAACTGTTGATTGGTGGCGGAAATCTGGGTGGCATCTGCGACCTGGAGAGTGCGCGTATTTGCGGCTGGGAAGCCGGTTGGACGGGCCGATGTGCCCATGTTGGCACTGCCGATGGTCCAGTTCTGCGATACGCTCGGAGTCTGGGATGACGCGTCGCTAACACCCTGCCCGCTCAACCGGAACAGGCCGTTTTGGCCGGTTGGGAGGGTGAAACCTGGGAGCGTCAGGGGGTTTATTTGTTGTTGGGCCAAGTCCGGTGGCAGTTGGCTGTTGAGGGTGACGACCGTGGTTCTGCCTGATCCTGACGCTGTGGTAGTGGCGGTACGTGGTGAAGCTAAGATACCGGCAGAGAATGGGCGCTCGACGCCATTGGTAACTTTGTCTGTTGCGGTGATGGAGACGTTGCCGCCAGCTTGGATGATGGCGGGCACCATGTTATCGGACGATGTAGATGAGACAACTACCTGATCGAACGGTGTAAAACTCTTGATGAAATCAGGCAACTCAATTCGTATACCTGTTGAGTACTTAGACTCTGTAAACTTAATTTCGGTGCGAACCCTTTCTGCAAGTAAGCCGATATTTATAGAAATCGGACCAAATCGCTGAAAATATTCATTCTCAGACGGTTTCGACGCACTTCCCTGTATTTGCGTATAGGTAGTCGACTCTACGCCTGCCGCATTCCAAAAATGCATACCACCATTATAGTCAGCATCATTATATATGTTGTATATTACAAGATCAGCCATATTCCTATAAGTAGGCTCATCATATGAATAATACTTCTTACTTACATAATCCCCCAGCGCTGCGCCAGTATTCTCAAAGTCACTCACGGAAATATTTACATTACCTCCGGCAGACACTGATGAATTAGAGTTCAAAAATGATCCACCTTTAACAACCAAATTTCCAGCAGTCGCCAATGAAGCGGCTTTGGAACTTACATCTCCCGAAACCATTACTCTGTATTTCTGTTCATATACATAATACGAGGCCGGCTGCCGATCATTCCCATAGCTCGGAAGAGCATTGCATGCATAGCAACCAAACCCTATCGCCGAAGAATACACTTCAGCCTCAGTCTTAAATTCCCCCCACTTATTAATAATCGAATCCGCATTAATAGAAAAATCCCGACCACTCTCCATCGTGCCCGAATCATTTTCCATTAACGCCGAGCGCCCTCCCTGATCATTCAGCGCGATATCAATATCACCCAGCGCATAAACATCCGACTTACGGTTGGTCAAACTCCCCACCCGCAGCTTCATATCCGCACCGCTGAACAAAAAACCACCTTGATCGTTCAGCAATGTAGAAGCCGTCAGCTTCAACCCATCTGCACCAGCAATCGTCCCATGGTTAGTGACCGTGCCCGCATTGATGTTCAACGCGCCAGCCGATGTAAGCCGCCCATCATTGTTCAGGCTACCCAGGCCACCGCGCCCGCCAATCGTTGTGGTTCCACCGCCGGTGATACTTGCCACGCTGCTCAAGTCGATCGAAGCGGCATCCACCGTCATGTCACCCAGGCTGGTGACCCGGCCATTTCCGCTGTATCGACCCGTGAGTTGCAACTCCAAGCCACCATCGCTGGCGATCACACCGTCATTGGTCCAGTTGCCACCTGTGCCAATCAGGCTGCTGGAAGCCAGCAATTGCCCGGTCGACGTCTGGGTGAAGTTATTGACGTTGATACTCAGCGTGCCGGCTTGCAGCACGCTGCTGTTGGTCCAGCTATCCGCGCTAAGCGTCATCGCACCGCGGGTGACAAAGCTCCCGCCGGCGTTGATGACGTTGTGGGTGGCAATGCCAAAGTTGCCGCTGCCAACATGCAGGACGCTGCCACCCGTATTGAGCAGGTTACCGACACCGAGGCTCAATTCAGTGTTGGCGGTTTCCAGGGTCCCGTTGCGGTTATCAAACAACCCACCAATCTGAAAATCGGTCTTGCCACTGGCACCCAGCGCCCGCAACTGTCCGGTCTGGTTATCCAGGCTCGCCGCCTTGATCGCCAGGGTGCTGTCACTCTCGATGATACCCAGGCGGTTGTTCAACGCCCCGGTTAGGTCCAGATCGATCTGGCTACCCGCAATCTGCCCGTCGTTGTCGCCGCTGTTGTCGAAATCATTGCCGGTGACGCTGACCTTGCCCTTGGCATAGAGCCCGCCGTTGCGGTTATCGAAGTTGCGGGTGTTGACGATGGCATCGCCGGTCTGCGCCGAGATGCGTCCGCCGTAGTTGTCGAGGCCGCCCAGGGCGGTCAGGTTCAGGCGCTGGGCCTGGGTGATGCCGCCCTGGCGGTTGTTGTTCAGGTCGTAGCCGTTTTTCAACACGCCGGTCAGTTGGGTGGTGAGCAAGCCTTGCAGGCTGGCGAGCACGCCGCCACGGTTGTCCAAGTGACGGGCGACCACCATCAGGTCGCCGGCCTTGGCTTGAATCCGACCGCTCTGGTTGTCGATGTCGTTGGTGACAGTCAGGGTCATGGCGCCCTGGCTCTGCACGGTGCCCTTGCCGTTGGTGAGGCTGGCGGCGCCGATCTGCACGCCGCCGTTCTGGCTGTAGATCAGGCCATCGGCGTCGTTCTGTACCGTGCCGGTGCTGGTCAGGATGAGTTGATCATTGGCCGCGACGGTGCCTTTGTTGCGGTTGTCCAGGCCGGCGGTGAGCAACGTGAGCAGGCCCTGACTGGCGATCTGGCCACCCTGGTTGTCGATCTGTGTGGCGCGCTCGACCCGCAGTGGGCCGACGCTGGCGAGCTTGCCGTTGGTGTTGGTCAGGGCGCCGAGCAGGTCGAGGGTCACGGCGGCGTTGCCGACCAGGGTGCCGCCAGTGTTATCCAGGTTGGTGCCGGTGAAGCTCAGGGCACTCTGGGCGTTGACGGTGCCGCCAGCGTTGCCCAGGGTCATGGCGTTGATGACCAAGGCGGCGCCGCTGTCGATCAGGCCGCCTTGGGCGTTGTTGAGCAAACCGCCGGTGACGGTCAGGGTCTGCTCACCACCGCTGGAGAGAATGCCGCCGCCGTTGTCCAGGCTGGCGGCGCTGACGGTCAGTTGTTTCTTGCCGACCAGTGCGCCGGCATTGCCGTTGAGCAGCGCCCCGCTGAGGGTGACGCCGATATCTTCGTCGCGGCTCGACAAGGTGCCGCTGTTGCGGTTGTCCAGACTCGCGGCGGTCAGGCCCAGGCCCTTGAAACCGGACAGCAAACCACCCTGGTTGATGACGTCACGGGCGCCCACGGTCAGCACGCCGTTGCTGATGAGTTGGCCGGCGCTGTTGTCCAGGTCGCGGGCGCTCAGGGTCAGGTCCTGGCTGCTGGAGATTTCGCCATTGCGGTTGTTCAGGTCCCGCAGGTGCTTGAGGTCGAGAATGCCGGCAGTGGTGATCAGACCGGCGCTGTTGTTGAGGTCGCCGGTGGCGGCGCCGAAATCGATGGCGATGGCGCTGCCCAGCAGCGAGCCTTGCTGGTTGTTCAGGCCACTGGTGGCAATGGTCAAGGCATCGGTGGCGCTGATCAGCCCGTTGCTCTGGTTATTCAACGGGCCGCTGAGGGCCAGGTCGAGGTTGGCGCGGCTGGTCAGGGTGCCGCCGTTGTTGTTGAGGCTCGCGGCTTCGACGTCCAACGCAGCGGCGGCGATCAGGCCCTTGAGGTTGGTCAGGGCGTTGTCGATGCGCAGGGTCAGGGCCTGGTTGCTCAGCAACTTGCCGTTGTCGTTGTCCAGGCTTTGTGCGGCCAGGGTGAACGCCTGGGCGCTGGAGATCTCGCCGCCGTCGTTGTTGACGGCCTTGAGGTTCTTGAGGACCAGCAGCGGTGCGTTGATCAGGCCGCCCTGGTTGTTGAGCTGGCCGTGGTTGAGGTCCAGGGTCAGGGCGGTGTTGCTGAAGAGTTGGCCGCCTTGCTGGTCCAGGCCGGACACAGCGGCAGTCAACGCGCCCTGGCTGCCAATGCGTCCGCCGTCCTGATTGGTGACTTGGGTGGCCTTGAGGTCCAACGTGCTGCCGCTGTTGAGACGTCCCTTCTGACTGTTGTTGAAAGCGCCGGTGGTAACGCTCACCGCGCCTTTGCCGCTGATGGTGCCCTGCTGGCGGTTGTCCAATGTTTGACTGGTCAACAGCAACGCACCGTCGGTGACCAGTTCACCGCCCTGGTTGTCGAGCGAGCCCAGGCTCTGCACAGTGAGATCCGCCGCACTGGACAGACTGCCGCCGGTGTTGCTCAGGTTGGCTGCGGTGACATTCAACGTACCTTCACTGCTGAGCTGGCCCTGGGTATTGATCAGGTCGCGGCTCAGGGTGATGCGCTGGTTCTGTAGGCTGCTCAGAAAGCCGCCGCTGTTATCCAGGGCGCCACCATCCAGGGTCAGGCCGGTCTTGGCGCTGAGCAGGCCTTTGGTGCGGTTGAGCAAGGCGTCCACGGTCAGCTTCAGCATCTGCCCGGCGTTTACCTGGCCGCCATCGCTGTTGTCGAGGTGCTGGCTGACCAGCGTGACGTCTGCATTGCCCGTCAGTTCACCGCCACGGTTGTCGAGATCGTCCACGTTGAGATCCAGCGCTTTTGTCGCGCCGATCAGGCCCGCCTGGCGGTTGTCGAGGCTGCTGGCCTTGAGTGTCAAGGCGTCGGTGCTGATCAGCGTGCCTTGGCGGTTATCGAAGGCGCCGAGGGTGGCCTCGAGTCCGGTCTTGCCGGCGATGCTGCCGGTGCGGTTGTCCAGGCGATCGGCGACCAGTAGCAGCGCACCGTCGGCGATCACCGAGCCGTGCTGGTTGTCGAGCAGCGTATCAACCGTCAGGTCGAGTTGGTTGTGGCTGCTGATCAGGCCGTCGCTGTTGTCCAGGTTGGCGCTGTGGCTGTCCAGCGACGCCGCCGAAATCACACCCCGGGCGTTGTTCAGCAGTTGCGCCGTCTTCAGCACCAGACCTTGATTGCTCAGCAGCTTGCCGCCGCGGTTATCCAGGTTCTGCGCCGCGACAGTGAACGCCTGCTGGCTGGAAATTTCGCCGCTCTGGTTGTTGACGTCCTTGAGGTTGCTCAGCAGCAGCGCACCCGACGTATTGATCAGGCCGCTCTGGTTATTCAGCAACCCTTGGTTGAGGTCGAGGGTGAGACGGGCATTGCTGAAGAGCTCGCCGCTCTGTTGATCCAGCCCGGTGACACTGGCATCCAGGGCTTTGGCACTGGCAATGCGACCGGAGGCGTTATTCACCTGCCCCGCTTTCAATGACAGCGTGTCGTTGCTGATTACGCTGCCGCCCAGATTGCTCAAGGTGCCGGCACTGTCGATGTTCAGCGCACCAATGCTCGCCAACTGACCGGCGTCATTATTGATCTCGGCCGCTTTGACAGTGGCCGTGGCGTCGCTTCTCACGCTGCCTTTAGCGTTGAGTAATTGCCCCTGCAGATCCAGGTTCAACCCTTTTTGTGCGTAAAGGGAGCCTTGCCGGTTGTCCAGAGTCCCCGCGTCGAGCGTCAGCAGGCCGATCGATGACAGCAAACCCGCCTGATTGAGCAACTGGGCCGAGATGCTGGCGGTGAGTGTGCCATCCGCGAGCAAACGCCCTGCGCTGTTATCCAGCGAGGCGGCGCGTACCGTGATATTGCCCAGGCTGCTGAGCTGACCGCTGTTGTTATTCAACTGCCCGACATTGGCCGTCAGGTTGCCATTGCTGCTGACGGTGCCCTGGGTGTTGAGCAGTGTGTCGGCGGTGACAGTCAGCGTATTGCTGCTCAGTACCCGGCCAGTGTTCTGGTTGTCCAGGGTGCCGGCTTTTACCGTGCTGACCTGTCCGGCGCTCAAGGTCCCACCCTGGTTGTTCAGGGTTTGCGCCACCGTGGCCGTCAAGTTGCGGCTGGCGATCACGCTCTTGCCGCTGTTGTCGAAATTCTGCGCGGTGAGGCTGACATCACCCGTGGCATTGCGGGTGTTATCGGCATTGACCCCGGCTTCGATGACGCCGTTATTGGTCAACTGCCCACCGCTGCTCAAACTGATCCGGTCCCGTGCGGCGATGTTCTGCTGCACGTCCAGTGCACCGCTGGTTTGCAGGTTGACGTTGGCCCCGTAGACCGCGCCTTGCATGTTGGCGCTGGCGGCCTTGACGTTGACCGCGCCCGTGGCCGAGGTGTCGGCCAGGCTCAAATGACCGTTGGCGTCGAGCTGGATGTCGCCACCGCTGGCGATCAGCTTGCCGTCCAGTTTCACACCGACACCGGCCTCGGTGCCCACCAGTTTGATCGCCCCGGCGTACATGCCGCCCAGGGCCGAAGAGTCGATGGCGAGTTGCGGTTTGGCGCTGCCGTCGTCGGCGCGGGCGGTGGCGTTGAGGGTGGCGGCGTCGACGTCGTTGCGGCCGGCGACGATGGTCAGGTTCCTGGCCTGGATCTCGGCGTTGATCTTGGCGCTGCGGGTGATGATTTCGAAGCGGTCGACGTTGGTCGCGTTGAGGCCTGCGCCTTCGACAGTGACGCTGCCCTGGTCGACCTGGTAGCGACTCACCTGGCCGTTTTCAACAATCGGTTTGCCGGTGGTCAGGGTCGCTTGCGGGGTATTGATGAAGCCGCAGCCGTTGCAGGTGATGCCATAGGGGTTGGCGACGATGACATGGGCCGACTGCCCCGCCACTTCGGTATAGCCGTGCAACTGGCTCGGGCTGCCGCCGTTGACTTCGTTGAGGATGGTTTGCGCGGCCGCGCCGTTGAGGTTCGGGTTGCCGAGGATGATCCCGCCCAGTTGCGTGGACTGGGTGCGGGACGTGGCGTTGTTGAGGATGACGCCATTGGTGCCGACGTTGTACTCGGTGAACTGGTTATGGGAAAGACCACTGCCGTTGGGCGCGGCGATGTTGACGATGGGCATGCCATTGCCTGCCTGACCGAGGCTGGAGCCCGGTGCGCTGACCACAATGCCATCGGCCTGGGCCCACATCGGCTGCCAGAACATGACGTTCGCCAGCAGGAACGCCAGGCCGCGCTTGGGCATGCCGCAGAACAGGTCGCGGTTTGTGTGGGCAGCAGAAGGTTGGCGGTCGTCCATGATCAGGTCTCGTTGCAACAACTTTAAAAGAGGTTCGCGCGGCGCTTCGCGCTCGGTCAGGGAATCCGAGCTCTTCGGGTGTGGGCGAAGGAAGTGCCATCAAAATAGTGGCGCGATGGTAAAGAGCCATCATTTTGGCGTCAACTTCTGATTGAGCAAAAGGGAAAGGTTCGTCGGAAAACCAGAGGTTGTCAGGAATGCCGTCATCGCGAGCAGGCTCGCTCCCACAGGTTTTCGGGTGTTCACAGATTCGGTGTACACCTCAGATCCCCTGTGGGAGCGAGCCTGCTCGCGATGGCTGCGGCACATTCAGCATTGATGCAAGCTGACCCACCGCTATCGCGAGCAAGCTCGCTCCCACAGGTTTTCGGGTGTTCACAGATTCGATGTACACCTCAGATCCCCTGTGGGAGCGAGCCTGCTCGCGATGGCTGCGGCACATTCAGCATTGATGCAAGCTGACCCACCGCTATCGCGAGCAAGCTCGTCCCACAGGTTTTCGGGTGTTCACAGATTCGGTGTACACCTCAGATCCCCTGTGGGAGCGAGCCTGCTCGCGATGGCGGCGGCACATTCAACATTGATGCAAGCTGACCCACCGCTATCGCGAGCAAGCTCGTCCCACAGGTTTTCGGGTGTTCACAGATTCGGTGTACACCTCAGATCCCCTGTGGGAGCGAGCCTGCTCGCGATGGCGGCGGCACATTCAACATTGATGCAAGCTGACCCACCGCTATTGCGAGCAGGCTCGCTCCCACAGGGGATTTCGGGTGGACATGGTTTATGGGAATGCCCGTATCTGAGTCAGCTGCTTCACAGCAAACCCGGTCACCATCTCGTAACAAATTGTGAATAGCATTTCCGTCGCTACTCACAACCCAACCCTTGCGCCACGCCGGCAGCAGTACATCCACCACAAGCAGCTTTTGCAGTGGCAAAGAGAGCCGGAACCGCGTTTCCTCCACGAACCGGATGTCATCATGACCACCCCGACCCTCGTCTCAGATTCAATAAGCCCCATCTCAAGGCCGCAGCTCAACCGCAAGCCGAGCACGCTGACCCTGATCGTATTTTTCGCAGTGTTGGCCACCGGGCTGTTGTTCACCGCCTACAGCCTGGTGCGTGACATGGGCGAGTTCGGCACGGTGGTCACCACCTGGACGCCGTTCCTGCTGCTCGGCGTGGCGCTGTTGATTGCGCTGGGCTTCGAGTTCGTCAACGGTTTCCACGACACCGCCAACGCCGTGGCGACCGTCATTTACACGAACTCCATGGCGCCGAATGTCGCGGTGGCCTGGTCGGGGTTCTTCAATTTTCTCGGGGTGCTGCTGTCCAGCGGTGCGGTGGCTTTCGGCATCATCGCCCTGCTGCCGGTGGAGCTGATTCTGCAAGTCGGCTCGTCGGCCGGTTTCGCGATGATCTTCGCCCTGCTGATCGCGGCGATCCTGTGGAACCTCGGCACCTGGTGGCTGGGCCTGCCGGCCTCGTCCTCGCACACCTTGATCGGCTCGATCATCGGCGTCGGCGTGGCCAATGCCCTGATGCACGGCCGTGACGGCACCAGCGGTGTGGACTGGGCCCAGGCGGCCAAGGTCGGTTACGCGCTGCTGCTCTCGCCCCTGGTGGGTTTCGGCTGTGCGGCGTTGTTGTTGCTGGCGCTGCGCGCCTTCGTCAAGAACCGCGCCCTGTACAAGGCTCCGGAAGGTCATACGCCGCCACCATGGTGGATTCGCGGCATGCTGATCGCGACCTGCACCGGCGTGTCGTTTGCCCATGGCTCCAACGATGGCCAGAAAGGCATGGGGCTGATCATGTTGATCCTGGTGGGCACCCTGCCGATGGCGTACGCGTTGAACCGCACCATGCCTGCCGACCAGGCGTTGCAGTTCGCCGCCGTGGCCGAAGTGACCCAGCAGGCCCTGGTAAAAAGCGCACCGCAACCGGCACCGGCAGATCCCCGGACAGTCCTCTCCGACTTCGTCCGCAGCAAGGAAGCCACGCCACAACTGGTGCCTGCCCTCGCCGCCCTCACTGGCGCCATCGGTGCCGAGGTCAAGGGTTACGGCTCGCTGGCCAAAGTGCCCGCCGAAGCCGTGGGGAACGTGCGTAACGACATGTACCTGACCAGCGAAACCATCCGCTTGATGGACAAGAACAAAGTCGGCAACTTCGATGCCGACACCAGCGGCAAGCTGCAACTGTTCAAGCAACAGATCGACAATTCCACGCGGTTCATTCCGCTGTGGGTGAAGATCGCCGTGGCCATCGCCCTCGGCCTGGGCACCATGGTGGGCTGGAAGCGGATCGTGGTGACGGTGGGCGAAAAGATCGGCAAGACCCACCTGACCTACGCCCAGGGCGCATCGGCGGAAACCGTCGCCATGCTGACCATCGGCGCCGCCGACATGTTCGGCTTGCCGGTCTCCACCACCCATGTGCTGTCTTCAGGGGTGGCCGGGACCATGGTCGCCAATGGCTCGGGATTGCAGATGCGCACGATCCGTAATCTGCTGATGGCCTGGGTGTTGACGTTGCCGGCGGCGATTCTGTTGTCGGGCAGTCTTTATTGGTTGCTGACCAAATTGTTCTGATGCAAGACCTGTGGCGAGGGGATTTATCCCCTCGCCACAGGAGCTGGCTACAGCCTCAAAAATGCTCAATCCGCCACAAATCCCTGCGCAAACGTCTCCCGCAGCCAGGCCGCAAATACACTCACCGCCCGTGGCACATGGGCGGAGTAAGGGCGGATAGCAAACAAGTGCGAAGCGAAAGCCCCGGTCGATTCCCAGTCGGGCATCACCTCGACGAGCGTGTCATCACGCAATGCGGTTTGCGCGCTGAAGTCCGGCAGCAAGGCGATTCCTAACCCGCAGAGCGCCGCCTCGCGCAACGCTTCACTGTTGTTGGCGGAAAATACGCCGGTGACCGGCACCGTCGTACGCGGATGATCGGGCGCCGCGTTCCTTGGCACGAAATGCCAGGCCGGCTGATCCTGGCGGGGATAGTAGAGACAATCCTGATCGACCAGCATATGGGGCTCAGTAGGAGCGCCCCGACGGTTCAAGTACTCGCGGCTGGCAACCAGAAGCGTGCGCGTGCGGCAAAGCGGCCAGGCAACATGGGTGTCCGGCGGGGTCTGGGTATGGCGAATGGCGAGGTCGAATCCCTCCATCGCCAGGGCACTGATGTTGTCCGACATGGACAGTTCAACGCGGATTTCCGGATACGCCTGGAAGAACGTCGCCAGCCTGGGAACCAGTTGCTGCCGGGCCAATGCGACAGGGGCGGTGATACGCAGCAACCCCCGAGGCGTTTGCGCAAGGTCCTGCACGCTCGCGAAGCTATGGGCGATCGCGCCGAACGCCGTGCGGGTTTCCTCGACCAGGCCACGGCCGGCATCCGTCAGCCGCACGCTGCGCGTGGTTCGCTGCACCAGGGCAATCCCTGCCTGCCATTCCAGTTCGGCGATGTGCTGACTCATCGCCGCCTTACTGACCCCCAAACGACGCGCCGCCGCAGTGAAACTACCCTGCTCCGACAACACGGTGAGCCAATGGAGTTGGTTCCACGGGATGTCGAGGGGTGACTTTTTCATAGAGTGATTGTTTGCCGATGTGAACAATGAGTTCAATCTTAGACGGCTAGGCGAGCTTTCGCACCCTTCCTACACTCCCGATGGTTCCTACCACCATCATCGGAGAGATTGCATGACTGGCCCTGTTTCCCCAATCGATCACTACATCCACGGTCGTCACGTCCCGAATACGTCCGGGCGCTCGCAAGACGTCTTCAACCCAGCCACCGGCGCGGTCACCGGCCGCGCGGGCCTGGCCGGTGTCGATCAGGTCAACGCCGCCGTGCAATCAGCCGCCGACGCTTTCCCCCAGTGGGCCGACACGCCGCCAATACGCCGTGCCCGCGTCATGTTCAAGTTTCTCGAATTGCTGAACAGACACCGCGACGAGCTCGCCCGGTTGATCACCGCAGAGCATGGCAAAGTGTTCACCGATGCCCAGGGCGAAGTCTCCCGGGGGATCGACATCGTGGAGTTCGCCTGCGGCATGCCTCAGCTGTTGAAAGGTGATTTCACCGAACAAGTGTCGACCGGCATGGACAACTGGACCCTGCGCCAGCCGCTGGGTGTGGTGGCCGGCATCACCCCGTTCAACTTCCCGGTGATGGTGCCCATGTGGATGTTCCCGGTCGCCATCGCGGCGGGCAACACCTTCGTGCTCAAGCCCAGCCCGACCGATCCGTCACCGTCGTTGTTCATTGCCGACCTGTTCAAGCAAGCCGGTTTGCCGGACGGCGTGTTCAACGTCGTGCAGGGCGATAAGGAAGCGGTCGATGCGCTGCTCGATCATCCCGACGTCAAAGCCGTGAGCTTTGTCGGATCGACGCCGATCGCCAACTACATCTACGAAACCGGTGCCCGCCACGGCAAACGCGTGCAGGCCCTGGGCGGCGCGAAGAACCATATGGTGGTGATGCCGGACGCCAACATCGACCAGGTCGTCGATGCGCTGATCGGTGCGGCCTTCGGCTCGGCTGGCGAACGTTGCATGGCGATTTCGGTAGCGGTGTTCGTCGGCGACGTTGCCGACAAAGTCATGCCGAAACTGGTGGAGCGCACCCGGGCACTGAAGATTCTCAACGGCATGGACCTGACGGCCGAAATGGGCCCGATCGTGTCAAAAGCGGCGCACCAACGCATCAGCGGCTACATCGAGCAAGGCATTGCCGAAGGCGCGCAAATGCTGGTCGACGGTCGCGACTTCCAGGGTACTGAGGCCGGCGAAGGTTGCGAGGATGGCTTCTGGCTGGGCGGCACGATCTTCGACCACGTCACGCCGCACATGAGCATCTACAAGGACGAGATCTTCGGTCCCGTATTGGGTTGCCTGCGGGTCAACGATTTGAAGGAAGCCGTTGACCTGATCAACGCACACGAATTCGGCAACGGCGTCGCCTGCTTCACCCGCGACGGCAACGTGGCCCGGGAGTTCAGCCGGCGCATCCAGGTCGGAATGGTGGGGATCAACGTGCCGATCCCGGTGCCCATGGCGTGGCACGGTTTCGGCGGCTGGAAGCGCAGCCTGTTCGGCGACATGCATGCGTATGGCGAAGAAGGCGTGCGCTTCTACACCAAGCAGAAGTCGATCATGCAACGCTGGCCCGAAAGTATCGACAAGGGTGCCGAGTTCGTGATGCCGACCGCGAAATAGCGAGCGCGCCTTGATCGTGTCCCTGGCGCAACGACTCCGGTAGTGGGCGCCAGGAACCGTCGGCATTGGCGCGGTCATGTCCACACTAGATTTTCACCATCCACTCCCCGTGCAGATCCGCTTCCCCGTGCAACACCTCAATCACCCAGTCGATAAACACCCGCACCCGTGGCGACAGCTGTCGATGCGGTGGGTACACGGCTGAAATCGGCCACAGCGGCAGCGCGTATTCGCTCAGCACCTGTACCAACCTCCCTTCGGCCAATTGCCGCTGCACGTGGTAACGCGGCACCTGGATCAAGCCGAAGCCCGCCTCGCAGGCGCTGACGTAGGCGTCAGCATTGTTGACGGTCAGTTCGCCCGGCATCTGCAACTCGCGCACCTGCCCCGCCACCTCGAATTCGAATGGGAAATATCGGCCATTGCCGGCAGCGAAGCGGATGGCGCGATGCGCAGCCAGATCTTCCAGTTGCCGAGGCGTGCCCGAGCGGGCCAGGTAGTCGGGGCTGGCGCAGGTCAGTTGGTGCAGTCGCACGATGGGCCGCGCCACCAGCGCCTGGTCGGTGATGTTGCCGGCGCGGATCGCGCAGTCCACACCTTCGCGCTGCAGATGGACTTGGCGGTCGTGGAAGCCGATGTCCAATTGCAGCGCCGGGTAGCGCCGATAGAAATCCGCCAGGCGCGGCAGGATCCAGCTGCAACCGAAGGCGATGGGCATGTCCACCCGCAAGGTGCCGTGAGGCTGGCTCCGTTGCGTCGACAGCGAACCTTCGAGGTCTTCAAGATCGTCGAGCAGTTGGCCGCAGCGCTGGTAATAGGCTTCGCCATCGAGCGTGGCGCGCACCTGTCGCGTGGTGCGCTGCAGCAGCTGCACGCCCAGGTGCGCTTCGAGCTGCTGGATCAGCAGGCTGACGGTGGCCCGGGGCAATTCGAGGTCATCGGCAGCCTTGCCAAAGCCACCCAGTTCGACAATGCGCCTGAACACTTGCATGGCCTGTAAACGGTCCATATTTGGTTCGCCTTACTATTCAGAAATCACGAATAGTTAAACCAATATTCACGGATTTATCCACGCAATCGTTTACTGGAGACTGAAGGTGTCATTCATCTTCAGGAGCAACATCATGAAAACCCGTCAACTCGGCCACCAAGGCCCTCACGTTTCCGCCATCGGCCTGGGCTGCATGGGCATGTCGGATTTCTACACCACCGGCGTCGACGAACGAGAGTCGATTGCCACGCTGCATCGTGCGCTGGAGCTGGGGGTGACGATGTTCGACACCGCCGACATGTACGGCCCCCACACCAATGAAGAACTTCTCGGCCGGGCCCTGAAAGGCAAGCGCGGCAGCCTCTACCTGGCGACCAAGTTCGGCCTGGTGCGCAGCAGCGATCCCCATGCCCGCGGCGTCAATGGCCGTCCCGAATACGTCAGGCAATCCGTCGACGGCAGCCTCAAGCGTCTGGATACCGATTACATCGACCTCTACTACCAACACCGCATCGATCCCCAGGTGCCCATCGAAGAAACCATCGGGACCATGGCCGAGCTGGTCAAGGCCGGCAAGGTCCGCCACATCGGCATCTCCGAAGCCAGCGCCGAAACCATCCAGCGGGCGCACGCGGTGCATCCACTGGCAGCGGTGCAAAGCGAATATTCATTGTGGTCCCGCGAGCCTGAACACAATGACGTGCTCGATACCTGCCGCCGCCTGGGTATCGCGTTTGTCGCCTACAGCCCGCTGGGTCGGGGGTTCCTGAGCGGCGAGCTGAAGACCCCGGAAGACTTCGCTCCCGATGATTATCGCCGCTTCAACCCGCGCTTCCAGGCAGAAAACTTCAATCGCAACCTGGTGCTGGTGGACAGGGTCAAGGCCCTGGCGGCGAACAAACGCATCAGCGCTTCGCAACTGGCCCTGGCGTGGGTGTTGGCCCAGGGCGACCATGTGATCCCGATTCCAGGAACCAAACAACGCAGGTATCTGGAGAGTAATGTGGCGGCGGCAGAGGTGGTCCTGAGTGCCGACGAACTGGCCCAGCTGGATGAGATTTTCGGCGCCAACGAGGCAGTCGCGGGCGCGCGATACGATGCCCGGACGATGTCGTTGCTGGATGGGTGAGTGCGGGGCTTTTTGACGGCGGTGGCATAGCTGATATCACTTGCGGCTGACCCACCGCCATCGCGAGCAGGCTCGCTCCCACAAGGGATTTGGGGTGTACATGGTTCCTGTGAACACCACCGTAAAACTGTGGGAGCGAGCCTGCTCGCGATGGCGGCGACACATCCAACATCGATGCAGGCTGCTCCACCGCTTTCGCGAGCAAGCTCGCTCCCACAAGGGATTTGGGTGTACACGGCTCCTGTGAACACCACCGTAAAACTGTGGGAGCGAGCCTGCTCGCGATGGCGGCGACACATCCAACATCGATGCAGGCTGACCCACCGCTTTCGCGAGCAGGCTCGCTCCCACAAGGGATTTGGGGTGTACATGGTTCCTGTGAACACCGTCGTAAAACTGTGGGAGCGAGCCTGCTCGCGATGGCGGCGACACGTCCAACATCGATGCAAGCAGAGGGCTTCGCCACTGGCTCAAGTGGGGTCAAACCGTTCGCGAATACTGGACCGTCGGGGCGGCTTCCAGATAGGCATCGAAGGCCATGGCGACGCTGCGCATCATCAGTTGCCCTTGAGGTAACAGCACCAGGGCGTCAGGGCGGATCTGCAGCAACCCGTCGCGCACCTGCTCCTGGAGCCGGGCCAGGGCATCGGTGAAGTATTCAGTAAAGCAAACACCATGAGCGGCCTCGATCCGGCCGAAATCGACCCGTCCATGGCACATCAACTCGCTGATGACCTCCCGCCGCAAACGGTCGTCGTCGCTCAGGCGATAGCCGCGTTGCACCGGCAGCAGGCCTTGGTCCAAACGGGCGTAATACTGGGACAGCTCCTTGACGTTCTGGTTGTAGCTGTCGCCGACCTTGCCGATCGAGGACACACCCAGGCCGATCAAGTCGCAGTCCGCATGGGTGGAATAGCCCTGGAAATTACGCTGCAGGGTACCTTGGCCACGGGCACGCACCAGTTCATCGTCCGGCAGGGCGAAGTGGTCCATGCCGATGTAGACATAGCCGGCTTCGGTCAGCCGGTTGACGATCAGCTCGAGCAACTCCAGCTTGCGCGCAGGCGGCGGCATGTCTTCGGGGCGGATCATCCGCTGCGCCCTCACCCGCTGCGGCAGGTGCGCATAGCTGTAGGCGGCAATCCGGTCGGGACGCAGGGCAAGGGTGACATCGAAACTGGCAAGGGTCTGCAACGGCAAACCGTAGATCAGGTCGACGCTGACGGACTTGAAGCGCGCCAGACGGGCCGCTGTCACCAACTCCGCGACCTGGGCCTCACTCTGTACCCGATTGACGGCGGCTTGCACCCGGGCATCGAAATCCTGGACACCGAAACTCAGGCGGTTGAAACCCAACTGCCGCAGTCCCCTGAGCTGTTCGGCCGCGATGGTGCGTGGATCGACCTCAATGGAAAACTCATGGGCGTCGCTGTCATCCATGTCGAACCACTGGTGCAGGCAGGCCATCAACTCCGCCAGTTGCTCGTGGGTCAGGTAGGTCGGCGTGCCGCCCCCCAGGTGCAGTTGGGTCAGCTTGCGCGTGCGGTCGAACAAGCTCGCTTGCAGGGCGATTTCACGCTTGAGGTACGTCAGGTACTCGGCGGCGCGATGGGTCTTGCGGGTGATGATTTTGTTGCACGCGCAGTAGTAACAGAGGCTCTGGCAGAACGGGATATGGATGTACACCGACAACGGCTTGGGCACCGGCGCCTGGTTGCTGCGCCGGGCAGCCTCACGGTATTCATCCATGGCAAACGCCTGGTGAAACTGCGGCGCCGTGGGATAGGACGTGTAGCGAGGGCCGGGGCAATCGTATTTCTCGACCAGGGCACGATTGAAAACGGATAAGGCGTTCATGATGGATTCAACCTTTCAAAAGGCCGGGGCAGTATCGGTTCGAAGGGCACGGCGGCTGCATCGTCAGGGCCCGGGTCGAACAGATTGCAGATCGCGTCCACGCTCAACCGACCGGCCGGCAGGATGCCGATGAAGCGGCTCGACAATTCGATCAACCCGTCGACGCTCAAGGCCTCAAGTCGCGGCCAGATCGACGCGAAATGCTCGCGAAAAACCAGGCCGAAACGCGCCTCGATGGCCGGGATGTCCAGTTCCAGATCACAGGACAGCTGTTCGGTCACCGCCGCATTGACCTGATCCCCTCCTTCACAGCGCCACCCACGCCAGATCGGCAACTGCCCAGCGCCCAACTGTTGGCGGTACTGCACCAGATCCTCGGTGTTCTGCGCATACAGATGCTCGATCTGCGTGATGGCCGCCAGCCCGAATCCCACATGATCACAGCACCCATGCCGGGTAAATCCCTGGCAGTTATGGTGCAGGCGGCCATGCTCCTGGGCGACGGCCAGGTCATCGTCGGCCCGGACAAACAGGCCCTGGCCGATGTAGTGGTACCCCGCTCCAATCACCTGTTCGCAGCTGACCCGGCGCATGACCTCTTTGTCGGCCTGACTGCAAAAGCTGCCGGCCATCGCGGCGTTGGTCGAACGGTAGCGATGAGGCGCCCGGGCATAGTCGAAAACACGCAGCCGGTCCGGCTCCAGTTCGATCAGCGTGGCCAGCTTCAGCGCGAAGCTGTGGGGTGTCTGCCAGGCATGGCCATAACCGAGGTCAATGCTGATGGAGCGAAAGCCGAAGGTGCGCGCCGCGTCGATCAACGAATGGATCGGTGCCGGGTTCTGGTAACAATCCACTGACAAGTCGCGGTCTGCGCCCATGTCGGGAACACCGATGCTGACGTGGGTGAAGCCCTGGTCACGGATCAGGCCCATGGTCGACCAGTCGGTGTGATGCAGGTCCAGCTCGATGCCCTGGTCGCCGCTTTCGGAAAAGTCGAAGCGCCTGCGCAGCTCCCCCATCAACCGCTGCAAATGGACGATCACCGGGGTGCCGCCGGTCAACCAGAACTGATCGACCCGCCGCCCTGCTCCCAGGTGGCAGCCGACCAGGCCCATCTCGTACATCAGCGATTGCAGGTAGACGTCGATCTCCGCGCATTGGCAAACGCTGGCAAGGGGCGAACACGACGCCAGCCTCAGGCGCGATGGCAGATGCACCGACAGCGACAGCGGGCGCCGTTTCTGACGGCTGTGGCGCAAGCCCCGGAGCAGATCGAGGGAGCCGACGCCTCCGTGGAATTTGTGTAGCGGGTCGAACATGACAATCTCCGAGTGGCTGCGCGGGGATATTGTCCGGCTTCGCCCGTCACGCCACCTTGACCTGTATCAAGCGCCTTGAACCCACGCCGTCCCGTTACCAGGTGACATAGAACATACCCTTGGCCAACAGCACGATCAGCACCAGATGCAGGAACACCCGGGTGTGGATGATCTGCACGTAACGGGCGTTCATGCGTCCGCGCCTGAACAACCACATCGCCCAGAGAAAATGCCCCAGCACACTGCCCGCCAGCAGGATCTTCAACCCCAGCAGCACACCGAACGATGAGTGCAACGGTGCCATCAACAGCGGCCAGTAGCGCAGCCAGACCATCGCGGCACCCGCGCCGAACAGCACCAGCAACACCCAGGGCATCAACTGACGGGCACGGCGGCTGATGCCTTGCTCGAGCAGCACCATGACCTTGGCGGGCAGTTGCCGGCGGATGCTCTCCAGGAACAGCACCTCGAAGAACACCGTGCCGATGAACACCAGGGCGGCGAAGAGGTGCAGGGTCAGGAGCAGCGGATAAATCATGGGGCTCTCTGTCATGGCGGTAGCTTCATTCGAGGCTACCGCCCGGGACAGGTGTTGAGGTTGATGCCAATCAACAAAGCCCTAAATGCCGATCCCCTGTGGGAGCGAGCCTGCTCGCGATAGCGGTGGATCAGCTTGCATTGATGTTGATTATGCCGCTGCCATCGCGAGCAGGCTCGCTCCCACAGGGGAACACCGTCAACGGAACGTTACTTTCTGGAATCGGGTTCCCGACCGCTGATCCGTTAGTTCAGCTTTTTGACTCTTCCCCGATATGCGGTCACAACTTTCACGCTCCGCCGGGTCATAACCCTGAGGTCGCCGATGGAATATTGGCATCTACCGTGGTTCCAGCCCGATACGGAGATAAGCTCATGATTTTCAACGTACAAAATTTTGGCGCCAAAGGAGACGGTATTACCGATGACACCGCGGCCATCCAGGCGGCGATTGACGCGGCGGCAGCGGCAGGCGGGGGGCAGGTGTATGTGCCGGCCGGCACCTACATCGTTTCGGCAGGCGAGGAACCTTCCGATGGCTGCCTGATGCTCAAGAGCAACGTGCATCTGTATGGCGACGGCATGGGCGAAACCACCGTCAAGGTGGCCGACGGCTCCGACACCAAGATCACCGGCATCATCCGCTCCGCCTACGGCGAAGAAACCCATGACTTCGGCATCAGCCAACTCACCATCGACGGCAACCGCGACCACACCACCGGCAAGATCGACGGCTGGTTCAACGGGTACATCCCAGGCGAAGAAGGCTACGACTCCAACGTCACCATCGACAGCGTCGAGATCAAGGACTGCTCCGGGTACGGCTTCGACCCCCACGAGCAGACCGTCAACATGGTTATCAAGAACAGTGTGTCCCACGGCAATGGCCTGGACGGCTTCGTGGCCGACTTCCTCAGCGACAGCACCTTCGAAAACAACGTCGCCTACGACAACGACCGGCACGGCTTCAACGTCGTCACCAGCACCCACGACTTCACCCTCACCAACAACGTCGCCTATGACAACGGCGGCAACGGCATCGTGGTGCAGCGCGGCAGCGAGAACATCCCCTCCCCCAGCAACATCACCATCACCGGTGGCGAGGTATACGGCAATGGCGCCGAAGGGGTGCTGGTCAAACTGTCCAGCGACGTGACGGTCACGGGCGTCGACATCCACGATAACGCCAGCGCCGGGATCCGCATCTACGGCAGCAACCACGTCGAGATCATCGACAACACCCTCAACAACAATTCCCTGGGTGGCGCCGTCCCCGAGATCATCATCCAGTCCTACGACGACACCCAGGGCGTTTCCGGCAAGTACTTCAACGGCAGCGATAACACGATCCAGGGCAACCTCATCAGCGGCAGCAACCTGTCGACCTATGGCGTTGCCGAACGTAACGAAGACGGCACCGATCGCAATGCGATCATCGCCAACACCATCAGCCACACCAGCAAGGGCGCCACGCTGATCTATGGCGATGGCAGCTACGTCAGCGCCACGGAACCGATGACTACCGTACAAGGCACGGCCGGCAACGATACCCTGCTGGGCACCAGCGCCAGCGAGATCTTCTACGGCGGCGCCGGCAACGACACGATCAACGGCGCAGCCGGCGGCGACATCCTGGTGGGCGGCGCGGGCCTCGATAAACTCACCGGCGGCACGGGCGCCGATACGTTCCGCTTCGCCAGCCAGTCCGACAGCTACCGCAACGCGACCACCAGCTTCGACGACACCATCACCGACTTCGACGTCACCCAGGACAAGATCGACCTCGCCGGCCTGGGCTTTACCGGCCTGGGCAACGGCCGTGGCGGCACCTTGCAGGTCAGCTACAGCGCCAGCAACGACCGCACCTACATCAAGGACTTCGACGCCGACGCCAGCGGCAATCGCTTCGAGCTGATTCTCTCCGGCAACCTCGCCAGCACCCTGACGGCCAGCAACTTCATCTTCAACCGGGTGGTCACCGGCACCAGCGGCAACGACTCGCTGGCGGGCAGCGACTCGGCCGATACCCTGCTGGGCCTGGCCGGTAACGACAGCCTCAGTGGCGGCGCGGGTGACGACAAGCTCGACGGCGGGGCCGGCATGGACACCCTCACCGGTGGCGCCGGGGCGGACACCTTCGTGTTTTCCAACCGCCTGGACAGCTACCGCAACTACAACACCGGCGGCGTCAACCTGGGCGACCTGATCACCGACTTCAATGTCGCCTCCGACAAGATCGACTTGTCGGCCCTGGGCTTCACCGGTCTGGGGGACGGCAAGAACGACACCGTGTACCTGGTGCTCAACAGCGCCGGCACCAAGACCTACATCAAGTCCTTGACCGCCGACGCCAACGGCAACCGCTTCGAAGTGGCATTGGACGGCAACTTCCTCAACACCCTGACCAGCGCCAATTTCGTGTTCGCCACCACGTCGCCGACCAACCATGCGCCGGTGCTGGCGACGCCGCTGCTGGACCAGAACGCGACCGAGAACACGCCGTTCAGCTACGTGGTGCCCGCCACCAGCTTCAGCGACCCGGACAACGACAGCCTCAGCTACACCGCCAAACTGGCCAACGGCAGCGCCCTGCCCGGTTGGCTGGTGTTCGACGCGGCCACGCGCACGTTCAGCGGTACGCCAAGCGACACCGCCTCGGGCACATACGCCATACAAGTCACCGCCACGGACGGCAGCAACGCCACCGTCAGTGACAGCTTCACCCTTGCCGTGCAGGACGTGCCCGCCCCCGTCGTCATCAATGGCACGCCGAACAACGACACCCTGACCGGCACCGCAGCCAACGAACAACTGTTCGGTGGCGCCGGGAATGACACCCTCAATGGCGGGGCCGGCAACGACATTCTGGTCGGTGGTACCGGGGTGGACAAACTCACCGGTGGCGCGGGCGCCGATGTGTTCCGCTTCACCTCGAAGCTCGACAGCTATCGCACCGGGTCCACCAGCGCCAGTGACCAGATCCTCGACTTCGACGTAGCCGCGGACAAGATCGACGTCGCCGCGCTCGGCTACACCGGCCTGGGCAATGGCTTGAATGGCACGTTGCAAGTGACCTACAGCGCGTCGTCCAACCGCACCTATCTCAAGGACCTAACCGTCGACGCCAACGGCAACCGCTTCGAAGTGTCGCTGGCGGGCAACCTGGTCAACAGCCTGACGGCCAGCCACTTCGTGTTCGCCGACCAGAACACGCCTGGCAACGTGGCGCCGGTGGTGGCCATCCCGCTCCTCGACCAGAGTGCCAGTGAAAGCACGCCATTCCGCTACACCGTGGCCCACGACAGCTTCACCGACGCCAACCAGGAGGCACTGACCTACACCGCGACCCTCGCCGACGGCAGGGCCCTGCCCGCGTGGCTGACATTCAATGCCACCAGCCTGACCTTCAGCGGCACGCCGACCAACACCGCAGCCGGTAACTATGACGTGCTGGTCAAGGCCACCGATCCTTCAGGTGCCTCGGTCAGTGACAACTTCGCCCTGGTGGTGGCCGACGCACCGGCCAACACCATCACCGGGACCAGCAGTGCCGAAACCCTCAATGGCACGGCCGGCGCCGACCTGATCCTCGGCCTGGGCGGCAACGACACGATCAAGGCCGGCACCGGCGCCGACATCGTCGACGGTGGCGCCGGACGCGACTCACTGTACGGCGGCGACGGCGCCGACACCTTCCGCTACACCAACGTGCTCGACAGCTACCGCGACTACGACACCGGCGGCGTCACGGCCACCGACACGGTCTATGACTTCACTGCGGGCGTGGACAAGATCGACGTCTCCAGCCTGGGCTTCACCGGCCTCGGCGACGGCACCAACGGCACGCTGTACATGACCCTGAACTCGGCCGGCGACAAGACCTACATCAAGTCCGCCGAAGCCGATGCCGATGGCAACCGCTTCGAGATCGCCCTCAACGGCAACTACCTCAACACCCTGACCGCCAGTGATTTCGTGTTCGGCGAGCGCGCCCAGCAGGACATCCTCTACCTGCCGACCCTCGGCCAATCCAATGCACGCCTGCTGCGCATGACCGAAGATGATGATCAGTCCGGCACCTCGATGCTGGTCAAGGACCTGGACCGCTACACCACCTACGATGTGCGCAGCCAGTTCACCGATGCCGACGGCAATGGCATCGACATCGCGGTGGGCGGCAGCACCGTCACTGGTTTGTCGACACTGAGCCCCGAAGAACTGAAGTTGTGCTGGTGGCTGACCGACACCAACCAGCCCGGGCCGGCGCTGTTGCGTGCCGTGACATTGCTGAAGGACCAGCTCAGCGAACTCAAGGCCATCGATAACGTCACCATGGGCATCATCTGGGGCCAGGGCGAGGAAGGCGCCCAGGAGATCGCCCGGGCCACTGACAAACAGGCAGCGGCCGCGGCCTACAAGGCCGCAACGCTGAAGGTGTTCGACTACCTGCACGCCCAGTTAGGCAACTTCAGCGTGTACCTGATGGAAACCGGTCACTACGAGCAGGACGCGGCGCGGGCCCGTGGCTACGCCGAGGACAAGATCGCCGCGATTGTCGAAGGGGTCGGCTATGTCCGCGCCGCCCAGGAAGCCATGGCGGCCGAGCGCGCCGATGTCAAGCTGGCGGTGGACTACACCGACCTGCCGTTGCGCTACGAGGTCGATCCGCTGGTCTATCCCGACGACGTCTGGCATCTGCACGAGGAGTCGGCGGAAATCGTCGGCCAACGCCTGGCCGACTACATCGCCGATGACCTGGGCTTCCACGGCAACCCCAACGACAACAACAGCGTGCAGGACATCTTCGACCACGCCAACCAGGGCGGGATGATCACGGGTACCGACCAGGCGGACACCCTGGTGGGCAGCTCGGGCAACGACACCCTGGATGGCGACCTGGGCGCCGACAGCCTGACGGGTGGCGATGGCAATGACATCTACGTGGTCGACAACGCGTTCGACAGCGTGGTGGAAACCAACACCTCGGCCTCGCAGATCGATACGGTCAAGGCCTCGGTCAGCTGGACGCTGGGGGCCAATCTCGAGAACCTGGTGCTCACCGGCGTCTCGGACATCGATGGCACCGGCAACGAACGGCGTAATTTCATCACCGGCAACATCGCCGACAACGTGCTCGACGGTGCCGCCGGCAACGACAGCATGAGCGGCGGCGACGGCGATGACACCTACTACGTCGACAACACCGGCGATGCCGTGATCGAAACCAACAGCAATCCGCTGACCGGGGGCATCGACAGCGTGCACAGCCGCCTGGCGGCCTACACCCTCGCCAGCAACGTCGAGAACCTGTACATCGACACCCCCGACGCGGCCAATGGTACGGGCAATGCGCTGGACAATACCCTGTTCGCCGGGGCCGGTAACAACGTGCTGGATGGCCGTGATGGCAACGACACGGTGTCGTTCGAGCAGGCACTGGCCGGGGTCACCGTGACCCTCTCGACATCCGCGCAACAGAACACCGCAGGCTCGGGCCTCGATACGCTGAAGAACATCGAGAACCTGACCGGCAGTGCCTACGCCGACACCCTGACCGGCAACAGCGCCGGCAACATCCTCGATGGCGGTGCGGGCAACGATACGTTGGTGGGTGGCTCGGGGGATGATCGACTGATCGGGGGGGCCGGCACCGACAACCTCACCGGTGGCACCGGCGCGGACACCTACGCATTCGGTGCGCTGACAGACATGGGCACCGGCGCGTTGCGCGATGTGATCAACGGTTTCAAGAGCACCGAGCTGGACCACTTGGATCTCACCGGCCTGGACGCCAACCCACTGACCGCCCATATCGATGCCTTCACCTTCATCGGCAGCAACGCCTTCGACACCACCAACGCCACCGGCCAACTGCGCTTTGCCGACGGCATCCTCTACGGCAGCGTCGACGCCGACGCCACCGCCGAGTTCGAGTTCGAACTGGTCGGCGTCAAGGAGCTGCATGCCAGCGACTTTACGGCGTGAACGTTATGTGAGGGCTGGGCTCTGACTGCAATGGCGGCGGCGCATCCACCGCCGCCATCGCGAGCAGGCTCGCTCCCACAGGGTTCTATGGTGTTTGCAATCCAGCATTTACCCAGGATCACTGTGGGAGCGAGCCTGCTCGCGATAGCGGAGGGTCAGTTGGCATCGAGGCTGAATGTGCCGCCGCTATCGCGGGCAAGCCCGCTCCCACAGGGTTCTGTGGTGTATTGAGCTGGTCTAATGGCCCCGGACACCTCAATGGGTGAAACTACACCCATTGAGGAATATTCCATGACTAAGAAATACAGAAAATTCGACGCCGAGTTCAAGCTGAAGGTCTGCAAGATGATTGTTGATCAAGGTCTGAGCGTGAACTCGGTTTGTACCGATTTAGGCCTGAGCGACACCGCCGTGCGCCGCTGGGTTCAGCAGTATCAAACCGAGCAGTCGGGCGGTACGGGGATTGGCAAACCATTGACCAGCGACCAGCAGCGTATTCGCCAGCTTGAACAGCAAGTCCGCGAACTGAAGACGGATAATGACATATTAAAAAAAGCTACGGCCTTCTTTGCCCGCGAGTTGAAGTGATCCACCAGTTGGTTCACCAAATTCAATGCAAGGCCTACCCGGTGGCGCGTATCTGCCGGGTGTTGCGGATCAGTCGTTCGGGGTTTTACGAAGCTCGTCAGAGGCGTTTGAAGCCAAAACCTGTGTGCTCGGTTGCCGCTCAGCTCAAGGCTGCCTTCGTGTCCAATGAACACTGTTATGGCAGTCGTCGTTTGGTGAAAGCGCTGCGTGACACTGGCGTCTCCGTTGGACGGAACAAGGTCCGCCGCCTGATGAAACAACAGGATTTGCGCCCGATCTGGAAGCGCAAGTTCGTTCATACCACTGACAGCAATCACAATTTTCCGGTGGCTGAGAACCTGCTCAATCGCCAGTTCAATCCCGAGCGCATCAACCAGTCGTGGGTCGCTGACATCACCTACATCCGTACCCGCAGCGGCTGGTTGTACCTGGCGGCCGTCATGGACCTGTACTCACGCAAAATCGTGGGCTGGGCCATGGCACCCCACATGCGGGCAGAGTTGGTATGCAGTGCGATGCAACTGGCCATCGCGCAGAGGCAACCTGAACCGGGCCTGATCGCACACTCGGATCGAGGCAGCCAGTATGCCGGTACGGATTACCAGGACTTGCTGACGCGACATGGAATGCGTTGCAGCATGAGTCGCAAGGGCAACTGCTGGGACAATGCGGTCATGGAGCGCTTCTTCTTGAATCTGAAGATGGAGCGTGTTTGGCGCAAGGATTACGCCAACCATGGCGAAGCGATCAAGGACATCACGGACTACATCGTGCGGTTCTACAACGGAAGGCGAATCCATTCATCCTTGGGCTATTTACCGCCCAATCAGTATGAGCGGCAAGCAGCCTGAAAAACACCGATTGAGGTGTCCGGAAAAAGTTGACCACCTCATATGCAAATCCTGCATTCACCCAGGATCACTGTGGGAGCGAGCCTGCTCGCGATAGCGGTGGGTCAGTTGGCATCGAGGCTGAATGTGCCGCCGCTATCGCGGGCAAGCCCGCTCCCACAGGGTTCTATGGTGTTTGCAATCCAGCATTTACCCAGGAACCACTGTGGGAGCGAGCTTGCTCGCGATAGCGGCAGGTCAGTTGGCATCGAGGCTGAAGTGCCGCCGCTATCGCGAGCAGGCTCGCTCCCACAGAGGTTCTATGGCGTATGCAAGCCCTGCATTCACCCCGGAACAACTGTGGGAGCGAGCCTGCTCGCGATGGCGGCAGTCCATCAAACCTCGATGGAGCTGCCTTCCTGCGATTCTCAGAGCGCCTCGCGGCCCGGCACGCCGTCCACCAATCGCTGGATCCCCAACGGATTGGCATTTTTCAGGGGTTCCGGCAGCAGGTTGTCGGGGTAGTTCTGGAAGCACACCGGCCGCAGGAAACGGTCGATGGCCAGGGTGCCCACCGAGGTGCCGCGGGCATCGGAGGTGGCCGGGTAAGGCCCGCCGTGGACCATCGAATCACAGACCTCGACACCGGTCGGGTACCCGTTGAGCAGGATCCGGCCGACTTTCTGCTCCAGCAGCGGCGTCAACTCGCTGAACCGCTGGAAATCACCCGGCTCGCCGATCATGGTCGCGGTCAGTTGGCCGTGCAGTCCGTTCAACGCGGCGCTGAGTTGCGCCTGGTCGGCCACTTCGACGAACACGGTGGTCGGACCAAACACCTCTTCCTGCAACGCCTCATCCCCGTCGATCAACAGACTGGCATCGGCCTTGAACAGCTGCGGCTGGGCCTGGTTGCCCTGCTGTGCACGCCCGGCCAGGTGTTCGATGCCTGGATGAGCCAGCAACTTCTGCAAGCCCTTGCCATAACTTTGCAAGGTGCCGGCATTGAGCATGGTTTGCGGCGCCTGGTCAGCGATCAGCGCCGCGACCTGCTGGGTGAATGCCGTGAACTGCGGCGAACGGATACCAATCACCAGGCCCGGGTTGGTGCAGAACTGGCCACAGCCCATCACCACCGAGGCGGTCAGGTCGCGAGCGATACTGTCGGCGCGGGTCGCCAGCGCTTCAGGCAGGACGATCACCGGGTTGATGCTCGACATCTCGGCAAACACCGGGATCGGCTGCGGGCGCGCGGCGGCCATGTCGCACAGAGCACGCCCACCCCGCAGGGAGCCGGTGAAGCCCACGGCCTGGATCGCCGGATGCTTGACCAGCCATTCGCCGACGCCACCGCCGTAGATCATGTTGAAGACACCGGCCGGCATCGCGGTTTTCTCGGCGGCACGGATGACCGCATCGGCGACCCACTCCGCTGTCGCCATGTGGCCGCTGTGGGCCTTGAACACCACTGGGCAGCCGGCCGCCAGGGCCGACGCGGTGTCGCCACCGGCCGTGGAAAAAGCCAACGGGAAATTACTGGCGCCGAACACCGCCACCGGGCCGAGGCCGATGCGGTACTGACGCAGGTCCGGGCGCGGCAGCGGTTTGCGCTCCGGCAAAGCCCGGTCGATACGCGCACCGTAGAAATCACCACGACGCAGGACTTTGGCGAACAGGCGCATCTGCCCGCTGGTACGCCCCCGCTCACCCTGGATACGTGCAGCGGGCAACGCGGTTTCACGGCAGACCACGGCGACGAACTCATCGCCCAAGGCATCCAATTCATCGGCAATGGCCTCGAGGAACTCGGCCCGACGCACCGCGCTCAGGCTGCGGTAGGCCGGATAAGCCGCTGCCGCTGCCTTGGCCGCTGCGTCGACTTCTTCCGCCGTGGCCTGGATGAAATCACCCGGCAAGGCTTCGCCAGTGCTGGCATCGAGGCTCTGCAAACGGGTCTGGCCGGCGGCACTGCGCGCCCCACCGATGTAGTTGTGGCCAAGGATCTGGTTCATCGCAAGTCTCCTTTCAAAGTGTGCCGATAGTACCCGGGTTGAACGCCGCGTCCACCGGGGCGATGCCGTTGACCAGCGGCGCGCCGAATTCGGCCTGGCTGATTTCGAACACATCCCCCGGCTGGGTGCGGATGCCATCGGCGAACGACAGGGTCGCGGTGCCGAAGAAGTGAACGTGCACATCCCCCGGACGCAGGAACTGACTGTACTTGAAGTGGTGGAATTCAAGGTTTTCGAGGCTGTGGCACATGTTGGCCTCGCCGCTGAGGAATTCGTTCTGCCACAGCACTTCGCCGTTGCGCAGGATACGACTGCTCCCGGAAAGATGTTGAGGCAATTCACCGACCCGAAGTTCCGGGCCAAAACTGCAACTGCGCAGTTTCGAATGGGCCAGGTACAGGTAGTTCTTGCGCTCCATCACGTGATCGGAAAACTCGTTGCCCACCGCAAAGCCCAGGCGATAAGGCTTGCCGTCGAGACCGATGACGTACAGGCCGCTGATTTCCGGCTCTTCACCGGCGTCTTCGGCGAACGGCGGCAACGGGAACGGATGACCCGGACGAACGACGATGCTGCCGTCGCCCTTGTAGAACCATTCCGGTTGCACCCCGGCCTGGCCGGCCTGGGGCTTTCCACCCTCCACGCCCCATTTGAAGATGCGCATGGTGTCGGTCATGGCGGCTTCGTCGCCGGCCTGCTGGTGCATCTTGTCTCGGGCCGAGGCACTGCCCAGGTGGGTCAGGCCGGTGCCGCTGACCAGCAGGTGCGCCGGGTCCGGGTGATCCAGCGGCGGCAGGATGCGCAGCTCAGCGAGCAAGCGTGGGTAATCATGCTCGGCACCGAAACCCAGGCCATTGACCTGTTGTTCCAGCTTCACACCCGCCTCGATGGCCGCCAGCGCCAGCTCACGCACGGTCGTCGCACACTGCACTTCCCGCACTCGGTCGCCGTCGACCACACCGACGCGGCGCTCGCCGTTATCCAATTCGAACTGAACTAAACGCATGGTTTTCTCCTGTAAACAAAACTCAAATACAACAAAAATCCCCCTGTGGGAGCGAGCCTGCTCGCGATGACGGCGGCACATTCAACAAAGATGCAAGCTGACCCACCGCTATCGCGAGCAGGCTCGCTCCCACAGGTGTCGGGGCAACCTCAGGTGCGCGTAGCCCCCCGCGCACTGGCCGCGAACTGATCCGCCGGCAGCACATGCTTGCGTTCCAGCAGGCGATACACCACGCCGGTCAACACCAGGCCGAACACCATCACACAGGACAGGAAGTACAGCCCCGAGGCCAGGTTGCCGGTGTATTCCTTCAATGCACCGATCACGAACGGCCCGATGTAGCCACCCAGGTTGCCCACCGAGTTGATCAACGCGATGCCCGCCGCCGCACTGGCACCGGCAAAGAAGCGGCCCGGCAAGGTCCAGAACACCGCCGTGCAGGAAAACAGCGCAAACGCCACCAGGCACAGCGCCGCCAGTTGCAGCACCGGCACCGACAGCCAGGCGCTGAGGAACAGGCCCATGGCGCCCAACACATAAAGCACGGCCAGATGACCGTAGCGATCATTCAAGCGATCAGAGCTGCGGGGAATGATCAGCAACCCGACAATGCCGAAAATATAGGGCACCGATGACACGAAGCCGGTCACCAGGTCACTGCCGCCGAACTGCTTGATCAGCGTCGGCAACCACAGGCCCAGGCCATAGATACTCAGGGTCACCGGCAGGTAGAACAGCGCCAGCAGCAAGACCCGTTTGTCCTTCAGGGCATGCAGCGGATTACCGTGACGGGTCTGGCCGTATTCCTGCAAATCCTTTTTCAGTTCACCGCTCAGCCAGTCCTTCTCGGCCTGGTCCAGCCACTTCACCTGTTGCGGGCCGTCCGGCAGGTAGCGCAGCACCGGCCAGGTCAGCAGCACCGCCGGCAGGCCGATGACAATGAACAACCACTGCCAGCCGTGCAGGCCCAATACGCCGTCCATGCCCAGCAAGCCGCCGGACACCGGGCCGGTGATCATCATGGCGATGGGTTGGGACAGAATGAACAGCCCCAGGATCTTGCCGCGATGGCGCACCGGGAACCATTGGGTGATGTAGTACAGCACACCGGGGAAGAACCCGGCTTCGGCCGCGCCGAGCAAAAAGCGCATTACATAGAAGCTGTGGGGGCCCTGCACGAACGCCATGCCGATGGTGATGGCGCCCCAGGTGATCATGATCCGGGCGAACCAGCGCCGGGCACCGAAACGCTCCAGCATCAGGTTGCTGGGGATCTCCAGCAGGAAATAACCGATGAAAAACAGACCTGCGCCCAGGCCATAGGCGGCATCGCCGATACCGAGGTCGGCGCCCATGTGCAGCTTGGCAAAGCCCACGGCAGAGCGGTCCACGTAGGCGATCAGGTACAGCAGGATCAGGAAGGGAATCAGTTTCAGCGTGATGCGACGGATAAGTCGCAATTCCTGGCTCATGGGACCGGTCTCCGATTGTTTTTGTTATGGAACCTCGGGGGATTTCTCTCGCGAATGCACGCCAGGACAACCCCTCCACTGAGCCGGACTATATAGTATTACTATTTACCCAACAACACTTCCAAACCGCGTAAATTGCGCTTATGTTACGCTTCATCTGGAAAAATATAGTCATACAATAAGAGAATCGATCATGTCTGATAAAAAACCCTCCCTGCGCTCGGCCCAATGGTTTGGCACCGCCGACAAAAACGGCTTCATGTACCGCAGCTGGATGAAAAATCAGGGCATCGCCGACCATCAGTTCCATGGCAAACCGATCATCGGCATCTGCAATACCTGGTCGGAACTGACCCCGTGCAACGCGCATTTCCGGCAGATCGCCGAGCACGTCAAGCGCGGCGTGATCGAAGCCGGGGGCTTCCCGGTGGAGTTCCCGGTGTTCTCCAACGGCGAATCGAACCTGCGTCCTACCGCCATGTTGACCCGCAACCTGGCGAGCATGGACGTGGAAGAGGCGATTCGCGGCAACCCGATTGACGGCGTGGTGCTGCTCACCGGTTGCGACAAGACCACCCCCGCCCTGCTGATGGGCGCCGCCAGTTGCGACGTACCGGCCATCGTCGTCACCGGCGGGCCGATGCTCAATGGCAAGCACAAGGGCCAGGACATCGGTTCGGGCACGGTGGTCTGGCAACTGAGCGAACAGGTGAAAGCCGGCACCATCACCCTCGACGATTTCCTCGCGGCCGAGGGCGGCATGTCCCGCTCGGCCGGCACCTGCAACACCATGGGCACCGCCTCGACCATGGCCTGCATGGCCGAAGCCCTCGGTACTTCGCTGCCGCACAACGCCGCGATCCCGGCCGTGGATGCGCGCCGCTATGTGCTGGCCCACATGTCCGGCATGCGTGCCGTGGAGATGGTCCGAGAAGACTTGCGGCTGTCGAAGATCCTGACCAAGGAAGCCTTCGAAAACGCCATCCGCGTCAACGCGGCCATCGGCGGCTCCACCAACGCGGTGATCCACCTCAAGGCCATCGCCGGGCGCATCGGCGTGCAACTGGACCTGGACGACTGGACCCGCATCGGCCGCGGCATGCCGACCATCGTCGACCTGCAACCGTCGGGGCGCTTCCTGATGGAAGAGTTCTACTACGCCGGTGGCTTGCCTGCCGTGCTGCGTCGTCTCGGCGAAGCCAACCTGATTCCCAACCCGGACGCCCTGACCGTCAACGGCAAAAGCCTCGGCGAGAACACCAAGGACGCACCGATCTACGGCCAGGACGAAGTCATTCGCACCCTGGACAATCCGATCCGCGCCGACGGCGGTATCTGCGTGCTGCGCGGCAACCTGGCGCCATTGGGAGCGGTGCTCAAGCCCTCCGCCGCAACGCCTGAGCTGATGCAGCATCGGGGTCGAGCGGTGGTGTTCGAGAACTTCGACGAGTACAAGGCGCGAATCAACGACCCGGAGCTGGACGTGGACGCCAACTCGATCCTGGTGATGAAGAACTGCGGACCCAAGGGTTATCCGGGCATGGCCGAGGTGGGCAACATGGGCCTGCCGGCCAAACTGCTGGCCCAGGGTGTGACCGACATGGTGCGCATTTCCGACGCACGCATGAGCGGCACCGCCTATGGCACCGTGGTCTTGCACGTGGCGCCGGAAGCTGCGGCCGGCGGTCCCCTGGCAGCGGTGAAGGAAGGAGACTTCATCGAACTGGACTGCGCCAGCGGCCGCTTGCACCTGGACATTTCCGACGCCGAACTCGCCGCCCGCCTGGCCGACCTGGCCCCGCCGCAACAACTGCTGGTGGGCGGCTATCGCCAGTTGTACATCGACCATGTGCTGCAAGCGGACCAGGGCTGCGACTTCGACTTCCTGGTGGGCTGCCGCGGTGCCGAGGTGCCACGACATTCCCACTGACACCACCCATCCCCTGTGGGAGCGAGCCTGCTCGCGAAGGAGCGGTATCAGCCACTATTACTGTGGTTGACATACCGCTATCGCGAGCAGGCTCGCTCCCACAGTGGACTCTTGGCGGACATGATTTCTCGGACCGTCCCGAAACCCCATGTGGGAGCGAGCCTGCTCGCGATAGCGTCAGATCAGTCGACATTGATGTTGGCTATGGCACCGTCATCGCGAGCAGGCTCGCTTGTATGGTAGGACTTGAAGGGAGGAGGAGGGACAAGGTTCGCTTCTGACTGTTAGCCGCAGTACAGACCGTGGGAGATTTTACCCCTCCTCCTTTCACACCCAAGCGCCGATAAAGAATGCATCTGGCCTAGACCGACGATAGGAACAAGCCTGCGCCTCTGGGTGAACCCTTCAAGTGTTCAAACCTTAGCCCGGAGAGTTTTCAATGGCAATGCCGATTCCCCTCGTCAAGCCGATTGTGGGTGTGGATGTCGCCAAGGATGAGTTGGTGATGTATCACGCCGAAACCGATCAGCTTGAGATAGTCCCCAATAACAAAACTGCGATTAAGAAGTGGCTCAAGGCCTTGTCCATGCAGGTGGATATTGCCATCGAAGCCACCAATATCTATCACCTGGAGTTCGCCGATCTGGCTCACAAGGCCGGCTGCGTGATCTACATGGTCGGTGGCTATGAGCTCAGTCACTACCGCAAAGGCGTGAACGTGCGCGCCAAAACCGATGCACTGGATGCTCGCCTGTTGGCCCGTTACCTGAAGAACGAAGGCCAGGAACTGCATCCCTGGAACCCGCCATCGCCCTTGTATCGCCGGCTCGTAAGCCTTTTCCGACGCCGTGCGGCTGTGGTCCAGGCCCGTGTCAGCCTGAGCCAAAGCTGGGCGAACGAGCCGTTACTCAAAGCCGCGTTCAAACGCCAGATAGGCGCGATGCAACGGCTGGAAACCCTGGTCGAAAAAAAGATCCAGGATGAGCTGAAGGACGCAGGCTTGCTGGGTCAGCTCAAGCGCTGCATGAAAGTTGAAGGCATTGGCCTGTTGACCGGCGCCCGGTTGCTCACCTCGTTTCAGCGGGGGGATTTCAAAAATGCCGATGCCTTCATCGCTTTTCTGGGGCTGGACCTGCGCATATCGCAATCAGGGCGAAAACAGGGTCGCCGCTGCTTGACCAAACGAGGTGATCCAGAAGCTCGCCGACTGCTGCACAACGCAGCGATGTCGGCAAGGCGCACGGAGCGATGGAAGGGGTTCTATGAGGCGTTGCTGGCACGGGGACTAAGTACAACTCAGGCCATGGTGGCGCTGTCGCGCAAGCTTGCCCGCGTAGTATTCGCTCTGCTGCAGAATCAGAGCGAATACCTGCCAGAAAGGCATTTGAAGGCTAGTCATGCACCATAGAATCTCCCACATGGGTCTGCATCTACTTGAAATCGCACTAGCGACCCGCCCTCCCCGCGCCTGCTATCATGCGCAGCACCTCCTCCACAAGATCGCGCCGCCGCCCATGGATTACCGCAAACCTTCCGACCGCAAAAGCATGCACGCGCGCATTGTCCAGGAGCTGGGCATGCAAATCGTCTCCGGACGCTTCAAGCCCGACGACAAACTGCCCGCCGAGGCCTTGTTGTGCGAAGAGTACGCCGTGAGCCGTCCGGTACTGCGTGAAGCCACGCGGGTGCTGGTCGCCAAGGGCCTGGTGTATTCGCGGCCGCGAGTGGGCACGGTGGTCAAGGCCCGTCGGGAATGGCACATGCTGGATCCGGATGTGTTGCACTGGCTGATGCAGAGCAGCCCGCAGAACGAGTTCTTCGGTTTGCTGACCAGCGTGCGCAGTATCATCGAACCGGCCGCCGCCGCCCTGGCCGCACAGTTCGCCACCGACGATGACATCGCCTCCATCCGCGAAGCCTACGAACGCATGGACGCGGCACCGACGCCCGAAGCGCTGCTGCAACCGGACCTGGATTTCCACAGCCGGATCGCCGACGCCACCCACAACGACCTGCTCGCCAACCTGTGCAACATGCTGTCGGTGGCCATCGCCGAAGCGCTCAAGCATTCCAACCAGCGGCCCAACCTGCATGAACTGGCGATGCCACGGCACAAGGCGATCCTCACCGCCATCGAGAATCGCGACGCCCTCGGCGCCCGCCATGCCACGCTGGTACAACTGGATGATGCCCGCAGCGCGTTGAATGTGGTATTGGGCAACGACCCCAGCTGATCCCCCGCCGGCCGCCAAACCCGGCACACTTCTTCCCAGTCGCGGTGGTATCTATGTACCACCCGCACCAGACAGAGCAGTCGATACTTTTCACGCCGTCATCCCGACGGTCATGTTTGTGAAAAGGACTTCTCATGACCACCTCCTCCACCACCGACTCGATCCCCGCTTTGGCCCAACGCGTCAGCCTGCAATTCGCCAGTCGCCCGACCCTGGAACAGGTTGCCCAAGACCTGCTCGAGCAGGCTCTCAAGAAAAGAGATCCCTGGCTTGAGATCGACCTCTCCAAGACCCAATTGGCGACGCCGGATGCAGACGCACGCGGCTGGCACTTCCAGCCTTTGATGTCCGTGGTCCTCGAGTACCTGGCCACCGGCACGCCACCAGACTTCAGCCCACGGGGAAAGCTCGACTGTTTTCTCTCCGACAACCCGCCAAGTCGCGTTTGGGCAGGCGAGCAGCGACTGGACATGCAGATCATCAGGAAATCGCTACTTGAACTGGCCTGGACCGTACCGATCGGGCTGGAGAATGCGCAGGTCCGTTACTGGAACGACGCCATCGGCAGCGGCGAACAAACCGCTACGGGCAGCCGCTGGCGCTGGCTCAGCGATGTACTCAGAAACACACTGAGCATTCGTGGGCTGCAACAGCCCGGCCTCACGGATACGGCGCGGGCGGCCCTGGACCAGATCGTCCGCTGGCCGGACCGGGCGCTACGCTTGTGTCTCAACCGACAGGCACCGGTATACGCCTACAACCTGGAAACCCGGCTCACCCAGGGCAGCACCCGCACCGTGTTGGTCGGCAGCGATATCCTGCTGGTCCGCGTCACGAACGGCACCAGCGAGTTCCTGCTGTGCAGCCCCGGCGGCGCCGTGCAGTCCTTTGCCTCCCTGGAGGCCTTCAATCAGCATTGGGGCGAGTTGATTGCCGACCAGTACACCGTCGACACCATTACCTGCCAGCGCTACGAGATCAGCGATAACGTCTTCGAGCGCCAGGCGGCCATGTTGCTGGAGCAGCAATTGGCCGACCTGGAGGCTGTGCAACTGCCGGCCCGGATCGACCTGCCGGACCTGAAGCGCCTCTACACCGACTTGAGCGACCCGGCGCGCTTGCTGCTGGAGACGCCCCTCCCCTCGCCCGACACCTCGGCCCGCCTTGGGCCGCAGTTGCCCCAATGGCTGAAAAACGCCTCCGTCGTCGACCAGACGACATTCCAGCACTACAGCCTGGTCCTGGCCAGCGCCAAGAAACGCCACCAGGGCCAGACCTTTTTCAGCGGCATCGACGACATCAAGGCCTTTACCGCCGACGCCCTGCTCACCCGTCTGCGGCAGGCCAACGACAGCAATCCGGACAAGCTGCCATCGAGCCGCTACCAGCCCGACGATGTGCTGCTGACGTTCAGCGTTTCGGCGGGCTATCCCGGGACCATCGGCCTTACCGAGAAGCGGCAGATGAGCCTGACCGAACTGGCCATCCACAATCTCGTCGCTCGCCCCAGCGGCACCTTCAGCCTCAGCCATCACCTGGGCCAGACGCTGCCGGCCTGGCTGACGCCGGGTTTTATAACCGGGTTGATCGAACAGGTGGATATTGGTGCGACCTATCCTCGCTATCTGCAACAGCACTTACTCGGCGAGTCGCCCCAGGCTCAGAACCGGCAACGGATCTTTGCCGAGCAGCTCCCGGCACAACTGATGCTCGAGGCCTTGAAGCAGATGCTGAACCACGAGAACGGCATGACGCGCCAAGGCCTGCGCCTGCTGGAAGCCGTCCTGCAACCCGACGCGGCGAGCCAGCAAGTCGAGGGTCGCCCGGTGGTGATTCGCCACCTGGGTTTGCTGCGCAAGCCCCAGGCCCAGCCCGATATCGTCACCAACATGTTCGTCATCGAAGCCCAGGACACCGCCATCGGCCCGCATCTGTTGTATCGACCGCTCTACGCGCCCTCGCTGCAAGAGTTCCCCACACGCGAAGCGCTGTTGCAGGCCATCGCCGCCACCGCAAGCCTGCAGGACAGCATCCTGACCTGGTTGTCTGACTCCGCACGTCCGATCTACGCCAACGGCGGATTCCTGGAACCCCACATCGTGCGGTTCTTCACCGGTGACGAATTCAGTGTCCCCGACAAACCCGCCCCAGCCACCCTCGCCATCGACGATACCCGCGGCGAGCTGCTGCAATCGTTGCAGGAGGGCGAGCTGATGCAGTACCTCTACGGCTGCAACGCCCAAGCCCTGGTCATCCAGGCCGACCGGGATTCGGTGTCCAATAGCGAGAGCCGCTGGGCGGTGTTGCTCGAAGGCGGCGGCCTGCTGTTCAACACCTTGCTGTTTCCTTTGCTACGCGGCCCGGCCATGACTACTGTCTGGCTCTGGAACCTGATGGCCAGCGCCCAACAAGACATTCCGGCGCTGACCGGTGAGGACCCGGTGGCCCGGGAGCTTGCCGCCGTCGATTTCCTCGTCAACCTGGCCCTGCTGGTGAGCCAGCTGCCCTCCGGTCATGGGCCGGCGGCTCGCGCGACCGTGCCCGAATCGATAAAGGAACAAACCATGCGTCCCCCCGCTCCGCGCGCCATCGCCGAGCAGTGGCCTGCACCGCAGGCGCCCACCCTCGTGGAGGGCACCGTCACCTTGCCTGACGCCCACACCGATACCGGCAGCGGGCGCCTGGACCTCGGTTTCGCCAGGGCCAGTGGTCGCCTGACGCCGGCGCTCCAGGAGCGGCTGTTGCGCTTGCAGGTAGCGCGTCCCACTTCCCCGCCCACACCGATTGAGAACGGCCCCTACAAGGGCCTGTACGTGATCGACAGTAAATGGCATGCCAAGGTTGAAGATGCCTTCTATCGGGTCACGCCTGAAGCCGGCGGCGGTGCAACCATCGTCGACCCGCTCGATCCACTTGACCCCGACAAGAACGGTCCGCCGCTGCGAGTCGATACAAACGGACACTGGCACCTGGATTTGCGCCTGCGTCTGCTCGGCGGAGCTCCACCCAAGCGGGTGGAGGCACAGCGGCGTGTCAACCTGGAGCGGGCCAAGCAGTTGACCGACGAATCCAACCGGTTGGAGGCGCAAGATGCCGATCGGCAAAAAGCCCTGGACGTGGCCCAGCAAGTCATGACCCGGACCGAAGAAGGCAGCAACTACACCGAAGCCCAACGGGCAGCGAAACGCAAGATTTTCTATGACCTGCTCAAGGAGCAGACCGAGATGTACCTGACGCTGGCGAACAGCGCGGCCGAACGTACCAGCCTGGGCATCGCTTTCCCGTCCGGCTACATGCATGTGCTCATGGAAAACGTGATCAACAACGCCCGCAAGGCGTTCCTGATCGTCGAAAGGGAGCGCGTGGCCATCCAGCGAGCACATCCCCAGTTTGGAGAGCATGCCGACATCAGGGAAATTGCCGCCCGCGACGCCGACGCCTATTGGAAGTTCCTCGACATCAAGAGTGACATCAATGACCAGGCGATCCACTGGCTGGAACTCAAGGACGATTACCTTGAGCGGCTATCGAACCTCGATGAATCGGGCGTACGGGCGTTCGAACGTCTGACCAGGAACCGTCCCTCGGATGAGAGAAACGCCATCGGCAGCAAAACCATGCAGCTCTCAACACTCCCCGTACTGTCGGTGAAAAACCGGCAATCCGCCCTGCCCAACCGCCTGCTTCGCATTCTCATGCCATTGATGGAGCACATGCGCTCCCATTGGGACCTGCAAACATACGACGTCTCCCCGGCGGAAAAACTCGAGGTACTGACCAGCCTGACCGAGCATTACGGCAAGACCCTGGATACGTTGAAGGGGACAAAGGCCCTTTACCTGGACGACATCAACGAATCCTATTTCGACAGGCTGGTCAAACTGGTCGAGGGTCTTTACCAGGAGGTCTCCAGCAAACTCGCCGCTGAAATCAAACCCGAGCCAAAACCGCGCAAGCGTACGCCGAAACGCCCCAGGACCGGCGCCGGGCTGCCGCAGAAAAAGTTGATCAGAACCCGCCACAATGGCGTCTTGATCGGCGACCTGAAACCCGCCGGCACGAGCCTGCCAATCGAAGTCGTCGAAATGCGCTCCGGAGGCAACAACCAAGTACTCGCCACCTATTCGCGCCACGAGGATGTCTGGGATGTGGTCGACGTACGCCGTCCGACCCCGGCGCCCCAGACGCGATCGATCAAGGCGATCCGGGCCCATGGGCGAGAACTGCTCGACGAACTGGACAAGCGCATGAGCCGCGCTGAAAGCTACAAGACCCACTGCCGTCATCCTCAGGAAATCGAGGAAATCCTCAACAATGAGGCTAGCCACTTCCGCACGCTTTCCGAAGAACTCGACCGGGCGCTCACCGCATCGCCAGCCTCACGCACCCCGGCAAACGAGGCACTGGGTCGGCAGTTGTCAGACGCTGCCGCCAACCTGACCGCCAAGGGCAGTGACGTGCGTATCGAACTGAGCCTGAAACTGCCACCCACCGACGGCAACCTGCGGTTCCTGTTCGAGAAAAACCTGATACAGGTGGCCCGGCTCGGCGATCGCACGGCCCTGCAAGGCGCCCGCAAGGACTTCCTCCAGGAATACGCCATCAACGACCGTGACGGCTTTGCGATCTGGTATGCGCATTTTCATTACGAAGCGGCCGACACGCCGAAAGAAAACTTCAGCGTCGCGCACCTCAAGACCAAGGAACAACGCAAGGAGCACTACCACTCACTGCTGGCCAAGGCCACCAGCCCTTATGCGGTGGTGAACGTGCACCGGGGGCAGATCAGCAAGTCGCTGGCGCAGAGCAGGTTCTTGCCGTTGGCGCCTTGATTGCGATGAAAGTGCAGCCTTGAGATACCGCACTTGTGGCGAGGGGATTTATCCCCGCTGGGTCGCGAAGCGACCCCAACTCTGTCACCTCAATCAACCTGACACACTGGTGTGTCAGGTTTTTGGGACTGCTGCGCAGTCCAGCGGGGCGGTGCGACGTTTCGCTAAATCCCCTCGCCACAGGGGCTCTGTGCTGGCCTTGATCCGGTCAGTGAGCAAACAACGAATTACCCCGCTGCCCCGCCAGCTTCTCGGGCTTGATCAGGAACCGTGCCAATGCCGGCAACAGCCACAACGCACCGAACATGTTCCACAGCAGCATGAAGGTCAGCATCAGGCCCATATCGGCCTGGAACTTGATGGCCGAGAAGATCCAGGTGCACACACCGATCGCCAGGCACAGGCCGGTGAACAGTACGGCTTTACCGGTGGACTTCAGCGTCTGGTAATACGCTTCCTGCAATGGCAACCCGGCCCGCAGGAAGCTTTCCAGACGGCTGTAGATGTAGATGCCATAGTCCACGCCAATCCCCACGCCCAACGCCACCACCGGCAGGGTCGCGACTTTCACGCCGATGCCCATGAAGGCCATCAGGGCGTTGCCCAGCACCGAGGTCAGCACCAGCGGCAACACGATGCACAAGGTCGCCGCCCAGGAACGGAAGGTGATCATGCACATGGTCGCCACGCAGATGTACACCAGGATCAGGATGGTCAGTTCCGATTCCTTGATCACTTCGTTGGTGGCCGCCTCGATGCCGGCGTTACCGGCGGCGAGGATGAACTCCAGGCCATCGCGATTGTTTTCCTTGGCAAACACCTGCACTGCTTTCACCACACGGTCCAGGGTCTCGGCCTTGTGGTCATTGAGGAACACCAGCACCGGTGCCAGGGAGCAACTGTTGTTGTACAGGCCATCGGCCCGGGCAATGGAGTTGTTCAACACATCCGGGTTGCGCGACAGGGTTTCCCATTTCAGGTTGCCCTCGTTCATGCCCTTGATCATCTGCTTGGACACGGTCACCAGGGAGATCGCCGACTGCACGCCCTCGGTGTTCTGCATCTTCCACATCAGCTCATCGATGGGGGCCATGGCTTCATAGCGCGAACACCCTTCGGCCTTGGTCTTGACCATCACTACCAGTACGTCGGAACTGGTGGAGTAATTACTGATGATGAAATTGTTGTCCTGGTTGTAGCGCGAGTCCGGACGCAGTTCCGGTGCGCCCTGGTCCAGGTCGCCGATCTTCAGGTTCTGGCTGTACCACAGGCCCCCACCGAAGGCGAGCACCGCCAGGGCAATGGACACCGGCGCGACCTTGGCGCTGGCGAAGTTCGACAGCGCCCGCCAGAACGGATGCTCGCGGGTTGCGTCCTTCTTGCTGCGCTCGACGGCGCGCTTGCTGATGCCGACGTAGGAAATGGCCACCGGCAGCAGGATCAGGTTGGTGAACACGATCACCGCCACGCCGATGGACGCACCGATGGCCAGCTCGCGGATCACGCCGATGTCGATGATCAGCAAGGTAATGAAGCCGACCGCATCCGCCAGGATTGCGATCATCCCCGGCAGGAACAATTGCCGGAACGTGCGTCGCGCCGCCGTCAGGGCGTTGTCCGCCTCGCTGGACTGCAAGGCGATGCCGTTGATTTTCTGCACCCCGTGGGAAATGCCGATGGCGAAGATCAGGAACGGCACCAGCATCGAATACGGATCCAGCCCGAACCCGGCCGCGTGCATCAGCCCCAACTGCCAGACCACCGCCACCAGCGTGGTGCTCAACACCGCGATGGTGCTGCGCATGCAGTGGGTGAACCAGTACAGTAGGATCAAGGTGATGACGAAGGCCACGCCGAAGAACAGCACCACCATGATCAAGCCATCGATCAGGTCACCGACCTTCTTGGCGAAACCGACGATGTGGATCTGCACATTGGGGTTCTGGGCTTCGAACTTGTGACGGATCTTGTCTTCGAGCTCGTGGGAGAACTTCTGGTAGTCCAGCTTCAGCAACTTGCCCTGGTCCTGCGGGTCCGGGTAAGACTCCAGCAGCGGGATGTCGATGATACTCGATTTGAAATCGTTGGCCACCAGGCGCCCGACCTGGCCGGACTTGAGCACGTTGTTGCGCAGCAGGTCGAGGCTGTCGGCCGAGCCGTTGTAACTCTGGGGAATCACCTCGCCGCCGGCAAAGCCCTCTTCCGTCACTTCGGTCCAGCGCACGCTCGGGCTCCACAGCGACTTGAGGCCGGAACGGTCGACACCGGAAATGTAGAAGACCTCGTCATGGATCTGGCGCAGGGTCTCCATGTAGTCCTTGGAGAAGATGTCGCCGTTGGTGGCTTCCACGGAAATCCGCACCGTGTTGCCCAGGTTCGCCAGGTCGTTGCGATGTTCGAGCATCTTCTCGATGAACGGATGCTCGAGGGGGATCATTTTTTCGAAACTGGTGGACGGACGGATCAGCGTGGCCTGCCAGAACAGGAAAATGCTGACCAGCAGGCAAATGACGATCACTGCCGGGCGGTTGTTGAAAATCAGGCGCTCGAGGAACGTCGCCTTGTCTTGGTGATGACTGCTCATGGGGTCCGCCTTCTTGTTATTGTGCCCGACTCATATGCGCGGCTCATTTGTTCAGTTCAGCGCCGTTGGCCGTGGTGATGCGCACGCCCCCCTGTCCGGCCAGGACCAGGTTGCCGTTGCCCGCCGCCGTGACGGCTGCCACGGAAATCCGGTCCGGGCGGTTGAAGACACTGAAGGTCACGCCGTCGTCGGTGCTGCGCAGCACACTGCCGCCGTTGCCGACGATCACGATGGAGCCGTCCGCCAGCAAGGTCGCCCCGGACAAGCCGAACTCCAGGGCGCCCCGGCCAGCCTTGAGTTCGACCTGCTCCCAGGAGCCGCCGAAATCGGTGGAACGGTAGAGGTTGCCGCGCAAGCCGTAGGCCAGCAGCGTCGACGGCTCGGCGGTGCCGATGACGCCAAACAACGAGCCTTCGTACGGGCCTTCGAGCTTTTCCCAGGTCTGGCCCCAGTCGGTGGAACGGAACATGCTGCCGGCCTCGCCGACGATGAACAGCCCGGCGTCTTTCACTGCGGCGATGGCGTTGAGGTGGAATTGATCTTCGTTGTCGAGGCGGTCGCTGGCGTTTTCCCAGTGTTTGCCGCCATCGGTGGTTTCAAGCAACGCACCGTAGGCGCCTACGGCGAAGCCATTGCTGGCGTCCTTGAACCATACGTCCAGCAGCGGCGCTTCACGGGTAAGGTCTTCGAACTGCCGGGTCCAGGTGCTGCCCCCGTCTTCGCTGGCGAGGATCTGCGCATCATGCCCCACGGCCCAGCCGTGCTTGTCATCGACGAAGAATACGGCGGTGAGCAGTTGGCGGGTCGGCACCTTGGCCTGGGTCCAGGAACTGCCCTGATCATCCGAATAGACAATGTGCCCACGATCACCGACCGCCACCAGGCGCTGACCGGCGTGGACCACATCGAGCATCAGAGTCTTGCTGGCCTTGGCCGATTCGACCGAATAGATGACATCGGTGGTGGTGGCCGCAACGGCCAGCGCTGGTGCCGACAGCACGACAGAGCCCAGCAGCGAGAACGCCGAGGCCAGCAACGCGACTCGGCGCAGCATCGGCTTGCGGGCGCGACCCACGGCCATGACAGGCTCGTTCATAGACCTTTTCCCCATTATTATTGTTAGGCCATTCGACCTTTCAGGGCGCCGTAAGCAACTCGATCGGGGCGCAAACCTGCAATCTAGAGCCACTTCGGAAGCTGACCTATCCTATCGGGCTTTCGGAAGGCCTGACAATCGACGCCGCGTTATCTTTTGTTAACCAGGGGGGGTTGGCGCGGGGGGTGAATGGCGGGGTATTCGGTGGGGTGATGGCTGTATTTCAGACGAGGGTCGGTATCGATCGTTCCCACGCTCCGCGTGGGAATGCAGCCATGGACGCTCCGCGTCCGCGTTGGGGCGTGACGCAGAGCGTCACCAGATGCGTTCCCACGCGGAGCGTGGGAACGATCAGTGTTCCTGCATGGGAACGATCAATCGAATCAAGCCAGGCTCTTGCTCACCACCTCGAACACATCACTGGACAGCCCGCCGGACGCCAGGATGCGTTCCAGTTATCGATCGTTCCCCCGCTCCGCGTGGGAATGCAGCCATGGACGCTCCGCGTCCGCTTTGGGGCGTGACGCAGAGCGTCACCAGATGCGTTCCCACGCGGAGCGTGGGAACGATCAGTGTTCCTGCATGGGAACGATCAATCGAGTCAAGCCAGGCTCTTGCTCACCACCTCGAACACATCACTGGACAGCCCGCCGGACGCCAGGATGCGCTCCGGTTATCGATCGTTCCCACGCTCCGCGTGGGAATGCAGCCATGGACGCTCCGCGTCCGCTTTGGGGCGTGACGCAGAGCGTCACCAGATGCGTTCCCACGCGGAGCGTGGGAACGATCAGTGTTCCTGCATGGGAACGATCAATCGAGTCAAGCCAGGCTCTTGCTCACCACTTCGAACACATCACTGGACAGCCCGCCGGACGCCAGGATGCGTTCCAGTTCGGCTTTCATCAGCGCCTGGCGGGCGCTGTCGTACTTGCGCCAGCGGGTCAGCGGCGCCAGTTGCCGCGAGGCGATCTGCGGGTTGAAACCGTTGAGCTGGATGACCAGGTCCGCCAGGAAACGGTAGCCCGAACCGTCGGCGGCGTGGAAGTTGATCAGGTTCTGCCCGGCAAATGCACCGATCAGCGCCCGCACCTTGTTCGGGTTCTTGATGTTGAACGCCGGGTGCTCCATCAACGCCTTGACCCGCGCCAGGCCACCCGGCAACGGGCTGCCAGCCTGGACGCTGAACCACTGGTCCATGACCAGCGGGTTGCCCTTGAAGTTCTCCGCGAACACTTCCAGGGCGTGGGCCTTCTCGGTTTCGAACGGCGAATTGACCAGCACCGCCAGCGCAGTCAGGCGTTCGGTCATGTTGTCGGCGCTGTCGAACTGCTCCAGGGTCGCGCTCAACACCTCGGGCTTGTCGGTCAGCATCAGGTACGACAGCGCAATGTTCTGCAAGGCTCGGCGGGCAAAATGCTCGGCTTCGGCCACATACGGCGTGCGCTTCGACAAGTCGCGGTTGGCCTCGTAGCGCAGCCACAGGGCTTCGAACAGGTTGTCGGCCAGTTGCTGGCGGGCGAACTCACGGGCGGCATGGATCGCCTCGACGTCGGCCACTTCGCTGATTTCCGTCAGATAGGCTTCGCTTGGCAGCGAGAGCATTTCCGCGACCATGGCCTGATCCAGGGATTCGTCCGACAGCACCGTGCGCAAGGCAGTAATCAGACGCGGGTCGAGCACCAGGCTCGTGCCCTGCTGATGCTGGGCGATCAGTTCCTGCAACACCTGCACCGACAGCTGCTGACCGGCATCCCAACGGTTGAAGCCGTCGCTGTCGTGCTGCATCAGGAACATCAGTTGGTTACGGTCGTACGGGAAGCTCAGCTTCACCGGCGCCGAGAAACCGCGCAGCAGCGAAGGCAATGGCTTTTCAGCGATGTCGACGAAGGTGAAGGTCTGCTCGGCCTCGGTCACCGAAATCACCCGGGACGTACCGTTGGCCGCTGCTTCACCGCTCAGGCGCAGGGGTATCTCGGCGCCCTTGCTGTCCAGCAGGCCCAGCTCAACGGGAATCACGAAGGGCAGTTTTTCCGCCTTGTCCGGGGTCGGCGGGCAGCTCTGGCGGAAGGTCAGGCTGTAGGTCCTGGCGGTCGCATCGTAGGACTCGCTCACCGCCAGCCGTGGCGTACCGGCCTGGCTGTACCAGCGCTTGAACTGGGTCAGGTCGACGCCGTTGGCATCTTCCATGGCCTTGACGAAATCGTCGCAGGTCACGGCCTGGCCGTCATGGCGCTGGAAATACAGATCGCTGCCCTTGCGGAAGCCCTCAGGCCCCAGCAGCGTGTGGATCATGCCGACCACTTCCGAGCCCTTTTCATACACGGTCAGGGTGTAGAAGTTGGAAATCTCGATGAAGCTGTCCGGGCGCACCGCGTGAGCCATGGGGCCGGCATCTTCGGCGAACTGGTGGGTACGCAGGTAGGCCACATCCTGGATACGCTTGACGGTGGCGGAGTTCATGTCGGCCGAGAACCCGGCGTCGCGGAACACCGTGAAGCCTTCCTTGAGCGACAGCTGGAACCAGTCGCGGCAGGTCACGCGGTTGCCCGACCAGTTATGGAAATATTCGTGGGCAACGATGGCCTCGACCCGCTGGTGCGCGGCGTCGGTGGCGGTCTCGGCGCGGGCCAGCACGGCGCTGGAGTTGAAGATATTGAGGCCCTTGTTCTCCATGGCGCCCATGTTGAAGTCGTTGACCGCGACAATCATGAAGATGTCCAGGTCGTATTCACGGCCGTACACCTCCTCGTCCCAGCGCATCGACTTCTTCAGGCTGGTCATGGCGTGCTGGCATTTGTCGATGTTTTCCGGCTCGACGTAGATGCGCAGCGCCACGCTGCGCTCGGTCATGGTGGTGAAGGTGTCTTCGACGCACCACAGGTCACCGGCCACCAAGGCGAACAGGTAGGCGGGTTTCTTGAACGGATCTTCCCAGGTCACCCAGTGCCGGCCGTCTTCGCCGGGGCCGCTGGCAATCGGGTTGCCGTTGGACAGCAGCACCGGATAGCTGTGCTGCTCGGCCACCACGGTGGTGGTGAACTTGCTCATGACGTCCGGACGGTCGAGGTAGTAGGTGATCTTGCGGAAACCTTCGGCCTCGCACTGGGTGCAGAACATGCCGCCGGATTTGTACAGGCCCTCCAGGGCCGTGTTGGTTTCCGGGTGGATCCGCACCGTGGTGTCGACCGTGAACGCCTGGGTCTTGGGTTGCAGGGTCAGGTGGCTGTCGTCCAACTGGTAGTCGCCCGAGGCCAGGTCGGCGTCGTCGAGCTTGATCGAGACCAGCTCCAGGTGCTGCCCGTCGAGTACCAGCGGCGGCAGCCCGGCACCGCGCTCGGGGTTGCGACGCATCACCAGTTGCGCATGGACCAGGCTGTGGTCCTCGAACAACTCGAAGGTCAGGTGCGTCTCGTCGATCAGGTACTCGGGCGCCTGATAGTCCTTCAGGTAGATCATCTTCGGTTGTTCGGTGCGCATGGGTCGAATCCTTCTACTGATGCACGGCGAGCTGGTAAGCCGTGTATTTACGAATGTTGATCACGCCGGTGTCGAAAATCAGGTACTGGCCCTTGATCCCCAGCAGCGTGCCTTCGGCAACCGGGTCCTTGTCCAGGTTGAAGCTGACGATCTTGGCCGGGTACTGCTCAACCGGGTAGCGGATCTCGAGGGGTTCGACGTCCGCTATGGTCTGGATCGCCTGCAGGCCGAATCGTTCCTGCAACCCCTGTAATCCCTCGGCGCAGCTTTCGAACAGCGAATCGCGGATCTTCGGCAGGTCCACCGCAACCGCATCGCCCTTGAGCAAGGCGCGCCAATTGGTCTTGTCCGCCACCTGGCTGCGGAACAGGTCTTCGACGAATCCCGACTGCTGGCGGGTAGCAACCCGCAGGATCGGCAGCGCCTGGCTGGCACCCTGGTCCAGCCAGCGGGTCGGCAGTTGCGTGGCGCGGGTGATCCCGACCTTCACGCCTGAGGAGTTCGCCAGGTACACCACATGGTCGGTCATGCAGAACTGCTCGCCCCAGGCCGGCTCACGGCAGGTGCCTGCCTCGAAATGGCAGCGTTCGGGGCTCATGATGCAGATATCGCATTGCGCCAGCTTGGTCATGCAGGGGTAGCAATAGCCCTGGCTGAAGCTGGTCTTGGTCCGGCGTCCACAGTGGCTGCAATGGATTGCGCCAAGGAACTCCAGGCGCACCGTGCTGCCGATCAACGGGTTGACCGGCACCTCGACATCGCCCAGGCGGAAGGCATATTGAACGGTCGCCCCGTCCAGGCGCGCCGACATCTTGCTGATTGCACCGCGGCCGATCTCGATCAATGGATTGCATCCGACTTGAACAGGATGTTCGGCACTTCGATCGATTTCGACTGGCACTCCTGCGGGCCCATGTAGCCGGTGCGCTCTTCTTCAGGCAGGTTCTGGATCTCCCAGGCGATCATCGCCTGCAAGGACAGCTCGCGCTGCTCGGCGGTGAGCTTGTTGCCATCGGCCCATTTACCGATTTCCACGGCCAGCTTCAGGCTCTGGTAGATGTCGGGGGTGATGTTTTCGATCATTTGGGCAAAAGACGACATATTTGAACAACCTCCAATTATTTAGAATTCCCTGGACAGCTTGACCTGCGCCAGCTCTTTCTCCAGGGAACGCCGGAACATCTGCGGCGCGGCAAAGGTATACGCGGCAAAACCCAGCCATAACCAATCAATGGCCTGGGCCACTTGCCCATAGCCTTGGGCCGTCAGGGTGATGACTACCACGCGATAGACCACGAACATGAGCAGCAGCACCACGGTGGCACGACTGGCACTGCGCTCGCTCATCCAACTGTTGTATCGCCACCATGCTCCCAGCCACAGACTGCTGCGGGCCTTGACGGCGGTGAGCAAATGCAGCGCGGCGCGGTCATTGGCATTTTCCTGCAAAGCCCAGATGGCATGCTCCCGAGCGCCCTCGACGTCGCCTTCACGCAGCAGTAGATGCCCGAGCACCACCACTGCCGCGGTATTTCCCGGATCGGCCTGCAAGGCCTGCCGGGCAAACCGGTACGCCTGCTCCCGATCACCGCTGGCGCGATGAAACCGGGCCATGGCCACCAGGTTCGCTGCATCGTCAGGGGCCAGCTCCAGCGCTTTTTCCAGCGGCTCGCGGCTTTGTGCCAGGCGGCCGGTCAATTGATACAACTCGGCCAGCGTGCGGTAGTTCAGCGGGTTGATCGGCTCCATATCCAGCAACTGCGTCAGGTGTTCCTGAGCCAGCTTGAATTTGCGCAACGCAATGGCGACCTGGGTGGCTGCGTAGTGGGCCAACGGCAGTTGCGCATCGAGCGTCAGCGCCAGTTGCACCTCGCGTTTGGCCGCGTACACCCGACGCATGTTCATCAGGCAGATGGCCAACAAGGCATGGGCCTCGGCTGAATCCGGATCGTTGGCAAGCAGTTGGCGTAACGTGTCGATGGCGCCGTCATGCTGATCGGCTTGCAGGCGCTGGTAAGCCAGTTGCAGCAGATAATCGTTATTCATCAACTCATCACCAGATACCAAAGCGTGGCAGGCACCCACTTGACGACCATGCCCTTGAGCACGAACGCGCCAACCAGGACCACCGGCAAACCGAAGCGGTTCAGCACGCCGCCATAATATTGATAGATCTCAATCGTTGCGTTCTGCTGCATGAACAGCAGATAGCCGATGGCAAGCTTCCACACCACCAGGATCAGCAAGGCGTATTGGATCTGCGCCTGACTCTGGATATAACCGGCGCCCACCCATTGCATCAGCACCCAGCCGATCACCAGGCTGCCGACCAGGCCGGCGGCGGCCAGCAACCATTCCCGCACGCGGGTCGGGCTGCCTACCGCAATGGAATTGAAGACAAACCATGGCAGGCCCAGCCAGGCACCGCCGAGCATCAACCCCAGCAACGGCCAGAACGGCGCCACCGCCCATTTGGCAAGACTGCCGGGACGCGGTTCGTCTTCGATGCGATACCCACCGTACTGCGCCATCAGCGGCCCTTCCCGTGTTTGTCGAGGAACGCCAGCACCTCGTCGTACTGATTGCCTTCGTTGGCGTAGCGTGCATAGTTGCGCGCCGTGGTCAGCCATTCCAGGGTCGTCGCCCGCACCTCTTTCAGCGCCTGTTTGAAATGCCGGTCGCAGATGGGTTGCTCGGCGGCGCTGCCAATGGACTCTTCGATCGCTTCGTCAGCCGCGGTCTCCACCAGTTCACCGAGGTCCGCGCCGGAAAAGCCCGAGGTATTTTTCGCCAGGAACGCAAAGTCGATGTCCTCGGCCACCGGGCGGCCTTGCATCATCAACCTGAGCATGTTTTCCCGAGCAGGTCGGTCAGGCGGGGGCACGAACAGCACCCGGTCAAACCGCCCCGGGCGCCTGAATGCCGAATCCACCGACCAAGGCACGTTGGTTGCGGCAAGAATCAATACACCATGGTTATCCTGGGTGAAACCGTCCATCTCAGACAGGAACTGGCTGACCAGCTTCGAAGAGGTCGAGTCCCGCGTGTTGGAACGCTTGCCGCCCAACGCCTCGACTTCGTCGAAAAACATCACCGCCGGCGCCTGGGCACGTGCCTGTTCGAACAATGCGTGCAGTTTGCGCTCGGATTCGCCGATATACATATCAAGCACATCGGAGATAGCTACGTTGAAAAACGTCGCCTTGCACTCACCCGCCGTGGCGCGTGCCAGCATGGTCTTACCGCATCCCGGAGGTCCATAGAGCAACACGCCACCGCCGACCCGTTTGCGAAAACGCTGAAACAGGCCCGGCTTCTGGTAAGGCAGGATGATCTTTTTGTGAATGGTTTTCTTCAGTTCGTCCAGGCCGCCGATATCGTCGAAGGTCAGGACTTCCTTTTCCGGCACCAGCAGACGCTTGACCTCGCTCTGGTCGGTGTCGTCGTTGGAAATCACCCGCAGGCGCGGACGCCCCTGTGCGGCGGAAAAGTCAGTGACGGAGACATTCAACCGGCGCCACAGCGCCATGTCTTCGAGTGCCGGATTGGCATCGACCGCGGCGCGGTACTCAACCCGGGCCTCCTTGAGCTGCTCCAGGGCTGCGAGCGCCCTCGCCCTGAGCATCCGAGCGGCGGGCTCGTCTCCCTCAATCAACTGAAGAGCCCGTTGTGCCTGCCCTGCCGCGATACACAATTCGGCCGCTGCCAGCTTGAGGGCCCTGGCGTCGCTCATGCGCTCGAGATCGGTTGGCAACAGTTCAAGTCCGCGCTCGTATTCATTGCGCTCGATGCTGGCTTTCACCAGCATCGTCAGCAGTGCAACGTTTCCAGGAGCAGCGAGAAGCGCGGCTTCCAGTTGGTCGAACGTCGAATCATCCATGGCAGATCCTCAAGAAAACATTCGCGGCAATCGTTGTCGACTGATCCGCCGCTATCGCGAGCAAGCTCGGCTCCCACAAGTGCGGGCTCATTTCACCACCTCCGGCCGCTCCACATCGACCCAGACGAACTTGTGCGGATCCAGCTGGGTTTCCTGGTCCAGGCGGTAGGCGGCCAGTTTGCCGTAGAGCACCGCGCTGTAGTCCAGGCAGGCCAGGTTCGAGCGGATCGGCGCGGGTTTGCCGCTGCGCCAGTAGTGGCCGACGAACAGCAGGGGCTCATCGACGCCGTAGCGCAGCAGGTTGTTCTTTTCATCCGGGGACAGCGGCGTGCGGGCCACCGGCTCGGGCAAGGCATCGGGCTGGAAGACGATGTCGCCGTAGGTTTTCGGATCGTCTTCCCAGAACTTGGTGCGGAAGAACGAACGGGTCAGGCCGTCGCCACCGGTCAGGGTCAGGCCGTGGGGCAGGCGCATGTCGGTGCCGCGCAGCAGACGGTCGAACACCGTGCAGGCGAAACTGCCCGCCTGCGCCGAGGCCTGGAGAAACGGTTCGTTGATCCGACCGTCCGGGAACAGGCCGCGCAGCGGTTCGATCAGGCCGGCATCCCAGCAGGCGTGCACGACCCGGAAGCGGCCGGCGTCGACAAACAGCGGCAGTTCGTAGAACCACTGCAGGAAATCGTGCCATTCGCCGGGATGCTGCTCGAACTGGGTCAGGGTTTCATTGAGCAGGCGGGCATGGCGCGGGGTGTGCTCACGCACATGGCGCTGGCCACTGCCCGGCGGTGCCGGCGTGCTCCAGCCCAGGGCGTTGAACTCGTGGTTGCCCATGATGCACAACGCCTGGCCGGCCACGACCATGTCGTGGACGATATGCAATGCCTCGCGGATCCGCGGCCCACGGTCGATGATATCGCCCAGGAACACGGCCATGCGCGACGGATGTCGCCAGACCCCACCCTGCTTGTGGTAACCGAGTCGGTCCAGCAGGTGTTCCAGGGTCAGGGCGCATCCGTGCACGTCACCGATCAGATCGTAACTGCGCGCAGGATCGAGCATCAGTCGCCTCTGCCCCCCAATCGACTGCCCCAGCCGAGCTTGGTCCGGCAGACTTCGTAATAATTGTGATCCAGCGGATGGATCAGGCGCAGCTTCTGCGCCTTCTTGCTGACGGTGATGGTGTCGCCCGGCGCGCAGGTGAAATGGTTCTGGCCGTCGCAGGACACTTGCGGGTAGATCTGCATATCCTTGGACACGACGATTTTCAGCTCACTGTTGCCATCGACCACGATGGGTCGCCCAGACAAGGTATGGGGGTACATGGGCACAATCACAATAGCGTCGAGCTTGGGGTGCATGATCGGGCCACCGGCGGAGAGCGCATAGGCGGTGGAACCGGTGGGCGTGGCGACGATCAGGCCGTCGGCCTTCTGGCTGCAGACGAACTGGCCGTCGATGTACAACTCGAATTCGATCATGCGCGTGGATTTGCCGGGGTGCAGCACCACGTCGTTGAGGGCGTCGCCCTGGCCGATGGCCTCGGCGTGACGGCGGACCTCGGCTTGCAGCAGAAAGCGGTTTTCCACCAGGTAGTGGCCGTCGAGTACCTCGGCCACCTTGGTTTCCAGCTCGTCGGGGCGGATATCGGTCAGGAAGCCGAGGCTGCCACGGTTGATCCCCAGCACCGGGATGTTGTGCCGCGCCAGGGCCCGTGCGGCGCCCAGCAGGCTGCCGTCGCCGCCGACCACGATCACCATGTCACAGACTTCGCCGAGCATCTTGCGCGACGAGGTTTGCAGGCCGTGGCCCGGCAGCACTTCGGCGATGGTATCTTCGAGGATCACATGCAGATGCCGCTCCAGGAGGAAACGTTTGAGGCGGCGAACGGTGTCCAGCACCTGTGAACTGCCCAGGCGACCGATGATGCCGATATTGCGAAATTGCTCCATGGGGCTCCTGCGAGGGTCTGCGACGGGCGAAAAACCCGATTATGGGCGAAAGCGGCCCATAGACAAAATTCTTTAAGCCTTCCCTACAGGCTATGCTCGCAAAATGATCCTGTTTCCCGAACTGCTGGACCTGCCCCGCCGCTTGCGCCATCCCGAGGTGCGCGATCTTGCGTGGGTGATATTCGCCCCGCCGATGCTCATCGACACGCCCTGGCCCCAACGCCACCCCCTGACCGGCAGCGACTGGGTGCAACACCCGCACCGGCTGGAACATTGGCTGCAGCAACTGGACCGCGACAGCTACCCGCTGCTGCACTGGCTGTCCCAGGGCCGGACCCAGCGCCTGGGCCTCTATTACGAACGGTTGTGGCAATTTGCTGTGCAGCACGCGCCGGGTATCGAACTGATCGCCGCAAACCTGCCGATCCGGCGCGAAGGCCATACCCTGGGGGAACTCGACCTGCTGCTGCGCGACAAGGACGGCATTCATCATCTGGAACTGGCAATCAAGCTGTACCTCGGGCCGCAACAGGGCGATGGCCGGGACACCGCGCAATGGCTGGGTCCGGGCTGTCATGACCGCCTCGACCGCAAACTGACCCATCTGCGGGACCATCAACTGCCGATCTCGGCGCGCCCGGAAAGCCGTGACGCCTTGGCGGCACTGGGCATTGAACCCTCTGGCCTCGAGCTGTTTCGCTCCGAGCTCTGGCTGGGGGGCTACTTGCTCTATCCCTGGCCCGGACAGGCCGAACCGCCAAGCGGCGCGCACCCCAGACACCTGCGCGGCAGTTGGTTGCGCCAGCGGGATTGGCCGGCGTTCATCGCCCAGCGCCCGCCAGGCCGCTGGCAACCCCTGCCCCGCGCCGCCTGGTTGGCCCCGGCCCACTATCCGGCGGAGCAGACCTGGACCACCGGGCAACTGGATGCCTGGCGACTGGCACTGGATCCGATGGCCCCGGCGCAATTGATGGTGCGCCTGAGTGAAAACGCCGGGGGTGAGTGGGAAGAAGCCGAGCGGCTGTTTCTGGTGGCGGATCCGTGGCCGGATGTGCCGGGCAATGGTTGAGCTTTGCAGCGCCTCGGCGGGCTCCATCGCGAGCAGGCTCGCTCCCACAATGGATCTTCAGTGAACACACATTTTGTGTTTGTCATGGATCCCCTGTGGGAGCGAGCCTGCTCGCGATAGCGCCACTACGGTCTAGAAAGACAAGCGCAAAGCCAGCGCCGCCAACGTCACCAGCAACACCGGCACCGTCAGCACCACCCCGACCTTGAAGTAATACCCCCAGCCAATCCGGATATCCTTGCGCGCCAGCACGTGCAGCCACAAAAGCGTTGCCAGACTGCCGATCGGCGTGATCTTCGGCCCCAGGTCGCTGCCGATCACGTTCGCATAGACCATCGCTTCCTTCACCGCCCCGGTGGCCTGGCTGGCATCGATGGACAACGCGCCGACCAGCACCGTCGGCAGGTTGTTCATGACCGACGAGAGCAACGCCGTCAACACCCCGGTGCCCATGGCCGCACCCCACACGCCATAACCGGCGAACGCGTCGAGCCAGCGGGCCAGGTAGTCGGTCAATCCCGCATTACGCAAGCCATAGACCACCAGGTACATACCCAGGGAAAAGATCACGATCTGCCATGGCGCTTCTTTCATGACCTTGCGCGTGGAAATCTTGTGACCGCGCGCCGCAACGGCCAGCAGCAACGCGGCGCAGACCGCCGAAATGGCGCTGATGGGAATGCCCAGGGGCTCCAGGGCAAAGCACCCCAGCAACAGAATCACCAGCACCGCCCAACCGGCGTAGAACGTAGCAGTGTCGTGGATGGCGCTCGCCGGATCGTCCAGTTGATGCGGGTCGTAATCACGGGGAATGTCGCGGCGAAAGTACCACAGCAGGATCGCCAGGCTGGCGGCCACCGCCACCAGGTTCACCGGCACCATCACCGCCGCGTAGCGGTTGAAGCCGATGCCGAAGAAGTCCGCCGAGACGATATTCACCAGATTGGACACCACCAGCGGCAGGCTCGCGGTGTCGGCAATGAAACCGGCCCCCATCACGAAGGCCAGGGTCGCCGCCGGGGAAAAGCGCAGGGCCAGCAGCATGGAAATCACGATAGGCGTGAGGATCAGCGCCGCGCCGTCATTGGCGAACAACGCCGACACCAGGGCGCCGAGCAGCACCATGTACGCAAACAGCTTGCGCCCACTGCCCCGCCCCCACCGGGCCACGTGCAGTGCCGCCCAGGCGAAGAAACCCGCCTCGTCCAGCAACAGGCTGATGATGATCAGCGCAACGAAGGTGCCGGTGGCGTTCCAGATGATCTGCCACACCAGCGGGATGTCGCTGATCTGCACCACCCCACTCAGCAATGCCAACAGCGCGCCAAACGTCGCGCTCCAGCCGACGCCGAGCCCTTTGGGTTGCCAGATCACCAGGGTAATGGTCAGGAGGAAAATCAATGACGCGACGAGCATGCACTACAGCCTTGCAGGAGGGATTGAAAAGACATCAGCAGCAACGCGCCACCGGACGATCAGTCATCGCGCCCAGACGCGCCACGTCCGCCGCCAGCCAGACCGCATTGGCCGCCAACGCCTGCTCCAGCAACGTGCTGATCCAGGCAGGCAATTGTGGGTGCAGACGGTAGTAGACCCACTGCCCCTGCCGCCGATCACTGAGCAGGTCGGCATGCCGCAACTGCGCCAGGTGCCGGGAGATTTTCGGCTGGCTCAGGTCCAGCGCGGCGGTGAGCTCACAGACACACAACTCCCCCTCACGGGCCACCAACAGCGCAATGCGGGTTCGGGTGTCGTCGGCCAGGGCCTTGAAGACATCGACGGGATTGTGGGGATTGGGCATGACGGAAAAAGGTCTGGGTAAGCGAAGGACGAATATATGGAAACCCGAATATTCAGTAAAGCAGCGATTGTGTTGCAAGCCCCCTTGTGGCGAGGGGATTTATCCCCGCTGGGGTGCGAAGCAGCCCCCATAAGAGTTCACTCAATCTGCCTGAAACACCGCGTTGCCTGGTTTCAGGGCTGCTTCGCAGCCCAGCGGGGATAAATCCCCTCGCCACAGAGGAAGTTGTTTGCCTAAGGTGTCAGGGACATCAGGCCTTTTTGTGCTGCTCGACCCACTTGCCATAGGCATTGATGAACTTCTGCAGAAAAGGCTTCACCGATTCCGACAGGTTGCCCGCCTCGTCGAACGCCGTGCCGGCATTGCTCAGGTAGCCTTCCGGTTGCTGCATGCACGGCACGTCGAGGAACACCAGGGACTGGCGCAGATGATGGTTGGCGCCAAACCCGCCGATAGCGCCCGGCGATGCGCTGATCACCGCACCCGGTTTGCCGCTCAGGCAGCTCTGGCCGTAGGGACGCGAACCGACGTCGATGGCGTTTTTCAGCGGTGCCGGCACCGAGCGGTTGTATTCCGGCGTGACGAACAGCAAGGCGTCGGCTGCGCCCACCCGCTGACGGAAGGTGCTATAGGCCGCCGGGGGCGAGGCATCGATGTCTTCGTTGTAGAGCGGCAGGTCGCCGATCTCGACGATCTCCAGTTTCAGGTTGGCGGGCGCCAGATCCGCCAGGGCCAATGCCACCTTGCGATTGATCGAAGCCTTGCGCAGGCTTCCCACTAAAACGGCCACTGTATAGACATTACTCATTAGATGTTCTCGTCCAGGGATTAAAGGGAATCTACTTATAGATGATCGGGCGGACTATTGGACCAGCGGGAATCCGAAAACCTGCCGTCTGGACTATTTTTTTTATGTAGGAAAACTTACCGCGCATGAGCAGGGTCTACAGAACCGCAAATCGAGTGATCTATTTCCAGAGGTTCTAAGCAATGGCAGCAGTACTTGTCGGACAATTTCATGCGCGGGACGCCGAAGGTCGCGTCTATTCCGTGCATGAATTCCAGGAATCGACCCCGTCGCCGGACGGAAACGGCAAGGAGCCTGTCACCACTTACAAACTGGCCATCGGTGATCGGGTCAGCAAGCTCGATGAAGACAGGTTCCTGCTGGTGCAGTCCGGTATCGAACTGGTGCGCGAACCCGAACCACAAATAGCTTTATGACATAAGCAGAAGTCATGCCCGGACTTGGGTTAGGATTCAGCCATTCAATGGCTCACCTGCCGCACATGGACTTCTTGCATGCGATTACGCCACATCGAAGTGATCCAGGCGCTGTTGCAGACCGGCCACCTCGGCACGGCGGCCGAATGGCTGCAATTGCCGGTCGCTGAAGTCGAGTCGACCCTGCGCGATGCCGAAGCTCAACTGGGCTTCATGCTGTTCGCCAGCGTGCGCGGACGCTTGCAGGCCACTCGCGAAGCCCTTGAACTGCGTGACGGCATCACGGGCGTGTACGACGCCCTCGAGCCGGTGCAGCGCTTGGCCAGCAGCTTGAAACACTATCAGGCGCCGCCCCTGCGAATCATCTGCACCCCGCCACTGGCCCAGCAATTGTTGCCCCGCAGCATGGCCGCCCTGCGCCGCCGCTATCCGGATGCGCCTTGCACGCTGCTCAGCCAGCCGACCCGGGAGATCGTCCGCAGCCTGCTGCTGCGCGACAGCGACCTGGGTCTGAGCCTGCATGACCCTGAACATCCCGACATCCATTGTCAGATGATCGCCCAGGGCAAACTGCAATTGCTCGCCCCTCACGGCTGGCTGCAACCCAGACAGAAGTACATTTCGCTTCAGGATCTTGCGGGCCAGTCACTGGTAGGCCTGGACGGTCATGACCCGCTGAGCCCTGCGTTCGACCATAAACTCGGAGCGCTGCGCCCGGCGCCGGTGATCCAGATCCGTGTGCAGACCCATCAGATGATGCGCGCCATGGTCGAGGCCGGCGAAGGCCTGGCCATCGTCGACCCCTTTACCGCCTCGGGCGCCAAAGGTGGCGGGCTGGACGTATGCCCGGTGTCGCCTGCCATTCCCATCTGCCTCTACGCCCTGCGCCTGACCGGCACGCCCGCTTCACCCACGCTCCAATCGCTGCTGGAGTTGGTTACGGAACAAGCCGAGGCGTTGCTGAGCCATTGACCGACATGCCCAGCGGATCGTCGAACAACCGGTACCAGAACAAGGCCACTTCGGCGGTGTGCCGGTCGATCCCGCGATAACGCAGGTGATCGATGCCGCCGAGCACATAGCCGCAGCGCTCATAAAGCCGACAAGCCCCCAGGTTGTTATTCTGGGTTTCCAGCATGATCCCTGGCAGCTTTTTCTTGCGGCTCCAGAATTGCGCCACGTCGAGCAAGGCCTTGGCCACCCCATGGCGACGGGCCGGGGCATGCACCGCCAATTCGTCGATGTGGGCGAAGCCGTTCCAGTTGGTGCTGACCACCAGATGCCCCACCGGCTGGTCGTCCAGGTAGGCCATGAAGATTTCACTGTCCGGAGCGTCGCGGAAGCTGCTGAACTCTTCCGGATCGATGCCGTAGCACTTCTGATACGGGACAATGGGCGTTACTGGCCACTGGCTCACGGCACGGCCGATCTGCGCAGTGCCATAGGCGCCGACTTCAAAACTGAAATCACTGCCCCAGATATAGGCAGCGAAGCCATCATCGACGACCCGCACCGACAGGCCGGGGTGTTTGGGATTCATGACCGACTGCATACTGGGAAACGTCCTCATTCCTTGAGCCAACCAACGGCGCGTTGCAATCCATTGCCTTTGCCTCTCGAAACTGTGCCCATCAAGCGGCTACCCCTGGACTGCCGTTACCTCAGGTTAGAAGGTACTGACGATTGTGGCGAGAAATGAACAATAAACGATGACACCACCCCCTTGTGGGAGCGAGCCTGCTCGCGATAGCGGTGGGTCAGTCACATCACCGGTGGCTGACCCACCGCTATCGCGAGCAGGCTCGCTCCCACAGGGAATTGCCTCAATTCGCCATGGACTGCGACTCAACCAACTGCGTCCACAACGCCGGGGCACCAGCGGACTTGGCGATGGCTTCCAGGCGCGCGGCATGTTCGGCCAGGTCAGTTTCACTGGCGCGGATGATGCGGGCGGGCTGACGGTTGGCAGGCAAGCGCCGAATTTCCGTGGCCTGGCCGCCCGAGCCTTCGCCGACCCCATTGCCGTCCGAAGCGTTGCCGGCCAGGGACAGGCTGGTCTGGCCACCGGTCATGGTCAGGTAGACGTCGGCAAGGATCTCGGAGTCGAGCAAGGCGCCGTGCAGTTCACGGCCGGAGTTGTCGACGTCGTAGCGCTTGCACAAGGCGTCGAGGCTGTTGCGCTGACCCGGGTGCCGCTCCCGGGCCATCAACAGGGTGTCGAGGATGGTGCAATGCCGGGTGATGTCGGCCCGGTCGTGCTGGCCCATCAGGGCGAACTCGTTGTTGATGAAGCCAACGTCGAACGCCGCGTTATGGATGATCAGCTGCGCGCCCTGGATGAACTCGAAGAATTCATCGGCCACTTCGGAAAAACGCGGCTTGCCCACCAGGAACTCGTTGGTGATGCCGTGGACGCCGATAGCGCCCTCGTCACTTTCGCGGTCCGGTTGCAGGTAGACGTGGAAATGGCGACCGGTCAGTCGCCGACCGATCAGCTCGACACAGCCGATCTCGATAATCCGGTGACCATCGGTCACCGGCATGCCGGTGGTTTCGGTATCCAGTACAACAGATCTGTTGGCCATCAGTGTTCAGCTCTCAACGGGCGTGCTTGCAAAAGCCGGGATGGTAACACGCTCACGGAAATGGCTGGCCGCAGCTTTTGTGGCGAGGGGATTTATTGTGGCGAGGGGATTTATCCCCGTTGGGGTGCGAAGCAACCCTAAAACCTGACATCTCGGTGTATCAGGAAATTTGGGTGGGGCCGCTTCGCGCCCCAGCGGGGATAAATCCCCTCGCCACAAGGTATACATGCCCAATTAAACAGGGCTGCATCAAGCCTGCTTGTAACCCCGCACCTCATCCACCCCACGGTTGGCCAACTGGTCGGCCCGTTCGTTGCCGTGGTGGCCGATGTGCCCGCGCACCCATTTCCAGGTGACGTTATGGCGGTTGACCTGCTCGTCCAGCAGTTTCCACAGGTCGGCATTCTTGACCGGTTCCTTCGCGGCCGTCTTCCAGCCGCGCTTCTTCCAGTTGGCCATCCACTCGTTGATGCCTTTCATCACGTACTGCGAGTCGGTCACCAGCAGTACATCGCAGGGGCGTTTGAGCTCTTCCAGGCCGCGGATGGCGCCCATCAATTCCATGCGATTGTTGGTGGTATTGGCTTCGCCGCCCCAGAGTTCCTTCTCCACGCCCTTGCAGACCAACAGCGCGCCCCAGCCGCCCGGACCAGGGTTGCCCTTGCAGGCGCCGTCAGTGAAAAGTTCTACGCTATCGCTCATGCCCATCCATCCAGAAAAAATGCAAAGGCCTGCCGGTCGGGACCGCCAACCTCCAGGTTGGCAATGCCGGGCAGGCCATCAGAAAACGGTTATGGCTCGATATGGCGACGATTGACCTTGGCCATCGGCAAGGGAATCAGCTTGCCCATCGGCTCGCGTCGCACCTGACGCACCGGGCGCAGCCCGACCGCGATCTTGCGCGCCACCAGCAGATAAAAGCCGCCACCGGACAGTTGCCAGTCGCCAGCCCTGCGCTCCCACCCGGCCAGGCGGGCTTGCCACTTGGGCGACGCGAGCGGCGGACGATAGCACCCGAAGCGGCGTTTCTCCAGCGCGAAGCCCAGCAGGTTGAGCCAGTCGCCCACCCTGGAGGCCGAGATGCAGCGGGCCTGGCGCAAGGCATCGTGGGCGAAGACATGGCGCAGCCCCCAGGTGCTCCAGGGGTTGAGGCCGATGATCAACAGATGCCCCCCCGGGCGCACGCTGCTGGCGGCTTCACGCAGCAGGCCGTGGGGCGACAGGCAGAAATCCAGGCCGTGCTGCATCACCACCACGTCGGCGGCGTGCTCGCTCAACGGCCAGGCCTGCTCTTCGCAGACGATCTCCACCCCGGGCAGCGGTGCGCCCAGGCGCACGTTGCGCTGGACCTGCGGCGCCGACGGCGGCGTCTGCGCCGACGGCCCGTAATGCACCAGGTAACCACCGAAGAAGCGACCCAGCTCGTCTTCGAGCATGCGCCGTTCTTCTTCCAGCAAAAATTGCCCGACGGGGCCGGACAGCCACTCACGGGCCGCGCTGATCAACGCCAGCCAGTCGGGATCGGCCTGAGCGAACGCTTCGTCAGTCATTGCATTCTCCAACGCGTCAGGAAGTTCTAAGATGCGCCTTTGTTTTCCGCTTGGCGAATTCCGCGATGATACAGATCAGTGCCCTGCCCGCCTTCACCGATAACTACATCTGGTTGTTACAGGATCACTCCAGCCACCGTTGCGCCGTGGTCGATCCCGGTGACGCCGCGCCGGTCCAGGCCTGGCTCGACGCCCACCCGGGCTGGGTCTTGAGCGACATCCTGATCACCCACCATCATCATGATCACGTCGGCGGCGTCCAGGCGCTGAAAAATGCGACGAACGCCACCGTCCACGGCCCTGCCAGCGAGAACATCCCGGCGCGAGACATAGCGCTCGAGGACAACGACCAGGTCAAGGTGCTCGGCCTGGACTTCGATGTCTACGCCGTGCCCGGCCATACACTGGGGCATATCGCCTATTACCACCATGGCCTGCTGTTCTGCGGCGACACCCTGTTCGCCGCCGGCTGCGGGCGGCTCTTCGAAGGCACGCCGCAGCAGATGCACCACTCCCTCGGCCGCCTCGCCGCCCTGCCGGAGGATACGCTGGTCTACTGCACCCACGAATACACCCTCAGCAACCTGAAATTCGCCGCTGCGGTGGAGCCGGACAACCCGGATATCGCCGCCCGCCTGGAAAAAGTCAGCCGGCAACGCAACGACGGCGTGATGACCCTGCCTTCGACCCTGGCCCTGGAAAAACTCACCAATCCATTCCTGCGCACCGCTGAAACATCCGTTAAACAAAAAGCAGACGAACGGAACGGCCAGCGTAACGGGACGCCGAGTGAGGTTTTTGCGGCCTTGAGGGCCTGGAAAGATAAGTTCTAAGGTCCCTGTCGACTGATACAAAAATTCTGAATGGTTGACCTGTTGGGGTGCGCTTTCTAGAATCGGCCGACATTTTTGCCCGGAACTTACTTCCAGCCAATGTCGTCATCCATACGCAGGTCCGTCCCGTCAGCCTCATTGACCCGCCTGGCTCAAGCCATCGCGGTGGCTGTGTCCGCCATTCTGGCGGGCTGCCAGAGCTCGGGCCAGATGCCTCAGACCGACACGGCCACGCCGAAGAACATGGCGGCCCGGGCCAAGCAGAAGCCGGTCTGGCTCAGCGAGAAGCCTACCCCCCAGGTACCCCAGGACATCTGGGAGCGCATGCGCCAGGGCTTCCAGCTGCAGGAAACCGCCGGGGTCAACCCGCGTATCGAGCAACAGCGGCTGTGGTTCGCCAGCAACCCTTCGTTCCTCGAAGGTGCCGGTGAACGCGGCAGCCTGTACATGCACTACATCGTCGAACGCCTTGAAGAACGCAACATGCCTCTGGAGCTGGCGCTGCTGCCGGTGATCGAAAGCGCCTACAACCCCATGGCCTATTCCCGGGCCAACGCAGTAGGGCTGTGGCAGTTCATCCCGTCCACCGGGCGTTACTTCAACCTGCGCCAGACCCGTTTCTATGACGGGCGTCGCGACATCACCGCCTCCACCACGGCCGCCATGGATTACCTGACGCGCCTGCACGACATGTTCAACGGTGACTGGCTGTTGGCGCTGGCTGCCTACAATGCCGGCGAAGGCACGGTCAGCCGCGCCATCGAGCGCAACGAAAAGCTTGGCCTGCCCACCGACTACTGGAACCTGCCGCTGCCGGCCGAGACCCAGGCCTATGTGCCCAAGCTGCTGGCGCTGTCCCAGGTGGTGCTCGCCCCCGATGCCTATGGCGTGAACCTCAACCCGATCGCCAACGAGCCCTATTTCCAGGTCGTCGAGATCAACCAGCGCATGGACCTGTCCAAGGTCGCGGCGGTGGCCAACATCGACGAAGACGAGCTGTTCCAGCTCAACCCGGCCTTCAAGCAACGCACCACCATCGACGGCCCGCAGCACCTGCTGGTGCCTACTTCCAAGGCCCAGTTGCTGACCGCCAGCCTGTCGACCATGCGCCCGGAAGAACTGATCAGCCAGCGCTCGCTCAAACCGGTTTTCGAGACCGCCGATGACAGCGAAGTGGAAGGCGTCCGGCGCAGCTACCGGGTCAAGCGTGGTGACAACCTGGCCCAGATCGCCAAGGCCAACAACGTCCAGACCAAGGACCTGCAACGCTGGAACAAGCTCAGCGGCAACAAGCTCAAGGTCGGCCAGACCCTGGTGATGCAGGACGCCAAGACCACCAAGGCAAGCAAGTCCACGGGTAAGCGCATCAACACCGTGGTGGCCGCCAACAGCAAGGACCAGAAGAAGCCGCAGACCCAGTACAAGGTCCAGCAGGGCGACTCGTTATACGTGGTCGCCAAGCGCTTCAACGTCGAGATGCAGCACCTCAAGCGCTGGAACCCCCGCATGGGCAAGGCCCTCAAGCCTGGACAGATGCTGACGGTCTACTCCCCACATTGATGGGGCAGTGTTTTGTAGGAGCTGTGTAGGAGCTGTCGAGCGAAGCGAGGCTGCGATCTTTTGATCTTGTTTCTTCAAGCGTCCACTCTCGATTCAACTGGCAGGGGAAAGATCGCAGCCTCGTTTCACTCGACAGCTCCTACAGGGTCTGCTTTTTCCTGCCGATACAAGCTGTTACTGTACAGGCCATAAAAGCCCAAGCCGCCTGGATCGGATACCAGACTTGATACGTCCCCTCCTCCTGTTCCTGATCAGCCTGGCCCTGAGTTTCCCCGCCAGTGCAACCATCAGCGAAAGCCATGGCTACGCACAATTCGGCACGCTCAAGTACCCGGCCCGATTCACCCACTTCGACTGGGTCAACCCGCAAGCGCCCAAGGGCGGCACCTTGCGGGTCATGGCATTCGGCACCTTCGATACACTCAACCCCTACACCTTCAAGGGCAGCAGCCCGGTTTCCACGCCCAATTTCCTGCAGTACGGCATCAACGAGCTGAACGAACCGTTGATGGTCGGCACGGGCCAGTACGCGCCCTCGGGCGATGAGCCCACCTCGAGCTACGGCCTGATCGCCCAGAGCGTGGAATACAGCGACGACCGCAGTTGGGTGGTGTTCAACCTGCGACCCGAAGCGCGGTTTCACGATGGCGTGCCGATCACCGCCTATGATGTAGCGTTCTCCTACAGAACGCTGCTCAAAGAAGGCCACCCGCAATACCGCACCAACCTCCAGGAAGTGCTGCGGGTCGATATCCTCAACCCGCTGAAAATCCGTTTCGTCTTCAAGCGCGCGGGCAATCCGTTGCTGATCCTGCGCTTGGGCGAGCTGCCGGTGCTGCCCCAGCATTACTGGGAACACCGCGACTTTAAGGCCACCACCTTCGAGCCGCCCCTGGGCAGCGGCCCTTACCGCATCACCAAAGTACAGCCAGGTCGCCAATTGGTGTTCGAGCGCGTCAAGGATTACTGGGGCAAGGACCTGCCGGTCAATCGCGGCAAGTACAACTTCAACCGGATGGAGGTGGAGTTCTATCGCGACAGCGACGTAGCCTTCGAAGCCTTCAAGGCCGGTGAGTTCGACATCTACATCGAACACCAGGCCAAGAACTGGGCCAACGGCTATGACTTTCCGGCGGTCAACCGCGGCGATGTGATCAAGGCGCAGATTCCCCACCAGATCCCGACCCAGACCCAGGGCCTGTTCATGAACACCCGGCGCAGCACGTTTGCCGAGGTCAAGGTGCGAGAGGCCCTGGGGTTGATGTTCGACTTCGAGTGGACCAACCGCACGCTGTTCAGCAGCGCCTACAAACGCACCCTCAGTTACTACCCCAACAGCGAATTTTCCGCCAGCGGCCTGCCGCTGGGCCACGAATGGCTGTTGCTCAAGCCGTACCGCGAACAATTGCCGCCCCGACTGTTTACCGAACCCTTCAGCCTGCCCCATACCGACGGTCGCGGCATTCCCCGGGAAACCCTGCGCAAGGCCCTCGGGTTGCTGAAAGAGGCCGGATGGACCCTCAGCGGCCAGCGCCTGTTGAATGCCGACGGCAAGCCCCTGAGTTTCGAGATCCTGCTGGTGAACCCGAACCTGGAGCGCATCCTGCAGCCCTATGTCGAGAACCTCGCCAACATTGGCATCCAGGCCCGCCTGCGCACGGTGGATCGCGCCCAGTACAAACAGCGCCTGGACCAGTTCGATTTCGACATGGTCCTGCTGACCCTGAACCAGACGCTCAGCCCGGGCCTGGAGCAATGGCAGTACTTCCACTCCAGCCAGGTCGGGGTCAAGGGCAGCAAGAACTACGCCGGGATCGCCAACCCGGTGGTCGACCACCTGCTGGAAAAACTGCTCGCTGCCCAGACCCGCGACGAACAGGTCGCCGCCGGCAAAGCCCTCGACCGTGTACTGTTGTGGCAGCACTACTGCATTCCCAACTGGTATCTGAATTATCATCGCCTGGCCTACCGTAACCGGTTCGCCTTTGTCACCACGCCGCCCTACACCCTGGGCCTGAGCGCGTGGTGGCTGAAATCTTCGGAGAAAGATCAATGAAGCCTTTACGCGCCCTGCTCCTGCAGGCCGGCGGCCTGCTTTTCGCCGGGCTGGCCTGTGCCGCGCCACAGCACGCCGTGACCCTGTACAACGAGCCGCCGAAATATCCGGCCGACTTCAAGCATTTCGACTACGTGAACCCGGACGCGCCCAAAGGCGGGATATTCCGCCAGGGTGGCTTTGGCGGCTTCGACAGCCTCAACCCGTTCATCAGCAAAGGCGTGCCGGCCGATGACATCGGCCTGATCTACGACACCCTGGCCAAGCAAGGCCTGGACGAGCCCTTCACCGAATACGGCTTGATCGCCGAGAAAATCGAAAAAGCCCCGGACAATGCCTGGGTGCGCTTCTACCTGCGCCCCGAAGCCCGATTCAACGATGGCCATCCGGTACGCGCAGAAGACGTGGTGTTCAGCTTCCAGACCCTGACCAGGGACGGCGCACCGATGTTCCGCGGTTATTACAACGATGTTGCCGAAGTCATCGCCGAAGACCCGCTCAAGGTGCTGTTCAAGTTCAAGCACACGAACAACCGTGAACTACCACTGATCCTCGGCCAACTGCCGGTATTGCCCAAGCATTGGTGGGCGGATCGCGATTTCAACAAGGGCAACCTGGAAATCCCCCTGGGCAGCGGCCCGTACAAGGTCGCCGAAGTGAAGGCCGGGCGCTCGATCCGCTATGAGCGGGTCAAGGACTACTGGGGCAAGGACCTGCCGGTCAATCGCGGCTTCTACAATTTCGATGTGCTGACCACTGACTACTACCGCGACAACACCGTCGCGGTCGAGGCGCTGAAAGCCGGGCAATTCGATTTCTGGCTGGAGATGACCGCCAAGAACTGGGCCAATGCCTACAACATCCCGGCCGTCGCCGAAGGCCGGCTGATCAAGGAACAGATCCCCAACGGCAACCCCACCGGCATGCAGGGCTTCGTCTACAACCTGCGCCGCCCAGTGTTCCAGGACGTGCGGGTGCGCAAGGCCCTGAGCCTGCTGCTGGACTTCGAATGGACCAACAAACAACTGTTCAACGGCGCCTACGCCCGCACCCGCAGTTATTTCGAGAATTCGGAAATGGCCGCCACCGGCCTGCCCGGCGAAGACGAACTGAAGATCCTCGAACCTCTGCGCGGCAAGATCCCCGAGCAAGTCTTCAGCGAAGCGTTCCAGCCTTCGATATGCGACGGCAGCGGCATGATCCGCGACCACCAACGCCAGGCCTATCAATTGCTGCAGGAAGCCGGCTGGCGCATCGTCGACGACAAGATGGTCGATGCCCAGGGCAAACCGGTGGTGCTGGAGTTCCTGCTGGCCCAGACCGAATTCGAACGCGTGCTGCTGCCGTTCAAGCGTAACCTGAGCGACCTGGGCATCGACCTGGTGATCCGCCGGGTTGACGTATCCCAGTACATCAACCGCGTGCGCTCCCGGGATTTCGACATGGTGGTGGGCAGCTTCCCGCAGTCCAGCTCACCGGGTAACGAACAGCGCGAGTTCTGGATGTCGGCCGCCGCCGACAAGCCCGGCAGCCGCAACACCATGGGCCTGAAGGATCCGGCCGTCGACCAGTTGGTGGAACAACTGATCAACGCCGATTCGCGCAAGAACCTGGTCGCCCATGCCCGGGCCCTGGACCGCGTACTGCAATGGGGCTATTACGTGATCCCCAACTGGCACATCAAGACCTGGCGCGTGGCCTACTGGAACCACATCGGCCACCCGAAAGTCACGCCGACCTATGACATCGGCACGACCACCTGGTGGGTCAAGCCGGACACCAAACCTGCCGATGAAGTAAAGCAAGTGATCGAACAACAGAACAACGCTGCCCCGGCGAGCGTGGAGTAACCCGATGCTGGCTTATATTTTCCGGCGGCTGCTGCTGATTATCCCGACCCTGTTCGGCATCCTGCTGATCAACTTCATCATCATCCAGGCCGCGCCCGGCGGGCCGGTGGAGCAGATGATCGCCAAGCTCGAAGGCTTCGAAGGCGCCACCAGCCGCATTGCCGGCGGCGGCGCGGAGGTGTCGGTGGCCGGTTCCTCCTATCGCGGCGCCCAGGGCCTGGACCCGACGCTGGTCAAGGAAATCGAGCGCATGTACGGCTTCGACAAGTCGGCGCCCGAACGCTTGTGGATCATGATCAAGAACTACGCCCACCTGGATTTCGGCGACAGTTTCTTCCGCGACGCCAAGGTCATCGATCTGATCAAGGAAAAAATGCCGGTGTCCATTTCCCTCGGGCTGTGGAGCACGCTGATCATGTACCTGGTGTCGATCCCGCTGGGAATCGCCAAGGCCACGCGGCATGGCAGCCATTTCGACGTGTGGACCAGTTCGGCGATCATCGTCGGCTATGCGATCCCTTCATTCCTGTTTGCCATCCTGCTGATCGTGGTGTTCGCCGGCGGCAGCTATTTCGACTGGTTCCCGTTGCGCGGGCTGACCTCGAACAATTTCGACCAACTGACCTGGGGCGGCAAGATCCTTGACTACTTCTGGCACCTGGCCCTGCCGGTGACCGCCCTGGTGATCGGCAACTTCGCTACCATGACCCTGCTGACCAAGAACAGCTTCCTCGATGAGATCAACAAGCAGTACGTGGTCACCGCCAAGGCCAAGGGCCTGACCCGCAACCGGGTGCTCTACGGCCATGTATTCCGCAACGCCATGCTGCTGGTGATCGCCGGTTTCCCTTCGGCATTCATCGGCATCTTCTTCACCGGCTCCTTGCTGGTGGAGGTGATCTTCTCCCTCGACGGCCTCGGGCTGATGAGTTTCGAGGCGGCCATCAACCGCGACTACCCGGTGGTATTCGGTACCCTGTTCATCTTCACCCTGCTCGGACTGGTGGTGAAACTCATCGGTGACCTGACCTACACCTTCGTCGATCCACGCATCGACTTCGAAAGCCGGGAGCATTGAGATGAACCTGTCCCCCCTCAATCGCCGCCGCTTCGAACTGTTCAAGGCAAATAAACGTGGCTGGTGGTCGCTGTGGCTGTTCCTGATCCTGTTCGGGCTGAGCCTGGGCGCCGAACTGATCGCCAACGACAAGCCGCTGGTGGTGCATTACGACGGCGGCTGGTACTTTCCGGCCCTCAAGCGCTACCCGGAAACCACCTTCGGTGGCGAGTTCCCGCTGGAAGCCAACTACAAGAGCCCATACATCCGCGAACTGCTGACAGCCAAGGACGCCTGGGTGCTGTGGGCACCGATTCCGTTCAGCTACCAGAGCATCAATTACGACCTGAAGGTCCCGGCCCCCGCACCGCCCTCCGCGGTGAACTGGCTGGGCACCGACGACCAGGGCCGCGACGTGCTGGCCCGGGTCATCTATGGTTTTCGCATTTCGGTGCTGTTCGCCCTGACCCTGACACTGCTCAGTTCGATCATCGGCGTCATCGCCGGCGCCCTGCAGGGCTTCTATGGCGGCTGGGTCGACCTGGCCGGCCAGCGCTTCCTGGAGATCTGGTCCGGATTGCCGGTGCTTTACCTGCTGATCATCCTGGCCAGTTTCGTCCAGCCCAATTTCTGGTGGTTGCTGGGGATCATGCTGCTGTTTTCCTGGATGAGCCTGGTGGACGTGGTGCGCGCCGAGTTCCTGCGCGGGCGCAACCTCGAATACGTGCGGGCCGCCCGGGCCCTGGGCATGCAGAATGGCGCGATCATGTTCCGGCATATCCTGCCCAATGCCATGGTCTCGACCATGACCTTCATGCCGTTCATTCTCACCGGCGCCATCGGCACCCTCACCGCCCTGGACTTCCTCGGTTTCGGCCTGCCGGCCGGCGCGCCGTCCCTGGGTGAGCTGGTGGCCCAGGGCAAATCCAACCTCCAGGCGCCCTGGCTGGGCATGAGTGCGTTCGCCGTACTCGCGATCATGCTGAGCCTGCTGGTGTTCATCGGCGAGTCCGCTCGCGATGCCTTCGATCCGAGGAAGTGACATGAACCAGGACAATCTGATCGAAGTCCGCGACCTGGCGGTAGAATTCGTGGTCGGGCAACATCGCCAGCGCGTGGTCGAAGGTGTCAGTTTCGACATCAAGCGCGGCGAAACCCTGGCCCTGGTGGGTGAAAGCGGTTCGGGCAAGTCGGTCACCGCCCACTCGATCCTGCGGTTGCTGCCTTACCCGCTGGCCCACCACCCCACTGGTGCCATCCTGTACGCCGGGCAAAACATGCTGGGGCTGAAGGAAAAAACCATCCGTCATATCCGCGGCAACCGGATCGCGATGATTTTCCAGGAGCCGATGACGTCCCTCAATCCGCTGCACTCCATCGGCAAACAGATCAATGAAGTGCTCGACATCCATAAGGGCCTGACCGGCAAGGTCGCGACCCGGCGCACCCTTGAGTTGCTGGAGCTGGTGGGCATCCCCGAGCCCCACAAGCGCCTCAAGGCCCTGCCCCACGAGCTGTCCGGTGGCCAGCGCCAGCGGGTGATGATCGCCATGGCCCTGGCCAACGAGCCGGAACTGCTGATCGCCGACGAACCGACCACCGCCCTGGACGTCACCGTCCAGCTGAAAATCCTCGATCTGCTCAAGGATCTGCAGGCACGATTGGGCATGTCGCTGCTGCTGATCAGCCACGATTTGAACCTGGTCAGAAGAATTGCGCATCGCGTATGTGTCATGCAGCGCGGTTGCATCGTCGAACAGGCATCGTGCGCAGAGTTGTTCCGCGCGCCGCAGCATCCGTACACTCGGGAACTGCTGGCCGCCGAACCCAGCGGCAACCCGGCGAGCAACGTGGTCGGCCCGCCGCTGTTGCAGGTCGAGGACCTGAAAGTCTGGTTCCCGATCAAGAAAGGCCTGTTCAAGCGCACGGTGGATTACATCAAGGCGGTGGACGGTATCCGCTTCAGCCTGCCCCAGGGCCAGACCCTGGGCATCGTCGGCGAGAGCGGCTCCGGCAAGTCCACCCTGGGGCTGGCGATATTGCGGTTGATCGGCAGCCAGGGCGGGATACGCTTCGAAGGCAAGCCGCTGGACAGCCTGACGCAGCAGCAGGTGCGACCGCTGCGCCGGGAGATGCAAGTGGTGTTTCAGGATCCGTTTGGTAGCCTGAGCCCGCGGATGTCTGTGGGCCAGATCGTCGGTGAAGGCCTGCGGATCCACAAGATCGGCACCGAAGCCGAACAGGAACAAGCGATAATCGCGGCATTGAAGGAGGTAGGCCTGGACCCGGAGACCCGGAACCGCTACCCCCATGAATTTTCCGGAGGGCAACGGCAGCGTATCGCCATTGCCCGGGCCTTGGTGCTCAAGCCGGCGTTGATTCTGCTGGATGAACCGACGTCGGCCCTGGACCGTACCGTGCAACGCCAGGTGGTGGAGCTGTTGCGGTCGCTGCAAACCAAGTACAACCTGACGTACCTGTTTATCAGCCATGACCTGGCTGTCGTCAAAGCGCTGAGCCACCAGTTGATGGTGGTCAAGCATGGCCAAGTGGTCGAACAAGGTGATGCCCGCAGCATATTCGCCGCGCCGCAACACCCCTATACACAGCAGTTGCTGGAGGCCGCCTTCCTGGCCCCAACAACTGCCGAATAACCTGAAAGAGGAGCAACACATGGGTTTTCTCGCCGGTAAGCGCGTACTGATCGTCGGTGTCGCCAGCAAGCTGTCCATCGCATCCGGCATCGCCGCCGCCATGCATCGCGAGGGCGCTGAACTTGCCTTCACTTATCAGAACGACAAACTCAAGGGTCGTGTCGAAGAGTTCGCCCAAGGCTGGGGTTCGAGCCCTGAGCTGTGCTTCCCGTGCGACGTGGCCAGCGACGAAGAAATCGCCAAGGTCTTCGAAGAGCTGAGCAAGAAGTGGGACGGCCTGGACTGCATCGTGCACTCCGTGGGCTTCGCCCCGGGCGACCAGTTGGACGGCGACTTCACCGAAGCCACCACCCGTGAAGGCTTCCGCATCGCCCACGACATCAGCGCCTACAGCTTCGTGGCCCTGGCCAAGGCCGGTCGCGAAATGATGAAGGGCCGCAACGGCAGCCTGCTGACCCTGTCGTACCTGGGCGCCGAGCGCACCATGCCGAACTACAACGTCATGGGCATGGCCAAGGCCTCCCTGGAAGCCGGCGTGCGCTACCTGGCCGGCTCCCTGGGCCCGGACGGCACCCGCGTCAACTGCGTCTCGGCCGGTCCGATCCGCACCCTCGCCGCTTCCGGCATCAAGAACTTCCGCAAGATGCTGGCCGCCAACGAAGCGCAAACCCCGCTGCGTCGCAACGTCACCATCGAAGAAGTCGGCAACGCCGGCGCCTTCCTGTGCTCCGACCTGGCGTCGGGCATCAGCGGTGAAATCATGTACGTGGACGGCGGCTTCAACACCACCGCCATGGGCAACATCGAAGAGTAATCTTCACCACGCCTGAAAAACGCCGCTCGTCCTGGAAGGGACGAGCGGCGTTTTTCATTCAAGACTTCCTCCCAGCCACCACATTCCACTGTGGGAGCGAGCCTGCTCGCGATGGCCATCTGTCAGTTACATCAATATTGGCTGAGCCACCGCTATCGCGAGCAAGCTCGCTCCCACATGGGTTCCGGGGTAGGCTCGAAATCACCGTCCACCATAAATCCCCTGTGGGAGCGAGCCTGCTCGCGATGGCCATCTGTCAGTTACATCAATACTGGCTGAGCCACCGCTATCGCGAGCAGGCTCGCTCCCACATGGGTTCCGGGCTGGACGCAGGCTCTCCATCCACCGCCAATCCCCCGTGGGAGCGAGCCTGCTCGCGATGGCTATCTGTCAGTTACATCAATACTGGCTGAGCCACCGCTATCGCGAGCAAGCTCGCTCCCACATGGGTTCCGGGCTGGACACAAGATCTCCATCCACCGCCAACCCCCCGTGGGAGCGAGCCTGCTCGCGATGGCTATCTGTCAGTCACATCAATATTGGCTGTGCTACCGCTATCGCGAGCAGGCTCGCTCCCACATTGGTTCCGGGCTGGCCGCAAGATCTCCATCCACCGCCAATCCCCTGTGGGAGCGAGCCTGCTCGCGATGGCTATCTGTCAGTTACATCAATATTGGCTGAGCCACCGCTATCGCGAGCAGGCTCGCTCCCACATGGGTTCCGGGCTGGACGCAAGATCTCCATCCACCGCCAATCCCCTGTGGGAGCGAGCCTGCTCGCGATGGCTATCTGTCAATTACATCAATATTGGCTGAGCCACCGCTATCGCGAGCAGGCTCGCTCCCACATTGGTTCCAGGGTGGACTGCAAGATCTCCATCCACCGCCAACCCCCTGTGGGAGCGAGCCTGCTCGCGATGGCTATCTGTCAGTTACATCAATATTGGCTGAGCTACCGCTATCGCGAGCAAGCTCGCTCCCACATGGGTTCCGGGCTGGCCGCAAGATCTCCATCCACCGCCAATCCCCTGTGGGAGCGAGCTTGCTCGCGATGGCGGTGGGTCAGTTGCAGGTGATGGAGGGTATCAGCGCCGCTGGCTCTGTTTCTGGGCGTACATGGCTGCATCCGCGTCAGCCAGCAGGTAGTCGATGGCTCGATGGCGCTGCGGGTGGTATTCGATCTGCCCGACGCTGAAGCGGATGTCATAGCCGCGCTGCAACATCGCATTACGCTCATCGAGGATTTCCTGGAGTCGCGCCATGATCGTCGAGATTTCGACATGGGAGGAGCCGGTGAGCAAGGCCACGAACTCATCACCGCCCAGACGGCCGATCACATCGCTTTCGCGAAAAGCGATGCGCAACACGTCGGCAAAGGTTTTCAGCGCGCTATCGCCCTCGGCATGCCCAAAGCGGTCGTTGATGGGTTTGAAATCGTCGAGGTCGAAGTACAGCAGCGTCGCCGGCCGCGACAGGCGATCACACACATTCAGTGCATGTTGGGCCAGTGTCTTGAAGCCGCGCCGATTGGACAGCAGCGTCAGTTCGTCCATGCTCGCCATCTGCACCGCAATCATTTCCCCCTCGGCCATGCGCGCCAGGTCGCGCAGCAGCGCGCGCTCCTCGTCATCGAGCGTGCGTGGGCGGGTGTCGATCAGGCACAGCGTTCCCAGTTTGCTGCCCCCCTCCAGGCTCAGCGGTTGCCCCGCATAGAAACGAATGCCGGGCTCACCCGTGACCAACGGATTGTCCCGAAAGCGTTCGTCCTGCTCCGTGTCGCAAACCTCCAGGATCTGATCCTGCAAGATCGCATGCCCACAGAAGGAAACCGCCCGCGGCGTTTCACTGACGCTCATGCCAACGTTGGATTTGAACCACTGCCGGTTGGCGTCCACCAGGGACACCAGCGCGATGGGCACATCGAACAGGCGTCGAGCGAGACGGGTCAATCGGTCGAACCGCTCTTCGGGTGCGGTATCGAGCAGTTTCAGCGATTGCAGGGTCTTGAGACGGACGGCTTCGTCGTCAGGTTCACCGGGTTCGAGCATCGGTCACTCCGTTGTCGGCACTGATTGAAGTCTAGTCCAGCTCCGCTTCGCTTCCAGCGCTGACGAGCCCCGTGACTGAATCGGACGGGCATTTGCCGACGAGGGCTTATACACTGCGACACAGGTTCAAAAAGAGGCACTGACTGATGAAGCCTGTCCCCCACGATTCCGCCCCCCGCTTCTGGCGCGACGCGGCCTTGCCCTTCATCGAAGCCCGGGCCATCGCGGATGGGCGCAAGGTCTGTTATTCACGGCATTCCCACGACCATTTCTCCATCGGGGCGATCACCGCCGGATGCAGCACCTACGTGCATGAGCAGTCGAACTTCAAGGTCGAGAGCGGCACAGTGGTGCTGATGAACCCGGGTGATGTCCACGCCTGCAACCCGATTGACGATCAGCCATGGTCATACGTGATGCTCTACGTGGATACCCTGTGGCTGAGGGACCTGCAGCGGCGGATCGGCTTTGACGAACAGCTGGATTTCCAAGGCTTCGCCACCACTCACAGCCGCGATGTCGAACTGTTTGCCGCACTGCAGGGGTTGTATGGGCAACTGGTGGATGAACGGCTCGCGCCCTCGCGCAAACAGGCTGCCGCCGAGGCATTCTTTATCGATCTGCAGCAGCGTCTCAACCCGTCGGGACGTCCGGACCGGGGCAGCCATCCGGGGTTGATGCGGGCGGCGCAGTTCATCCACGACCATTGCACCGACGCCTTGAAGCTCGAAGACATCTGCGCCGCCGCACAACTGTCGCCGTCGTACCTGAGCCGGGCGTTCAAGCGCCACTACGGGATGACGCCCCATGCCTTCCTGGTCAATCGCCGGATCCAGTTCGCCCGCCAGCAATTGCGTGAAGGCAAGCTGATCGCCGACGTCGCGCTGGACAGCGGCTTTGCCGACCAGGCGCATTTCCAGCGGGCCTTCAAGCAGCACCTGGCGGCTACGCCGGGGCAGTATCGCGGCTGACCCGCCCGCCGGGCGCTGTAGGAGCTGGCGAAGCCTGCGATCTTTTGATTTTGATCTTCCGCTCGCGACTCAACTGTCTGGGGAAAGATCGCAGTCTCGCTTCGCTCGGCAGCTCCTACAGCGGCGCAACGCAGGGCCAGGATCGACAATTTCAAGGCAACAACAGATACCCCGCACTCGCCACCAGCAACACCGCCATCGCCCGATTGAACAGCCGCATGGTCGCCGGGTTGCCCAGCCAGTTGCGCAGAAAACTGCCGGCATAGGCCCAGCACCCCACCGAGAGATAACAAATCACCAGATAAATGGCCGCAAACTGCCACACCAGCTTCGCTTCGCCATCGGCCACGAACGCGCCCATGCCCGCGACACAGGCCAGCCAGGCCTTGGGATTGAGCCATTGCATCAGCGCCCCATAGAACATCGAGGGCGCCCGTCCCTCGTCATTGGCGCCCAAGTGACCGTTATCCATCGCCAGTTTCCAGGCCATGAACAGCAGGAACGCCACGCCCCCCAGTTGCACCACTCGGGTAAGGCCGGGCCAGTGCTGCAATACTTCGTGCAACCCCAGCCCCATCAGCACCAACAACAGGACGAACCCCAGGGTGGCGCCGGCCACATGGTGCAGGGTGGCGCGGAACCCATAACGGGCCCCGGAACTGAGGGCCACGATATTCACCGGCCCCGGCGTGATGGAGGCGACCAGGGCAAATGCCGCCATGGAGAAAATCAGACTCATCGCATACCTTCTTCAAATCTGTGTGTGGTGGCGATCAGGCTAAGTGTCCGGCGACTGGAGATATTGAACAAAACTGCCTTTCATCAAAGTAATGCTGCTCATCAAGCATGCAGTGAGGGCGAGCAACACGGCCGGCAGACATGAAAAAGCCGCGACACCTTCCCAGGCGTCGCGGCTTTTTTTCAAACGATCAGCGGTCGTTCTTGGTAGAAGAGCCGATCGCGTTGGTCAATCCCTTGGTGTTGTGGGTACCGGGCGTGCTGGCGGAGATGGCCGAAGCCTTGCTCAAGCCACGGGTATCACGGTCGTTGGCAATGCTCGAAGTGACCGACGCATGGCTCGTACGGTCAGTGCGCGTGGTCCCGGTGTGCTTGCCGCTCACGCCATGATCGCGGGTGCGTGTGGCGGTGCCGGTGTGATCGCTGCTCAGGCCTTTGCTATGACCACTGGAGTCGCTGGACTTGCCACTGCCCTTGCCGCCGCCATTACCACCCCCGTTGCCGCCTCCGTTGCCACCGCCATGACCGCCACCATTGCCACCTGCAGCAGCGTAGCTCACACCAATGGGCGATAGATCCGCCGGCAGCAAGGCAGAGGCACCGAGCATCAGGGTGCAGATTGCGGCGGCGATTAATGACTTCTTCTGTTTGGACATGTTGTCTCCGAAAGACAAAATCAACGGTTGAACCTCTAAGACTCAAAGGTTCAATTTTTGTTCGCGGCTCCCCGACCAACGACAGAAAATTCACTGTCGATTTTTCGGTGGAGCTGGACCGGGGGCAGTTCTATGCTCAGCCCCATGAACAGACAAGACTCGCTGCTCCCACCCCACGCCGAAATGGTCCGCGCCATGCTCGAGCGAGACACCGCCTACGAGGGGGTGTTCTTCACTGCGGTCAAGACCACCGGCATTTTCTGTCGCCCCGCCTGCACGGCGCGCAAACCCAAACCAGAGAACGTGGAGTTCTTCGCCCACGCCGACGAAGCCATGTCGGCCGGCTACCGGGCGTGCCTGCGCTGCAAGCCCCTGGATGCCGCCGCCATCGCACCGGACTGGATCCAGGCGCTGCTCAAGGCGGTAGATGCCGAACCCGACCTGCGCTGGACCGACGCCCTGCTACTGGAACAAGGCATCGAACCGCTGAATCTGCGGCGCTGGTTCAAGCAACATTTCGGCATGACCTTTCACGCCTACCTGCGCACCCGACGCCTGGGCATCGCCCTGGGGGGCATCAAGGAAGGCAACTCCATCGACAACGCGGCGTTCGATTCGGGCTACGAATCCCTGAGCGGGTTTCGTGATGCTTTCGTGAAGTCTTTCCACATCACGCCCGGCCGTGCCGCCCAAAGCGAGCCGCTGCTGTTCACGCGCCTGACCACGCCATTGGGGCCAATGCTGGCCATGGCCGAACGACGCGGACTGGTGCTGCTGGAGTTTCTCGACCGCCCGGCCCTGACCCGGGAAATCGAGGAGCTGCAACACCGCTATGGCTACACCGTCGCGCCGGGGCATAACGCGCACTTGCAGCAGATCGAAGCCGAACTGGCGGACTATTTCGCCGGCCACCTCACCACCTTCAATGTCCCGCTGCACATGCCCGGCAGCCCATTCGCCATCCGGGTCTGGGCCGAGCTGCAGAAAATCCCCTATGGCGAGACTCGCAGCTACGGCGCCATCGCCGCCGTACTCGGCAGCCCTGGCGCCAGCCGCGCCGTGGGGCTGGCCAACGGGCAGAATCGCCTGGCCATCGTTGTCCCCTGCCATCGGGTGATCGGTGCGGACGGCTCCTTGACCGGCTATGGTGGTGGGCAGCCGCGCAAGGCCTTTCTGCTGCGGCTGGAAAAAGCGGCGGTGCAGGTTTCCCTGCCCCTGGCGTTCTGATCAGCCCGAGGACACTTACCCGATGCCCGTGCCGTACCACGACGCCAGCGTTTTTCTTGCCAACCTCGATGACGGTTGGCGGCGTCATGTCGAAACGACCGGCCCCTGCCTGCTGCAACCCCGGCCGGCCCGTGATCCCTACGAAGTCCTGGTGCGGGCCATTGCCTACCAGCAACTGCACGCCAAGGCCGGCGATGCGATCTTCGGTCGGCTGCTGGCGTTGTTCCCGACGCAGACGTTTCCCAGGCCGGAGCAGATTCTGGCGACAGGCTTCGAGCAGTTGCGCGGTTGCGGATTTTCCGCGAGCAAGATCGCGACCATCCAGGGTATCGCCCAGGCGGCCCTGGACGGCGTGGTGCCGGACTACCCGACGGCGCTGGCCATGGACGACGAAGCCTTGATCGAGCGCCTGGTCACCCTGCGCGGCATCGGTCGCTGGACCGTGGAGATGCTGCTGATCTACAGCCTGGAGCGGCCGGACATCCTGCCAGTCGACGACTTTGGCGTGCGCGAGGGCTATCGGCGCCTGAAGGGCCTCGAACGACAACCCGGTCGCAAGCAGATGATCGACATCGGCCTGGCCTGGAGCCCCTATCGGACGGTGGCAGCATGGTACTTGTGGCGGGTGCCGGTGCCTGGCCGTGGGACCGCGTAATCGTTCATCGCGAGCAGGCGCGCTCCCACAGGGGAACGCATTTCAATGTGGGAGCGAGCCTGCTCGCGATGGCGTCAAGCCTGTCGAAACACTGACCGTCTACGCTATCCCGGTTCATCCCAATCCAATCGGAGGCTCCCATGCAGCTCGAAGGTTCCTGCCATTGCGGCGAGGTGTCATTCAGCCTGACCTGTGCCCACCCCTACCCTTATCAGCGCTGCTACTGCTCGATCTGTCGCAAGACCCAGGGCGGCGGCGGTTTTGCGATCAACCTCGGAGGCGACGCCCGCAGCCTCAAGGTGCGCGGTCGCCGGCACATCTCGATCTATCATGCGCGACTCAAGAACGAAGGCGATAAACGCGCCCACCGCAGCAGTGCCGAACGGCATTTCTGCGCTCTTTGCGGTTCGGGGCTGTGGCTGTTCAGCCCTGAATGGCCGGAACTGATCCACCCTTTCGCCTCGGCCATCGACACGCCGCTGCCGGTACCGCCGGAGCACACCCACCTGATGCTCGGTTCCAAGGCCCCGTGGGTGGAAGTCGAGGCGCATCCGGGCGACCAGCGGTTCGAGGTTTATCCGGAGGAATCCATTGCCCAGTGGCATGAGCGGTTGGGGTTGACAGCTTAAGGCCCCATCGCGAGCGGGCTCGCTCCCACAGGGGGAATGCGTTTCAATGTGGGAGCGAGCCTGCTCGCGATGGCGTCAGTACAAACGACGCAGGACTAAAGCGCCGGCACCCCACTGTGAAAACGAAACTCCACATCCGGCGATTCAATCAACGCCCGCTCGGCCTCACGCACCTTGTCAATCACCTGGGCGATGTCCTTGGCATCACCATACTGGTAAGCCAGTTTCAGATAACCCTGGAAATGCCGGGCCTCGCTTTTCAGCAGGCCGAAATAGAATTTGCCCAGTTCTTCGTCCAGATGCGGCACCAACGCCTCGAAACGCTCGCAACTGCGGGCTTCGATGAATGCACCGACCACCAGGGTATCCACCAGTTTGACCGGTTCGTGGCTGCGCACCACCTTGCGCAGGCCCGAGGCGTAGCGCCCGGCGGAGAGCTGGCGCAAACCGACCTTGCGCTTTTTCATCAGGCGCATGACTTGCTCGTGGTGCACCAGTTCTTCCCGGGCCAGGCGCGACATCATGTTGATCAGATCGACATGGGAATGGTACTTGGCGATCAGGCTCAGGGCGGTGCTGGCGGCCTTGAACTCGCAGTTCTTGTGGTCGATCAGCAACGTTTCCTGATCGGCCAGCGCGGCCTGGACCCAGCCATCGGGGGTGCGGCAGCCAAGGAATTCGTGGATTTCGGGAAGGATCATGGGGCTCACGGGCAAAAGGTAGTCGAGCGAAGGGCGCCGATTATACCGGCCTGCCCCCAGACCACCAGTCACCGCCGTTGATAGGCATCAAGTCGACGCCTGCTTCACAGCAACTAGACTGCCCGACAACAACTATAGTTGAGCAACGCCACGCCTTTTCATCGTTGGAGACGCCGATCATGCAAGCCATTCGCAGCATCCTGGTGGTCATCGAACCCGAACACTCGGAAAGCCTGGCGCTCAAGCGCGCCAAGTTGATCGCCGGTGTGACCCAGGCCCACCTGCATCTGCTGGTGTGCGACAAGAAGCACGACCATGCCGGCATGCTCGGCGTGTTGAAGGCCGCGCTGCTGGCGGATGGCTACAGCGTGACCACTGAACAGGCGTGGAACGAAAGCCTCTACGAAACCATTATCGACGTGCAGCAAGCCGAAGGCTGCGGGCTGGTGGTCAAGCAGCACTTTCCGGACAGCCCGCTCAAGAAAGCCCTGCTGACGCCAATGGACTGGAAACTGCTGCGCCATTGCCCGACTCCGGTGTTGCTGGTGAAAACCGCAGGTTCCTGGCGGGACAAGGTGATCCTGGCCGCCGTCGACGTGGGCAATGCCGACGGTGAGCACCGGCACTTGCACAACACCATCATCGACCACGGCTATGACATCGCCAGCCTCGCCAAGGCCCACCTGCACGTCATCAGCGCCCACCCTTCGCCGATGCTCTCGGCGGCCGATCCGACGTTCCAGCTCAAGGAAACCATCGAGGCCCGCTATCGCGAGCAATGCCGCTCGTTCCAGGCGGAGTTCGACATCGACGACCAGCACCTGCACATCGAGGAAGGCCCGGCGGACGTCTTGATCCCGTTCATGGCGCACAAACTGCAAGCGGCGGTGACCGTGATCGGCACGGTGGCCCGCACGGGGTTGTCAGGGGTGCTGATCGGCAATACCGCCGAAGCGGTGCTCGATGCCCTGGAAAGCGATGTGCTGGTGCTCAAGCCGCAGGAGGTTGAGGATCATCTGGTGGAGCTGGCGGTGAAAAACTGAAAGCCCCCCTTGTGGGAACACTACCCTTGTGGCGAGGGGATTTAGCGAAACGTCGCACCGCCCCGCTGGGGTGCGAAGCAGCCCCTGGATCAGCCACTGCGGAGTATCAGCCAGATGGAGTCAGTTTAATGGGGGTTGCTTCGCAACCCAGCGGGGCGGTGCGACGTTTCGCTAAATCCCCTCGCCACAATAAATCACCTTGTCACAAAAGAGTCCGCTGTCACCGCCCCATCGCATCCTTCAGGAACCCCGGCGCGATGTAGCGCTGGTAATGGGCTTCGGACAGCAGGAAAAATTCCCGATCAATGGCATCGCGCAGGTCCGGCAGTTCCCAGTCGCGAAACTCCGGCAGCAGCACCATGCCGTAGGCTTCCAGGTTGTTGATCACCCTGGCACCCCGTGCGATCAACTGATAGGCCCAGCAATATTCCGACTGGTGCGCCACGAAGCGGATCTGGCGCGCGACCAGTTGCTCGCGCAGCAGGCCTGGGTCGAACACTTCGAGTTTCGCCACCATGACCTGCACCAGCAGTTGCTCCAGGCGCATCCACACCGCGCGCTTCTCGTCCTCGTTGTAGCCGTTCCAGTGAATCACCTCATGGTGGAAGCGCTTGCAGCCACGGCACACCAGGTCACCGTAGACAGTGGAGCAAAGGCCGACACAGGGGGTCTTGATGAGCTGGTTGGGCATAACGGAACGCACACGCAAAAGCAGGACAGGCCGGCATGTTAGCCCTTTGTCTAAGATTGATCACCCCTCAAACTTCCCCGCCCAACTTACCTTTAATTTTTTTTTCCCGTAGAATCAGCCAGCCTTTTAAGGCGCCAATGTCCGTTAGAAGCTGTTTTCAAAGCGTCACGAGCACAGTCGTTCCTTCAGAACGGTGTTGGCGAAGGGTCTTTCCAGCGGGGAAAGCCCAACGCCAACCCTCATCAGCTCCCCGTTCTGCAGGCGTAAAACTTTGAAAGCAGCTTCTGTGAGGAACCCCGGAAACCCTGGCGTGGTGGCTCAAAAAGCCCCCGACGCGCATGAGTACCGCGGGTTTCTGGATGAGCGTCCCGGACACCCATTTGGGACCACTGATGAGGGTAATACTGTGCTTGAAGCCTACCGCAAACATATCGAAGAGCGTGCAGCACTGGGTATCGTTCCCCAGCCGCTCAACGCCGAACAAACCGCAGGCCTGGTCGAGCTGCTGAAGAATCCCCCGGCTGGCGAAGAAGCTTTCCTCGTTGACCTGATCACCAATCGCGTTCCACCGGGAGTCGACGAAGCCGCCTACGTCAAGGCCGGTTTCCTCTCCGCCCTGGCCAAGGGCGAAGTCCAATCCCCTCTGCTGGACAAGAAGCGCGCCGTTGAACTGCTCGGCACCATGCAGGGCGGCTACAACATCGTGACCCTGGTGGAACTGCTGGACAACGCCGAGCTGGCGCCAGTGGCCGCCGAAGAACTCAAGCACACCCTGCTGATGTTCGATGCCTTCCACGACGTGGCTGAAAAAGCCAAGAACGGCAACGTCCACGCCAAGGCCGTGCTGCAATCCTGGGCCGACGGCGAGTGGTTCAAGAAGCGTCCGGTGCTGGCCGACAAGATCAGCCTGCGGGTGTTCAAGGTCACCGGCGAAACCAACACCGACGACCTGTCCCCTGCCCCGGACGCCTGGTCGCGCCCTGACATCCCGCTGCACGCCCTGGCCATGCTGAAAATGGCCCGTGACGGCATCGTTCCGGACGAGCAAGGCAAGACCGGCCCGATGAAGCAGATCGAAGAAATGCGCAACGGCGGTTTCCCGGTTGCCTACGTCGGTGACGTGGTCGGTACCGGTTCCTCGCGTAAATCCGCCACCAACTCGGTGCTGTGGTTCTTCGGCGACGACATCCCGTACGTACCGAACAAGCGTGCCGGTGGTTTCTGCTTCGGCAGCAAGATCGCCCCGATTTTCTACAACACCATGGAAGACGCCGGCGCCCTGCCGATCGAATTCGATGTGTCGAACATGAACATGGGCGACGTGATCGACCTGTACCCGCACGCTGGCAAAGTCTGCAAGCACGGTACCGACGAAGTCCTCACCACCTTCGAAATGAAGACCCCGGTCCTGCTGGACGAAGTCCGTGCCGGCGGCCGTATCCCGCTGATCATCGGCCGCGGCCTGACCGAAAAGGCGCGTGCCGAGCTGGGCCTGCCGCCGTTCGACCTGTTCAAGAAGCCTGAAGCCCCTGCCGAAAGCACCAAGGGTTTCACCCTGGCGCAGAAGATGGTCGGCAAGGCGTGCGGCGTAGCCGGTGTGCGTCCTGGCACCTACTGCGAACCGAAGATGACCACCGTGGGTTCCCAGGACACCACAGGTCCCATGACCCGTGACGAGCTGAAAGACCTGGCGTGCCTGGGCTTCTCCGCTGACCTGGTGATGCAGTCGTTCTGCCACACCGCGGCGTATCCAAAGCCGATCGACGTGACCACCCACCACACCCTGCCTGACTTCATCATGACCCGTGGCGGCGTTTCCCTGCGTCCGGGCGACGGCATCATCCACTCGTGGCTGAACCGCATGCTGCTGCCGGACACCGTCGGTACCGGTGGTGACTCCCACACCCGTTTCCCGATGGGCATCTCGTTCCCGGCCGGTTCCGGCCTGGTGGCGTTCGCCGCTGCCACCGGCGTCATGCCGCTGGACATGCCGGAATCGATCCTGGTGCGCTTCAAAGGCAAGATGAAACCTGGCATCACCCTGCGTGACCTGGTTCATGCCATTCCTTACTTCGCCATCCAGAACGGTCTGCTGACTGTCGAGAAGAAAGGCAAGAAAAACGCCTTCTCCGGCCGCATCCTGGAAATCGAAGGCCTGGAAGGCCTGACGCTGGAACAGGCTTTCGAGCTGTCCGACGCCTCGGCCGAACGTTCGGCTGCCGGTTGCACCATCAAGCTGTCGAAAGAGTCGATCACCGAGTACCTGCAGTCCAACATCACCCTGCTGCGCTGGATGATCGGCGAAGGCTACGGCGATGCCCGTACCCTGGAACGTCGCGCCCAAGCGATGGAAGCCTGGGTCGCCAACCCTGAGCTGATGGAAGCCGATGCCGACGCCGAATACGCCGAAGTCATCGAAATCGACCTGGCCAACATCAGCGAGCCGGTGCTCTGCGCGCCGAACGACCCGGACGACGCCCGTCTGCTCTCCAGCGTGGCTGGCGAGAAGATCGACGAAGTGTTCATCGGTTCGTGCATGACCAACATCGGTCACTTCCGCGCAGCCGGCAAGCTGCTGGATCAGGTCAAGGGTCAGCTGCCAACCCGTCTGTGGCTGTCGCCGCCGACCAAGATGGACGCTCACCAACTGACCGAAGAAGGCTACTACGGCATCTACGGCAAGGCCGGCGCGCGCATGGAAATGCCAGGCTGCTCGCTGTGCATGGGTAACCAGGCACGCGTCGAGCCGAACAGCACCGTGGTGTCGACGTCGACCCGTAACTTCCCGAACCGTCTGGGCGACGGCGCGAATGTCTACCTGGCTTCGGCCGAACTGGCATCCGTTGCATCGATCCTGGGTCGCCTGCCGACCGTCGAGGAGTACATGGAATACGCCGGCAAGATCGACAGCATGGCAGCGGACGTGTACCGCTACCTGAGCTTCGACCAGATCGCCGAGTTCCGTGAAGCGGCTGCAAACGCCAACATCCCGGTCGTTCAAGCCTAAGGCTTCGACGCTCGACTGAAAACGCCGCCCTTCTTGCGAGGGGCGGCGTTTTTTTATGCCTGGGCTTTTGATGCAAGCCGGGCCGCCGCTATCGCGAGCAGGCTCGCTCCCACAGGGGATCGCATTTCAAATGTGGGAGCGAGCCTGCTCGCGATGGCGTCGGGTCAGCCACATCCATCTCAACTGACATACCGCTATCGCGAGCAAGCTCGCTCCCACCGGGGGATTTGTGTCTCAGGCTGCCAGGGAATAGACCAGCGCGGTAATCGCCACCAGCCCCACCGATACCACAAAGACATTCGACGCCTGGCCGCGATAGCGGGCCATGGCCGGGACTTTGCGGATGGCGTACATCGGCATCAGGAACAGGATGGCCGCGATCACCGGGCCGCCGAGGGTTTCGATCATGCCGAGGATGCTTGGGTTGAGCGTGGCGACGATCCAGCACACCACCAGCATGAACACCGCCGTCAGGCGGTCCAGGGTCTTGGCCGCCGGGCGATGGCCGCTTTTTACGATCAGGCCCTTGAGGCCTTCACTGGCGCCGATGTAGTGCCCCAGGAATGACTTGGAGATCGCCACGAAGGCAATCAACGGCGCCGCAAAGGCGATGGTCGGGTTGCTGAAATGGTTGGCCAGGTACGACAGGATCGACAGGTTCTGCGCCTTCGCTTCGGCCAATTGCGCCGGCGACAGGGTCAGCACGCAACTGAACACGAAGAACAGCACCATCACCACCATCAACACATGGGCGCGGGACAGGATCTGCGCGCTGCGCTCCTGCGCGCCATCGCCGTAGCGGCGTTTCTGGTCCACCGCGAACGCCGAGATGATCGGCGAGTGGTTGAACGAGAACACCATCACCGGAATCGCCAGCCACAGGGTATGCAGCAGCGCCGAAGGGGCCGGCGGCGTGGACGCGGTGGTCAGGATGCCGCCGCTCCAGTGCGGAACCAGAAACACCGCCAGGAACAGCAGCGCGACGATGAACGGGTAGACCATCAGGCTCATCGCCTTGACGATCGCCTGCTCGCCACAGCGCACCACCGCCAGCAGCCCCAGGATCAGCACCAGGGACAGCACCGCGCGGGAAGGCGGCTGGATATGCAATTGATGCTCGAGGAAACTGCCCACGGTGTTGGTCAGCGCCACGCTGTAGATCAGCAGGATCGGGAAAATCGCAAAGAAATACAGCAAGGTGATCAGCGCACCGGCCTTGATACCGAAATGCTCCTCCACCACCTCGGTGATGTCCGCCCCATCACGGCCGGACAACACGAAACGGGTCAGGCCCCGGTGCGCGTAGAAAGTCATCGGAAACGCCAGTAACGCCAGGATCAGCAAGGGCCAGAAACCACCCAGGCCGGCGTTGATCGGTAGAAACAGCGTACCGGCACCGATGGCGGTGCCAAACAAGCCCAGCATCCAGGTCGTATCCTGGCGACTCCACTGACTGAGGGTGGCTGGGGCTGTCGATTCAAAGCGCTCTTCGACGCTATTGGCCTGATCATTCATCCGGTCGGATCTCCGCTTTCCGGTCATATGCACCCGGCCGGGACGAGTCGGAAAAACCCGACAGGCAGCGTCCTGGCCGAAACAGGGGCGCGATTGTCCGGGATTAACGAGCAGAAGCAAAGACTTAGCTGAGGAACGGTGGTGCACGGCAAAAAAGCCAGAGAGCAAGGTATCGCCGCTTTGCCCCAGCTCCTACACTCAAACACAGAATCCACAATACTTGTGGGAGCGAGCCTGCTCGCGATGACGGCGTGTCAGCCAACATTGAACTGACTGACTCACCGTCATCGCGAGCAGGCTCGCTCCGACAGGGATTCGTCCATGCGATTGCCCACAGGAGCCCAGCATGACCGCAACCGTCCTGGTACTGGTTGAAACCGTCAACGACTACCTGCCGATCCTCGAGCGCCAGGGGTATCACCTGGAGCTGGCACCCACGCCAGCCGAACGCAAGGCAGCGATTTTCGAGCATGGCGAGCGGTTCAATGCAGTGCTGACCCGCGGCCCCCTGGGTCTGACGGCCGAAGAAATGGCCGCCCTGCCCAACCTGCAGATCATTTGCGTGATCGGCGCCGGCTACGAACAGGTGGACCTGCAGGCTGCCCGTAACCGCGGCATCGTGGTCACCAACGGTGCTGGGGTCAACGCGTCGTCGGTGGCTGACCATGCCATGGCGCTGCTGCTGGCGCTGGTGCGCGACATCCCCCGGGCCGACGCCTGTATACGCCGGGGTGAATGGACGAAGGTCATGCGCCCTTCCCTGGCCGGCAAGCGGCTGGGCGTGCTGGGCCTGGGTGCGGTGGGCATGGCTATTGCCAGGCGCGCGGCCCTCGGCTTCGACATGAGCGTCAGCTACCACAGTCGGCGGGTGCGCAATGATGTGCCCTACACCTTCTGCGCCACGCCCACGGAGCTGGCCCGGGTTTCGGACTTCCTGATCGTCGCCACGCCCGGTGGGCTCGATACCCGCCGGTTGATCAACAAACAGGCCCTCGATGCCCTCGGTCCCAAGGGTTTCCTGGTGAATATCGCCCGGGCCAGTGTGGTCGCCACCGATGAGCTGATCAGCGCCCTGGAGCACCGGCGCATTGCCGGGGCGGCCCTGGACGTGTTCGACCACGAACCGGAAGTGCCCGACGCCCTGAAGCAACTGCCCAATGTGGTCCTGACACCCCACGTCGCCGGCCTGTCGCCGGAATCGACCCGGGCCACGGTGGAGCTGGTGGGGCAGAACCTCACGGCGTTCTTTTCCGGTAAGCCGGTGCTGACGCCGGTGCCGCTGCCGGAGCCGAATTGATTACAACGTTGTAGAACTGACACCGAACCTGTGGCGAGGGGATTTATCCCCGCTGGGCTGCGCAGCAGCCCTAAATCCTGACACCTCGGTGCATCAGATAGATTGTGTTGATTGTATTGGGGCTGCTGCGCAGCCCAGCGGGGATAAATCCCCTCGCCACAAAAGCCATTCACCAGTACTAGCACAAATCAGAGAACCCCCAACAACGTCCACAACCGCCGGGATTCGGCATCGGCGCTGATCAGTTCCCCCAGCAACTCGCTCAGCGGCTTGTTGCCCCACTCCACGCCCCGTCGGATCAGGTAGGGCACCGGGCTGTGGGGTTCGGTGCGCGACAGGTAGCCGGCGATGACCAGCAACTGCCGGTAGGCCTCTTCACGACTGGCCGGCTCCTGGAAAACCTGGGCCGGCGCGGCTCCCGCCTGGGCCTGAACAGCCGGCGACGCGACGGCGGGTGAAGTTGGCACCGGCACGACGGTGGGTTCTTGTGGATGCATCGCGATGAACTCCTCTACCAGTGCCAGCAAGGCCTGTATCACGTCCTGCAGGGATTTGTAGCCCGGGGCCAGGTTGCCCAGGTAGGCGTCGCTCCAGGCTTCGAGCCGTTGCAGGTGCTGCTGGCTCAACATAAGGCTGCCCTGGTGATGCAGCCAGAACGACAACGGCGTGCCGCGAATCAGTTCGCTGAGTTTCTTCTGATCGCTGCGCGCCGCTTCCGCCGAGGCCTTGGCGTTCTTGCTGTCATTGACCTGCACCTGCTGACGCTGCAAGCGTTGCCAGTCATCCAGGCAAAAACTGTCGAAGGACGAATCGCGGCCATTGAACAGCGACACCCGGGTCAACAGCACTTCACTGTAGCGCCGCGCCAGCCATTCCAGCGGAATCACCCGCCATGACTGGTCGCCCTCTTCGGCCTGGGGGTGCAACTGCTCGGGGTAGCGCTCACACAGGCCCGCCACCAGCGCCAGGCTGCCGGGCAAGCCTTCCAGCCCGCTCAAGTGCAACCAGGCCTCGCCCAGCCAGGCACTGATCATCAGGTCCTTGCTGCGCTCGAGCAGCAGCGCGGTGGCGAGTTTTTCCAGCTCCGGCCACTGGGCGCGCTTGATCTGGGACTGCCACACGCCGGTGGGCAAGCTGGTGTCGTCCTCCCGGCGCAACTCCCGCAGTTGATCGTATTCCGGCTCATAGCGCAGGTCCTGGCCGCAGGGTGATTCGGCGCTGACCGGCTCGAGCAACTGGCTGATCAGCTCGGGCAAAGGGGAAACAGGTACGCTCACGGGCCCTCCTCACGGGTTGCAACGGCGGGACTCGACGAGGTCGCCATGAAAGGTGAACGGGGTGCCTGGGTCGGCAGTGGCGGCATCGACAACGGCAGCTTCGACCCCTGGCTCATCAATGACAGGCGCAGGAACATCAACGTCTGCTGCGTCGTGCGGGCCTGGAGCTGGGCCTGGGCCGGGCTCGGGGCTGGAATCTGGCCGGTTACCGGCAGTTGCAGGGTCAGCGGGAAGTCGGTGTAGTCGACATTCGGCTGACGCTGCACCGACACCAGCGAACGCATCAGGCGCAGCAACGACCACGGCCCCTGGTATTCCCAACCGGCCTCCAGGTCGCGCACCACCAGGTTCGGCTGCAACGGGTCGTTGGCCGGGCGCTGGTAACCGTTGCGGGCCCAGCGCAAGGTCAGCCGCACCGGCTGGCCGACCATCCAGCGCAGGTTCTGCTGGGCATCGCCGGGGTAGTTGATCTGTTGGTTGCCGGCGTTCAGTGCCCAGGCGATCACCTGGTCGGCGCCGCGTTCTTCGTTGCGGTCGGTGCGCCAGCGCACGTCCATTTCCACGCCGAGAATGCCGCTCTTGTCGCGCACGAACAGTGGCCCCAACCAGGTACCGGCCTGTTTCAACCGGTTGAGAAAGTCCTCGGCGGCCAGGCGCTCCGGTGTCTGGCTCAGCGCCAGCCCGGCCTGGGCCAGGGGCAGGCGTGTGTCGATCAGCTCCAGCAGGCGCTGCACCCGCGCCGGGTCGGCGTCGCTGGCCCGCAGGTCCTGGGAAAACGGAAAGCGCCCGGCCAGGTACTGATTGAAGTAGTTGGCCACGTCGTTCCAGGCCGTCGCCGCCTGGTTCTGTTGCAGGTACAGACAGCGTTGCAGGGCACTCTGTTGCAAGCTGACGGCGCGCTGGGCGAGGTCGCCGCGGCCACCGGACAGGTTGGAAGTCTGCAGGATCTGCGCGCAGGACGCGGTGTCCATCTGGTTGAAATCCCGGCTCACCAACTGTTCCAGCTGCGCCGCCGAACTGGCCGGGTTCTGGCTCTTGTACTTGAGCAACTCGTCGTTGATGGCCATGAACCGCGACACCCGGTCGTGCTCCATCGCCGACAGATCATCCTGCTGGACGATCAGCCACTCCAGGGCCGGCATGCGCTGCTCGGCAATCTGCAGCATGGCGTCGAACTGCTGGTTCAGGCTCAGTTTCAACCCTTGCGGATCGCTGGCCCCATAGAGCTGCAAACCGAAATTCTTCGAGCCGTCCCAGCGCTGGACATCGGCCCGCTGGCTGAACAGTGGCTGGGCGTCGATTTCGTCCAGGCCACTCTGGATCTGCGCCAAGGCACGACGGTTGAGCAGGCGCTGGAAGCGCGTCGCCAGGTCGGCCCGATGTACGTCCATGAAGGCTTTTTGCAGGGCGACGGCCTGGGTGGTCTGGACATTGAAGCCCATGCCCGGCAACTGTTCCTCGCTTTCATCCAGGCTCAGCCACATGGCGCGCGCCGCGGCGGCTTCAGCCGCCTGGATCAATGCGTCACGGTAGTCCGGCGGGATGCGCGGCAGTTCCTCATTGGTGTAGCTCTTGTAGCTGGTGAAATAGTTCAGGGCGACGCTGAAATCATCGCTGCCGTCGCCCTGCCCCATGGCATCGGACGTGTTGTCAGAGGGATCCTTCTGCAAGGCCAGCGCCACGAAGTCACGCTTGAACAAGGCTTTCACTGCATCATCCAGCGCCGTGACATGCTCCTGCAACACCAGCAAGCCACTGCCCTGCTGGACCAGCAGATTGTCCCGGGAACCGGTCTGGACGATCCATTGGTCGCGAAAGCTCTGTTGCAGCTTCGCCGCCTGGCTCTCCAGGTCCTGGGCAAGCTCCGGCCCCAGCAATGTGCTGTGGCTGACCTTGTCCATCATCTGGGTGTAACCGGGCACCAGGTCCTGGCCCTTGCCCCGCCCCCAGGCCGCGTTGGTCAGGTTGACCAGAGTCTGTAAATCGTCGACCAGCGCCATCAGGTCTTCGAGTTCGCTCAGGGAATTGCCACTGCCCGCTTCCAAGCGTTGCAGGTGCAGCTTGAGGTAACCGGCCTGGCGCACGAAGTTGTCCGCCAGGAAGTAATGATCGAGCCAACGCTGCATCAGGCCAGTGAAGTTATCGCCGATCACCGTGCGCGCCGCGTTCAGGTCCAGCCCTTGCAAGTCCTGCCCTTGTGCATCCAGGTTTTTTGCATCGAACAACACCCGGTTGTAGAACCGCGTCCGGCTCAGCGTGCCGGCGTTGAGGCTCAGCGACAAGGCGTTATTGCTCAGTAGCACCAGCTCATCCAGCGGCGCCTTGGGGTTGCTCACCGCCTGGCTGAACATCTGGTTCTGCTGCTCGAGGCGCACGGCGCGCTCCACCAGGTCCTTGGCCTTCACATAGCTTTGCCATTGGGCCGGGTCTTCGCTTTCCACGTTGCCGCGCCGCTCGGTGTTGCGGATGGCCTTGAGCTGCTCCAGGTCCGACGCGAGCAGGTCACGCAGGGGCAAGACCCAGTGATGCCGGGCGGTCAGGCGCAAGCCCTCTTCCAACTGCGTGTCTACGTAGGAGAACCACGAGGTGGGAAACACCACCGCGACGAAGTGCCAGCGCGGAGCTTTTTCCAGCATGTTCCAGTAGGCCTGCACGTTGTAGCGGGTCGGCTCCAGTTGCGGTTGGTCAGGGTCGACCACCACGTAGTTCTTATGGGTGCGCAGGATCAACTGCGACAACGCCTCGGCCTCTTCCACCGAGTCATGCCAGACCCAGAGCATGCCCCCCAACCAGACCAGCCCGACCACCAGCGCAACCACACCGGCCAGTCGATGCCAGCGCTGGCGCAGACGCAGCAGGCGCGGCACGGGTTGGGCCAGGCCGCGTTCGGCGACGAAACGCCGCGCCCACAGCTGCCGGGCGAACACGGTCTGACGCAAGACCTTGTCGCTGGCGGCAAAACCATCCCCGGTGACGGTCGGAGCCTGGCTCGCGGTGAAGTAAATACCGCGAAAACGCGGTGCCTCGCCCTGGGCGTTGCCCTGGAACACCGGCTCGAGGAGGATCTGCAAGGCCCGCCGCAACCCTTCGAAGCGCTCCGGCAACCCATACAGATCGCCGCTCAACTGCCCGCAAAGCGCGCCGATTTCAATGATCGACTGCGACAGCGCGGCGTTGACCTGATCCAGCGCCTGGTCGCTCCAGTGCGATTGCCAGGCCGCGTCGGGTGAATACGGCGACGACCAGCCCAGTGTCGATTCCCGCGCCTCGGCAGGCAGCGCGCTGACCAGTTCCTGGAAGCCGGGCAATTCTTCCATCCCGGTAATCACCACGTACACCGGCAGGCTGAGGCCGAAGCGTTGCAGCAGGTCGATGAAGCAGCGCCGGACCTTGAGGCTCAGCTCGGTGGTGTGTTCGATGTCGTCGAGCCGGCCGAACGGCACGGTCCAGATCACCGCGTCCATCGGCCGCCGGCTGCGCAACCGCAGGATCAGCCCCAACAGCCGCCACCAGTTGCCCCGCTGCCGGTTCATGCCTTCATCGGGCAGGAACAGTGCCTGGGGCACCACCAGCACCGCGCCCTCGGCATCCGACCACCAGCGCCCGAACCACGCGGCCTTGTCCGTCGGCTGCAAATGCCATTGGCTGCACAACTGGGCACCGTCGGTTTCGTTGCCGAGCATCAACAGCCAGGGGATCTGGTAGCGGTCCCGGGTGCCTTGCTCCTGCTCCATGTGGCGGACCGCCCCATAGAAACTGCGGATCGCCGCTCCGCCCTGGGTCCGCAGCCACCAGATCAGCGCCGCGATCAGCAGCACCACGACGATGGCCAGCACCACCAGGGCGACGATGCTCAAGGGGCTCATGAGTCTTGCTCCTGGAGGACCACCGACTCGTTCAATTGCAGCACCGGCTCGAGTTCCGCGCGGATGTCACGCCAGAACACGTGCCCCAGCCCGGTGAGCAGCAACACCATCGCCAGGATCGCCAGCCCCAGACGCAATCCATCCGGCAGCGATGTCTGCGCCGGCATACGCACCGGCGGCGCCGCCGCAGACATCGCCAGGCGTTGGCTGACGTCGACATAATCCGGGTCGTGCTGCCAGGCGAAGGTGAACAGCGCCGTGCGCCATTTCTCATGCTGGATCTGCCCGGGCTCGCCGCGCAGGCGGCCCTGGAACCCGAGGATCAGGCATTGCAAGTAGACGTTCGCCAGGTCCCGGGTACCGGGCATCTGCTCGTCCAGCAGTTTCTTGATGGCCGAGGGCAGTCGTTCGCCGGCCTGGCGACTGGAATACATGCGTGATTCAAGGGGATGCTGCTGCCAGGCCAGTTGCCCGGGCCAAGGGGTGAACAGCAAGGTTTCGTCCACCAGGGCGACGAAGGCATAGACCAGCGCCTTGACCTGCTCGGTGGCCGAGTCGCCGACGGTGGCAAACGCCACCCGCCACAAGCGTTGGGCACTGCGTCCGGAAAATTCCACCACCCGGCTGACCAGGGCCGCGGAGTCGTTGTCCTTGGGCAAGTCCTGCCATTCCTGGAACCATTTCAGCCAGGCCTGCCGAAACGCGCTGCTCAGCGGCGCCTCATGCAGACCCCGAACCGCCCCGCCACTTCCGTCAGGCATACGACTCCCCTTTTACGATCAGGCACTTTCACCTTGCGCGACGAACAACACCACTTGCCACGGGCTGCTGGCCTGGGTCGACGCCGGCGCGACGATGTGCAACGGCAGTTGCCCGTCGAACCACTGACCGCCCGCGGCCACCACGAACAACCGGGTGTCGTCGCCCACGCTATAGGCCACCTGCTCGTTGCGGCTCATGGCCTGATGGGGCAGACCGCTCATGCGCTGCCGGCTCAACAGCGGGACATGTGGCGCGGACGCGATGATCGCCCCGCGCAACCAATCGGCGGCGGCTTGCTCACTGGCGCCGTTGGGCATGCGCAGGCCGATCACCAGGCGTTGGCTCGGCTGGTCGTCGGGCAACTGGATGGAGAAGACCTGCTCATTGCGCTCGAAGGCCAGGCTGCGATAACCGGCGCGGACCAGTTCCAGGGTGATGTCGAGCCAGTCGAGCAGCGGTTCGTAACCGCGTTGCAACTCGAGGAAATCCAGGGGTGCAAACGCCGGTACGCCGGCCAGCGGATCGAGCGCCGACCAGGCCCCGGCCAGCCCGAGCAACAGACCGTACAGCGCCTGGGGGGTCGCCACCCGCGTGTTCAGGCTGCCTTCGACTTCCGGCAGGCGCGCCCACAGGGCGGTCATCTGCCGACGGATCTCCAGCGCATCGTCCTGGTTGCCGGCCGCCTGGGCCTGGCGCAACCGACCGGCGAGGAACAGGCATTTTTCCCGGGCCCGGGCACACAGCCCGGCAATCCGCCGACCGAGCACCGATTCGGGCAACAGGACCGGCGTGGGCGGCGTATAGGCCACCCGCAGAAAACCGCCGCCTTCCTTGCGAATGCGCAACAGCGGCAGACAGATCGAATCGGCCTTGCTCAGTTGCGTGCACAGCCGCGGGTTGGGGCGCCAGACGGTGATGGATTCGGGAAACTCGCCGCTGGTGAGGTCCGGCAGCGCATCGCCGACCACCGATTGCAGGCGTCCCTTGAGCGGCAGCAATTGCCCGGCACGCCAGAGCGGGCTGATCGCCAGGTACACGGTGACGGTGGCATCGTCGGTCTTGTTGACCGCCTCGGTGATGTCCAGCTCCAGGGTCGGCCCGACACCGGCCTGGAGACTGACCGGCAAACCGTCCGGCAAGGTGCCCTGCAGTTGCAGCAACCGGACCTGGCCGGCACTGAGGGCCGATGGGTCGACCTCCAGTTGGCTGACACCCCAGAACCAGGGATTGCAGGCCGCCGCGACATGCGCGGCGAGGGCCTCGGCGCGCAGTCCTTGCAGTTGAAAATGCTGGGGCAACAGTTGCATGCCCTCATGCCAGCACACCGCGTCAGGTAACAGACTCATACGACTCCCTTCGACATCCCAGTGTCGCCGCACGAGGCGGCCCGCGGTCATTCAAGGCTGACTGGCATTGAGTTGGCCGTCATTGACGAGGCTCATCTCACGGCTGTCGAACTTCAGCCAGGCGTTGCGCTGATCGTCCAGCCGGAGCCGGTGGGCTCCGGGTGTGTTATAGCTGGCGAAGACCAAAAGTCCAGCGGCGCGCCGGCCCTCCAGCGGGAAGGGTTGGCGGTCGATGAACTGTCCCGGAACCAGCTCCAGCCCCCACACCGATATGAGTTGACGATAGTCGCGCTGGAACTGTTCGCGCTCGGCGAACCACTGGCGGGCGGTGATGGCCGACAGTTGCTTGAGCAGGTCAGGATCGTTCACCGCGATGAAATCCACGGCGATCGGCGTGTCGTCGTTGGCGCCGGACGCGACGTCGAGGGTCAGGCTGTCCAGGTCGACGCTGGGCGCAAAGAACGAGCAACCGCTGAGCGCCAGGCTGAAAAAAAATCCATGAAAAAACACACGCAAAATGAATCTTCCTTTTCGTCGCGGTCAAAAATTGTTTTTGCTTGCATTTTTATAGACCTGTTCTAGCGTCTTGGATAGTTCGACCTGCACGGTCGAATGCACCAGGTTCGTCAACGGAATGACAGGTTTTCTGCCCTCCATTTGCAACCTGCGGATCAGCAAGGGAATGCGATGAGCGGGCCTCCCGATGCATTGCTTCCACTCATGCATCGGAGTCGGCCGCCATGGCAGAAAGTACCCAGCACAAGCTCGACAGAGTCCGTCCTCCCCGCGTCCAGATCACCTACGACGTGGAAATCGGCAATGCCATCGAAAAGAAAGAATTGCCACTGGTCGTCGGCATTCTGGCCGACCTCTCGGGCAAGCCACTGGACCCGCTGCCCAAGCTCAACGAGCGGCGCTTCACGGAAATCGATCGCGACAATTTCAACGAGGTCCTTGCCTCCATCGCCCCCCGCGCCACGCTCCAGGTGAACAACACCCTCAGTGGCGACGACAGCAAGCTCAACATCGAACTCAACTTCCGCCACATCGATGACTTCGACCCGGTCAAGGTCGTGGAGCAGGTCACGCCATTGCGCCGTCTGTTCGAAGCCCGCCAGCGCCTGCGCGACCTGCTGACCAAGCTCGACGGCAACGATGACCTGGACAAGTTGCTGCGCGACGTGATCGTCAACACCGAAGGCCTGCAAGAGATCAAGTCGGCCCGGCCCCAGGACGCACCGCAAGAGCTGCCGACCGTGGCCGCCAACGATGATCCGGCCCCGGCCGAACCACAGGCCTGATCGTGCTCATCACTCAAGGGAGATAAAGCCATGCCTGCTTCATCCAGCGCTCAAGCCAGCGAGAGCACGACCCAGACCCTGTCCCTGCTGGACAAGATCATCGCCGAAGGCCGTATGGCCCACGACGACAGCCAACAGGATTACGCCCGCGACATGCTGGCCGAATTCGCCACCCAGGTCCTCGACGAAGGCATGGCCATCGACAAGGACACCGTGGCGATGATCAACGACCGCATCAGCCAGATCGACCGGCTGATCAGCGCCCAGCTCAACGAAGTATTGCACCACCCCGACCTGCAGAAACTCGAAGCTTCCTGGCGCGGCCTGCACCTGTTGGTGCAGAACACCGAAACCAGCACCCGGCTCAAGCTGCGCCTGCTCAACGTCACCCAGAAAGAGCTGCAGAGCGATCTGGAAAAAGCCGTCGAGTTCGACCAGAGCGCACTCTTCAAGAAAATCTACGAGGAAGAATACGGCACCTTCGGCGGGCACCCGTTCAGCCTGTTGGTGGGCGACTACACCTTCGGCCGCCATCCGCAGGACATCGGCCTGCTGGAGAAACTTTCCAACGTTGCTGCTGCGGCCCACGCACCGTTCATTGCCGCCGCCAGCCCGCGCCTGTTCGACATGACCAGTTTCACCGAACTGGCAGTGCCCCGGGACCTGTCGAAGATCTTCGAGAGCCAGGAGCTGATCAAGTGGCGCTCGTTCCGTGAAAGCGAGGATTCGCGCTACGTGTCCCTGGTGCTGCCGCACTTCCTCCTGCGCCTGCCCTACGGCCCGGACACCCGGCCAGTGGAAGGCATCAACTACGTCGAAGACGTCAATGGCACCGACCACAGCAAGTACCTGTGGGGCAATGCCGCCTGGGCGCTGTCGCAACGCATCACCGAAGCCTTCGCCAAATATGGCTGGTGCGCGGCGATCCGTGGTGCCGAAGGTGGCGGCGCGGTGGAAGGCCTGCCGGCCCATACCTTCCGCACCAGCTCCGGGGACCTGTCACTCAAGTGCCCGACCGAAGTGGCGATCACCGACCGCCGTGAGAAAGAGCTCAACGACCTGGGCTTCATCGCCCTGTGCCACAAGAAAAACAGCGACATCGCGGTGTTCTTCGGCGGCCAGACCACCAACCGGGCCAAGGTCTACAACACCAACGAGGCCAACGCCAACGCACGGATCTCGGCGATGTTGCCCTACGTGCTCGCGGCCTCGCGTTTCGCCCACTACCTGAAGGTGATCATGCGCGACAAGGTCGGCAGCTTCATGACCCGCGACAACGTGCAGACCTACCTCAACAACTGGATCGCCGACTACGTGCTGATCAACGACAACGCGCCCCAGGAGATCAAGGCGCAGTACCCGTTGCGCGAGGCGCGGGTGGACGTGACGGAAGTGGCCGGCAAGCCGGGGGCGTACAAGGCCACGGTGTTCCTGCGACCGCACTTCCAGCTTGAGGAACTGACCGCCTCGATCCGCCTGGTGGCGACCCTGCCGCCACCGGTTGCTGCCTGACGACTGAAACCTGTGGCGAAGATGCTTGTTGTGGCGAGGGGATTTATCCCCGCTGGGGCGCGAAGCGGCCCCAAATCCCGGCAACTCGGTCTATCCGAGAGATTGAGCTGGCTGTTCAAGGGGCTGCTACGCAGCCCAGCGGGGATAAATCCCCTCGCCACAGGGGTTCGGCATTCGTTTCTAGCGGTATTGGGTACCACCTACTTGTCCTCTTCTGGAGTTCCACACAATGGATGCAATCATTCTCGACCTCGGCGGCGACATCAAGGGCGACAGCCTGCTGGAGGGTTTCACGGACAAGATCGAGGTCATGTCCTACAGCCACAACGTGGCGATGCAAGTCACCAACGACGTCAGCAACTCGGAGCGTACCTCCGGCCGGCCGCACATCGGTGAGTTCACCCTGACCAAATTCATCGACAGCTCCACGCCGTCGCTCAACGAATATTGCTGCGCCGGCAAACCGATCCCGCAAGCCGTCATCACCATCGGCCGCAACGCCGCCGAAGGCAGCGGCCAGATCATGCCCTTCATCGTCTACACCCTGACCAACGTGGTGCTGTCCAACGTCAGCGTCAGTGGCGGTACGGGTGGCAAGCCGGTGGAAACCGTGTCATTGAACTTCACCAAGATCAAGTGGGAGCTCACCGCCCAGAAAGACGACGGCACCAAGGAAGGCACGGCGGGCACGACCTGGGACCTGGCGGCCAACAAGATGACCAAGTAGGGACGCTGCCGCCATGGCTGGCTTCGGGCTTCGCCCTCCGCTGTTCGAACGCCTGGCCAGCCAGGCGGATGAGCACGGCCGGGTGTTCGACCGGCAGGCGTTGCAGGATTCGGTTCACGCCGAACTGCAGCGCCTGTTCAACACCCGACGCGGCCCCCAGGCACTGACCGAACCACCGAGCATCCTCGATTACGGCATTGCCGACTGGACCGCGTTGCAACAGCAGCGCAGCGATGACCGGCGCTTGCTGACCCGGGAGATACACCAGGCCATCAGCCATTTCGAACCTCGCCTGCAACTGGGCGAGGTCCAGGTCGTCCCGGTACCGGGCCACCCGCAACAACTGAGCATACGGCTGTTGGGAGTGCTGCGCGGCGACGTGCACGCATGGCCCGTGGCATTTGTCATCGAGCACGCTGGCGACGGTCTTGAGGTGCGACATGAGCGACTCGATTGACCCGCAACTGCTGGACTACTACCAGCGCGAACTGACCTGGCTGCGGCATGCCGGGAGCCTGTTCGCCGAACGCTACCCCAAGGTTGCCCGGCGCCTGGAACTGTCCCCCGGCGAATGCCCGGACCCGCACGTCGAACGGCTGCTGGAAGGCTTCGCGCTGCTGGCCGCCCGCCTGCAACGGCGACTGGACGACGACTACGCCGAGTTCAGCGATGCCTTGCTCGAACAGCTTTATCCCCTGGCCATGCGGCCACTGCCTTCGTGCGCAATCGTGCAGTTCGAGCCCGACCCGAGCAAAGGCAACCTCGACGACGGCTACCCCCTGCCCCGGGACACGCCACTGTTCGTCACCACGGACAAGGGCCAGAGCATTCACTTTCGCACCACCGCCGCCGTGCACCTGTGGCCGCTGGCAGTCAGCGAAGCCGTGCTGCTGGGCAGTGACGAGGCCCAGGCGCTGACCGGCGTGGTCCAGGCGCGTTCGGCCTTGCGCCTGAACCTGCGCTGCCTGGGCGAGCGTCAATGGTCGACGCTGGGGATCGACTACCTGCGGGTGCACCTGGCGGCTTCGCCGATGATCAACGCCTGGCTGTACGACCTGCTCGGCGCCCACACGGTCAAGGTCCTGGCCGGTGCGCCGGGCAGCGTGCCGGAACCGTTGGCCGGCCTGCCGCAGGTCGTCGGTTTCGCCAGCGATGAAGTCCTGCTGCCGGACGAAGATGGCGTGCATCCGGGCATGCGCCTGCTGGCGGAATACTTTGCCTTCCCTGACAAGTTCGGCTTCTTCGACCTGCCCCTGGCCGGAGCAACCAGCGACAGTTCGTCCCTGTACCTGTACATCGTTTTTGATCGCGCCCCTGCCAGTCGCCTGCCGCTCCAGGCCAGCGACATCGCCCTGGGCTGCACGCCGGTGATCAACCTGTTTCCCCGGACCAGCGAACCGCTGCGCCCGGACGGCACCCGCAGCGAATATCGGCTGGTGGCCGACAGTCACCGGGAAAACAGTGTCGAGATCCACAGCATCCGCACCATGCGCGCCACGTCCAGCCAGGGCGTGCGCAAGGTGCCGGCCTATTACGGCAGCCAGCACGGCAACGACCAGACCTGCTATTGGCATGCGCGGCGGGTCAGCGGCATGAGCCCGAACCGGCTGGGCACCGACTTGATGGTCAGCCTGGTGGACACCCAGCTCGACCCGCTCGCCGATACCCGCGACTACAGCCTCACCGCCGAACTGCTGTGCACCAGCCGGCACCTGGCCCAGAGCCTGCCGGCGGGCACGCCGCTGGGTTTCGAGCGTCCGGGCCCGGTGGCCTGGGCGCGCCTGCGCAACCCGCCGAGCCCACAGAGCCTGCCACGGCTGGACGGTGAATCGCGCTGGCGGCTGGTGTCGCAGTTGACCCTCAACCATTTGTCCCTGGTGGAAGGCCCCCAGGCGCTGGATGCGCTGCGCGAGATTCTGGAACTGCACAACCTGCGGGACGAGGCCAGCGCCCGCCGTCAGATCGAAGGAGTCATGGGCCTGGGTTGCGACCGGGTCATCGCCCATGTCGGCGAAGACGCCTGGCGCGGCTGGCGCAACGGCCTGGAAGTACGCCTGCAACTCGATCCGCAGCATTTCGTCGGCAGCAGCGCCGTGCTCTTCTCCGGGGTACTGGCGCAGTTCTTCTCACTGTATGCCACCGCCAATCGCTTCGTGCGCACGGTACTGGTTCAGTCCGACAGGGAGGTGAAAACGTGGCAACCCCAAGCCGGCAAACCCCTGACACTCTGAACCTGAGCCAACGCCTGCGACACGATCCGCAGAGCTTCGAATGGCTCCAGGCGCTGTTGCTGCTGGAGCGTGAGCATCCCCAGGCCGAGCCCCTGGGCAGCGGCACCGCGCCCCACGCCGAAGCGTTACGCCTGCGTGGACCATTGACGCCGCTGTTCGCCGCCAGTGAAGTCGAGCACCTGAGCCAGGCACCCGATTCGCCACCCGTGCTGACCACGCCGATCTTCGGCCTCGGCGGCCCCGACGGCCCGTTGCCCTATGCCTATCAGGAATGGCTGCAGCAACGGGCGCGAGCGCGGGATCATGCGCCGGCGGAATTTCTCGATCTGTTCCAGCATCGCCTGCTCAGCCTGCTCTACAAAGTGATGCGCAAGCACCGCATCGCCCTGGGCTTCACCGCCCCGGGCGCCTCCGCCGTACAGGCCCAACTGCGCGCGCTGACCGGCCTGCTGCCCAAGGCCTTGCAGGAACGCCAGGCCGCCCCCGATTCCGCCGTACTGGCATGCACCGCGCTGTACGCCGATGGCCGGCGTTCCCTGGCCGGATTCGCGGCCATCGTCCGCGAGCAGTTCGGCTTGCCAGTGGAGCTGACCGCGTATGAAGGTGGCTGGCGCGAAATCCCGCCAGCCAGCCGTAGCCGCTTGCAACCGGGCGGTCGCAACCTGCGCCTGGGTCGTAGCGCAGTGGCCGGTACCCGGGTCTGGGACGAGCATGCCGGCGTGCGCCTGACCCTCGGCCCATTGAATGCAGCCCAGGCCGGCGGATTGTTGCCCAACGGCGAAACCCATCCGCTGCTCGCCAGCCTGTATGCCCTGTATTTCGGCCCCGACCTGGATTGCACCCTGGTGCTGTTGATCCGCGGTGCCGGCCCGTTGCAACTGGGCCATCAGGCCCCGCCTCGACTGAACTGGAACGGCGGCCTGCAACGGCAGTCGAGCCTGGCCGTGCAACGGATCGAAACCCGCCTTCGTCAGCCGGAGATCGCCTGAAATGGAACTGGCCAGCCTGATCGGACGCCTCAACCCGGACAACCGCCGCGCCCTGGAACGGGCCGCGCAGCGCTGTATGCAGCGCAGTCATCACTACGTGGAAATCGAGCATCTGCTGCTGGAGTTGCTGGACATCGAAGGCGGCGACTTCGCCTGCCTGCTGCCGCGCTTCGGGCTTGAGCGTGACGCGGTGGCGGCAGAAACCAACAAGGCCCTGGACCTGTTCAAGGCCGGCAGCACCCGCACCCCCGCCCTGTCGGCGCAGACCATCGGCCTTTTGGAAGACGCCGTGGTCCAGGCCAGCGTGCTCGGCCTGGACAGCATCCGCTCGGGGCTGTTGCTGCTGGCGCTGCTGGACCGTGATGAGCGCCGTAGCCTGTTGCTCAACAGCGCCTCGTCGCTGCTGCGCATTCCACGGGATGCCTTGCGCACGCATCTGCTGGAGTGGACCGAAAGCTCCCGGGAGCATGTCGGCGTCCCACGTGCGGCCAAACCCGGGCAGGCGCCGCAAAAACAGGACCCGGTACTCGACCAGTACACCCAGGACCTGACCGATGATGCCCGTAACGGCCGCATCGACCCCATCGTCGGGCGCGACGGTGAGATCCGCCAATGCATCGATATCCTGCTCAGGCGCCGGCAGAACAACCCGATCCTGGTGGGCGCACCGGGCGTCGGCAAGACCGCCGTGGTCGAAGGCCTGGCCCTGCGCATCGCTGCCGGGGATGTGCCGCCATCGTTGCAAGAGGTCACGCTGCGGGTGCTCGATCTCGGCCTGTTGCAGGCCGGCGCGGGGGTCAAGGGTGAATTCGAGCAACGCCTCAAAGGCGTGATCGACGCGGTGCGCAGCGCCGAGAAACCGATCATCCTGTTCATCGACGAAGCCCATACCTTGATTGGTGCCGGTGGCGCAGAGGGCGGCAGCGACGCGGCCAACCTGCTCAAGCCGGCCCTGGCCCGGGGCGAGCTGCGCACCCTGGCCGCCACTACCTGGTTGGAGTACAAGAAATACTTCGAGAAAGACCCGGCCCTGGCCCGCCGCTTCCAACTGGTGCAGGTCGAAGAGCCGGACGAACTCACCGCCGTGGAAATGCTCCGTGGCGTGGCCAGCAAACTGGAGCAGCACCACGGCGTGCAGGTGTTGGATGCGGCGATCCACGAAGCGGTGAAACTCTCCCACCGCTACATTTCCGGACGGCAACTGCCGGACAAGGCCATCAGCGTGCTCGACACCGCCTGCGCCCGGGTCGCCCTCGGCCAGCACGACGTGCCGCCCCCCCTGGAAAGCCTGCGTCACCGGCAGAACAGCCTCAAGGACGAAGTCGAACGGCTGCGCCGTGAGCAGGCCACCGGGCTGGACCATCGCGAACGCATCACCCTGCTGGAAGGCGAATCCACCCACAACGTGCAGGCCATCCGCGAACTGGAAACCCGCTGGGGCGAAGAACGCGAAGCCGTGCGCGAACTGCTCGACACCCGGCGCGAACTGCTGGCCCTGAGCGAACGCGCCGACGCTGAAAAAGCCGACACCGAAGTCGACAATCGCATCGACCACCTGGCCGCCGAACTGCTGCGCCTGGAAGCCGGCCTCGATGCCATTCGCCAGGACGATCCGCTGGTGCCCGAGCAGGTGGACAGCAAGACCGTGGCCGCCGTGATCGCCGGCTGGACCGGCATCCCCGTCGGCAAGATGCTCGCCGATGAAGCCCATGCCGTGCGCACCCTCGGTCAGCGCATGGGCCAACGGGTGATGGGCCAGGCCACCGCGCTCAATACCATCGCCCAGCGCCTGCAAGCCTACCGCGCCGGCCTCACCGACCCGCAGAAACCGGTGGGTGTGTTCCTGTTGGTGGGCCCTACCGGGGTGGGCAAGACCGAAACCGCTTATGCGTTGGCCGATGCCTTGTACGGCGGCGAACGCAACCTGATCAGCATCAACCTTTCGGAGTACCAGGAAGCCCATACCGTCAGCCAACTCAAAGGCGCCCCACCCGGCTACGTCGGTTACGGCAGCGGCGGCGTGCTCACCGAGGCAGTGCGGCGCAAGCCCTATTCGGTGGTGCTGCTGGATGAAATCGAAAAGGCCCACCCCGATGTGCTCGAGGCGTTCTACAACGTCTTCGACAAGGGCCTGATGGAGGACGGCACCGGCCTGGTGGTGGATTTCAAGAACACCGTGATGCTCGCCACCAGCAACGTCGGCGCCGAATTGCTGCTGGACACACCGGCCGCGCAACTGGGCAGCGATGCCTTCAACGAGGCCTTGCACAAGGTACTGCTGCAAGCGTTTCGTCCGGCGTTCCTGGCACGCATGACGGTGGTGGCGTATCGGCCGCTGGATGAGGCGACGCTGGAAGGGATCGTGTTGGCGAAACTGGAGAAATTGCGCGGGCGCTACAAGGCGGCGACGGGCAAGCAGTTCGAGTTCGATGCCGGGATCGTCAAGGCCGTACTCGCCAAGTGCAGCGCGGCGGGGGCGCGGGATGTCGAGAACGTGTTGATGACGCAGGTGACGGGGAAGTTGGCGGAGTGGGTGTTGGAATAATTTCATTGTCGTTGGAGGAAACATCATCATGTTGAAGGCCAGTCTCGAACAGCACAATCGCCACCTTCGCCCCACTTTTCCCACTGCCCATACCGGCATTGAGACCTTCGACCTGAGCCTTGACCTTGATCGGGACTTGTTGGCATTGGTCGAAGGCACCACCCATCGCGCCTACTACCTGCCCTGGAATATGGACTCGGGTCTTTACGTCGACCTCCCCGCGCATCCGACAGGCAATGATCCCCTGTTGTTTCTCACCGCAAACCTGACGGGATGCTGCGTGGGCATTCAGAACTTCGGTGGCTTCATCAGGGTCAGGCACTACAACCTGTACACCTCTGGAAACCAGAATCCGGTTTTTTCCCAAGACGATCTTTTCCGTTACGGCACCAACATTTCCTGGCTGTTGCCTGCGGATAAATACAATGTCGGCGCAATACAACGGGCAGCCCCCTATACCCATCAGGGTCCTTGGGCCGAAGCGGTCTTGTGGGGCGAGTACGTCGCCACTTATTGGCCATTCACGTCGAAATGGCACTTTTACTACCAGAACGGCAACAGCAACAAAGTTATCCATGAACTGAATTATCAATAACAGGTCGCCCGATGCCCCGCGACACCGACAGTAACGCCACTCTCTCACTCACCGCCGCCACGGTGTCGGCGCTGTTTCCTGAATCATTGTCCGGTGAAGAGCGCCTCAATGCTCTGGGCTCGCATATCCTCAATGGCGTCGTCGACGGCGCCCCGCTGACGCTCGCCAGCGCAGTCGCCAGCCATGTCACCACCACCCTGCACAAGGACGCCCTGCTGCGCCCGTTGGATTGGCTGGTCGCCGAAATCCGCCAGCTTCCCGCCGACGCCACCGCCGAGCGCTATCAACTGCTGCTCAGGCCCTGGCTCTGGTGGTTGAGCCTGGCCAGCAACAACCGCGTGTTCCAGAACCTCGCCACCTCGGACATCGTCACGACGATTTTCAAGGCCCACGCGTTTACCGATTTCCAGCTCAAGCTCAGCGGCAGCTACACGCCGAGGGAATATTGCGTGCAGTACGGCGAAACCGATCTGGCCTTCGTCTCGCGCTTGATGGAGGAAGACGGGATTTTCTGGTTCTTCAGCCATGAAGCCGGCAAGCACACCCTGGTGCTGGCCGACAGCAACGACGCCTTCGCACCGATTCCCAACGGGCCGACAGTGAACTATCTCGGGCAAGGAATGGGCAAGCGGGAACTGCATGGCATCCGCTCGGGGCACGTGTCCCTGCAAGCGGTGGCCGGGGTCTATCAGACGACCGATTATGAATTCACCACGCCGACGACCTCGCTCTACAGCCAGGCCGAAGCCGTGGCCGGACCCAGCTCGATGTACGACCATCCGGGCGGCTATAACGCCAAGGCCCAGGGCGATGCGCTGACCAAGCAGCGGGTGGACGGTTTGCGCAGCCAGGCGCAGCGGTTTGTCGGCGAAAGCGATTGCCGCTGGCTGGTGCCGGGGTATTGGTTCACCCTCGCCGGCCATGAAGACCCGTCGCTGAATATCGACTGGGTGGTGACCTCGGTCAGCCACGAAGCCAGTCACGACAGCTACCGCAATCGCTTCGAAGCGATCCCCAAGGCCACGCCATATCGACCCGCCCGCCTAACGCCGAAACCGCGCATGCACACCCAGACGGCGCTGGTGGTGGGCAAGGCCGGCGAAGAAATCTGGACCGATGAATACGGGCGGATCAAGTTGCAGTTTCCCTGGGACCGCACCGGCAAGAACGACGAAACCTCGTCCTGCTGGGTGCGGGTGGTCCTGCCCTGGAGCGGCAAGGGTTTTGGCATGCAGTTCGTGCCCCGGATCGGCCAGGAAGTCATCGTCACCTTCATCGATGGCGACCCCGACCGACCGCTGGTGACCGGCTGCGTCTACAACGGCGACAACGCCCTGCCCTACGCGCTGCCGGCGAATCAGACCCAGTCCGGGATCAAGACCAACTCGTCCAAGGGTGGCGGCGGCTTCAACGAGCTGCGCTTCGAAGACAAGAAAGACGCCGAGGAGGTGTTTCTCCAGGCCCAGAAGGACTTCAACATCAACGTGCTCAACGACACCACCGCCACCGTCGGCCACGACGAAACCCTGACCGTGCAGAACGCCCGCACCCGCACGGTGAAGGATGGCGACGAGACCGTCACCCTGGAAAAAGGCAAGCGCAGCGTGACGATCCAGACCGGCAGCGACAGCCTCGATGTGAAAGACACCCGCAGCGTGACGGTGGGCTCGGACCAGAACCACAGCACCGGCGGCAACTACACGCACAAGGTCACCGGCAACTACGAACTGACGGTGGACGGCAACCTGACCATCAAGGTCAGCGGCACCCTGACCCTGCAGAGCGGCGGCAGCTTCGCGATCAAGAGCGGCGCGGACCTGGCAGCCCAGGCCAGCACCTCCATCAGCCAGAAGGCCGGCACCGCCTTGAGCAACCAGGCCGGTACCTCGCTGGAGAACAAGGCCGGCACCACCCTGACCAACGACGCCGGCATCAGCCTGGTGAACAAGGCCGCCGCCGAACAGACAGTGGACGGCGGCGGCATGCTGACCATCAAGGGCGGCCTGGTGAAGGTCAACTGACGGGAGTGCAACGATGGCCTCGAAGCAACTCGATGTGGAAAGTGGCGACAGCCAACTGAACGGTCAATTGATCGACGGCCACCTCGACGGCCCGCTGCACATCGAAGAAGCCCGGCGCCCGCAAGCGAAACTCAACTACAGCCGGGGTGAACTGCAAGGCACCAGCACCTTGTACCACCCCAATGGCAAGGTCTCGGCGGTGTTGCCGTTTGTGCAAGGCAAACTGCAGGGCGTGGCGAGCTTCTACGCGGCCGAAGGCGGATTGCAGCGCCAGGCCACTTATCGCGGCGGGTTGCTGCACGGTGAAGCCAACAACTATTTCCCGGATGGGCAACTGGCCGAGGCCGAGTTCTATCGCGACGGCGTGCGCGACGGCCGCTATCGCCGCCTGCACCCCAACGGCAACCCGGCGGTCGAGGCCCGTTACCTCAACGGCCAACTGCTGGAACCGGCCCACGCCTACGCCGAGGATGGGCGACCATTGGATGCGGATGGCAAGCCGATCTCTCGGATACGCTGGTGGTTCAGGCGCTGGAATGATCCGGCGCAGGCCTGAGCTCCTTGCTGCTGTAGGACCTTGCAGGGGACACAAGACCTGAAGCCACCGGAAAACCCGGTGGGAGCGAGCCTGCTCGCGATGGCTATCTGTCAGTTACATTAATATTGGCTGAGCCACCGCTATCGCGAGCAGGCTCGCTCCCACATGGGTTCCGGGCTGGGCGCAGGATCTCCATCCACCGCCAATCCCCTGTGGGAGCGAGCCTGCTCGCGATGGCTATCTGTCAGTTACATTAATATTGGCTGAGCTACCGCTATCGCGAGCAGGCTCGCTCACACATGGGTTCCGGGCTGGACACAAGATCTCCATCCACCGCCAATCCCCCGTGGGAGCGAGCTTGCTCGCGATGGCTATCTGTCAGTTACCGCTTTTCAAAAGTGAGCCGCTGTAAAAGCGGAACCATAATCAGCCGTTACCGCAGCAATGGATATGTACCCGGTCAACAAGTCAGGGAATCAACATCTGCACCTGCCCCGGCACAACAATCTTGATCACCCCCGCCCAGGAACACATCAAGGTGCTGTTGGCATCGATCGCCGGCATGTTGCCCAACAACAAGGTGGGCGCCCCACCCGGTATCCAGGGCGCAGCAGTAGCCGGAATACAAGGCATGGGGGTCAGCACACCCAGGGCCGCCGCAGTCGCAGCGGCTACGGTAGGGTTCGCCAGGCTCATGCACATCCCGAACGTGGTGACGTTCACCAGCGGGATATGGTCCATGATATTCGCCGCCGGCATCCCACCGGTCAGCATGCGATTGACCGGCAATACATTGAGCACCGCCGGGGCTGCGCCAAAGCTGCATTGCAGGGTGGCGGTACTGCAGACTTGCGGGCATCCCATCGCGGCGGCTCCATGAAGCGACCCCGAAACCATAGCTCACCTGCGCGCATCAGGCCCGCTGATTATCCGGCAACACGCTAACCTATAAGACCCGGGCGTGCTTGTGACGCCTCCCACACGCCATTAGATTAGCCAATGATCGATGGCCTCCAGAATAAGCAGAAGGGATAAGCATGGCGTTTACTGATCAGTCCACCCGCGTGCGCGACGGTGAAGAACTCGATGCCAACCTGATCGACCCGTACCTCAAGGCCCACATCCCCGGTCTCACCGGCACGCCACGGATCAGCCAGTTTCCCGGCGGCGCGTCGAACCTGACCTACCTGCTGGAATACCCCGAACAGGAATTCGTCCTGCGCCGTCCGCCGTTCGGTCACAAGGCCAAGTCCGCCCATGACATGGGCCGTGAATTCCGCATCCTCAACCAGTTGCGCGACGGCTTTCCGTATTGCCCGAAAGCCTATGTGCATTGCACCGACGAATCGGTGATGGGCGCCGAGTTCTATGTGATGGAACGGGTCAAGGGCATCATCCTGCGCTCCGACCTGCCGCCGGAACTGGGTTTCGACGCCGCCCGCACCGAAGCGCTGTGCAAGAGCTTCATCGACCGGCTCGTCGAACTGCACCGGGTCGATTACCAGGCCTGCGGCCTGGCCGACCTCGGCAAGCCCGAAGGCTACGTGGCCCGCCAGATCCGCGGCTGGAGCGAGCGCTACGAAAAAGCCCTGACCCCCGACGCGCCGCAATGGGAGACGGTCAAGGCCTGGCTCAACGACAAGATGCCTGCCGATCATCCGACCTCGAGCATCGTCCACAACGACTACCGCTTCGACAACGTGATCCTCGACCCGGACAACCCGATGCAGATCATCGGCGTGCTGGACTGGGAGCTGACCACCCTCGGCGACCCGCTGATGGACCTGGGCAACAGCCTCGCCTACTGGATCGAGGCGACGGACCCGGCACCGGTCCAGTTGATGCGCCGCCAGCCCAGCCATGCGCCCGGCATGCTGACCCGTCGCGAGTTCGTGGATTACTACGCCGAACGCGCCGGAATCCGCATCGACAATTTCGATTTCTATTACACCTACGGCCTGTTCCGCCTGGCCGGTATCGTCCAGCAGATCTATTACCGCTTCTTCCACGGCCAGACCCAGGACAAACGCTTCGCCCAGTTCGTTCAGATGAACAAACTGCTGGAGCAGATGAGCCTGCAGGTTATCGGTCAATCCACGCTCTGAGCGCCCTATAACAAGGAAACAGCATGTCCAAGACCCAGTTGTTCGACCTCGACGGTAAAATCGCCTTCGTTTCCGGCGCCAGCCGTGGCATCGGCGAGGCCATCGCCAAGTTGCTCGCCCAGCAAGGCGCCCATGTGATCGTTTCCAGCCGCAAGCTCGACGGTTGCCAGCATGTGGCCGATGCCATCATCGCCGCGGGCGGCAAAGCCACCGCCATTGCCTGCCACATCGGCGAAATGGAGCAGATCAGCCAGGTCTTCGCCGGCATCCGCGAACAGTTCGGACGCCTGGATATCCTGGTGAACAACGCAGCCACCAACCCGCAGTTCTGCAACGTGCTGGACACCGACCTCGGCGCCTTCCAGAAAACCGTCGACGTGAACATTCGCGGCTACTTCTTCATGTCGATAGAAGCCGGCAAATTGATGCGCGACAACGGCGGTGGCAGCATCATCAACGTGGCATCGATCAACGGCATCTCGCCGGGAGTCTTCCAGGGCATCTACTCGGTGACCAAGGCCGCGGTGATCAACATGACCAAGGTGTTCGCCAAGGAATGCGCGCAGTTCGGCATCCGCTGCAACGCCCTGCTGCCGGGCCTGACCGACACCAAGTTCGCCTCGGCACTGGTCAAGAACGACGCCATCCTGAAAACCGCCCTGGCGCAGATCCCGCTCAAGCGCGTGGCCGACCCGAGCGAAATGGCCGGCACCGTGTTGTACCTGGCCAGTGACGCGTCGAGCTACACCACGGGCGTGGCGCTGAATGTGGATGGCGGGTTCCTTTCCTGACACCGCATTTCCCCCTGTGGGAGCGAGCCTGCTCGCGATGGCGGTGGCTCAGTGGCATTGATGTTGACTGACACACCGCCATCGCGAGCAGGCTCGCTCCCACAGGGGTCTTCGCAAGGCAAATGAATATTTATTCCAATATTTGCAATTTGCGAATATTTATTCCATAAAGAACCCTCCTGAACATCACCATTCAAAGGGCTCTTTCTCATGCGCGAACTCGGCATCGGTCTGATTGGCACCGGTTTCATGGGCCGTGCCCATGCCTTGGCATTCAACAATGCCAAAGCGGTCTTCGACCTTCCCCTGAACTTGCAGCTGGCAGCGTTGGCCGATGCCGATCCACAGCGCGCACGGCAATGCGCCCGGAGTTGGGGGTTCGAGACGGCTCATAGCGACTGGCAACAACTGATCGACGACCCGAAGGTCAATCTGATCGCCATTACCACCCCCAATCACCTGCACTTTCCGATGGCCATGGCGGCGTTGGCGGCGGGCAAGCCGGTCTATTGCGAAAAACCCTTGGCGGTCTCCCTGGAACAGGCCGACCAGATGCGCCAAGCCGCCAAGGCTGCCGGCGTGGTGACTCGGGTCGGCTACAACTACCAGCACAACCCGATCATTCATCTGGCACGGGAAATGATCCAGCGCGGCGAGCTGGGCCGGATCATCAGTTTCCAGGGCGAGTTCAGCGAGGATTTCATGGCTGATCCGGCCTCGCCGTGGTCATGGCGTTGCGAAGCGGCCCATGCCGGTGGAGCGCTGGCGGACCTGGGCAGCCACTTGCTGGCCATGGCCCGCTATCTGCTGGGCGATGTCGAGGCGGTGTGCGCCGACAGCCAGACCGTGCATAACCAACGCCCCGCCAGCGCCGGCAATCCCGAGCAACGCACCCTTGCGGTAGACGATCAGGTCCACGCCCTGCTGCGTTTCAGCTGCGGCGCCCGGGGCACGGTGAGCAGCAGTTGGCTGAAACACGGCCGTAAGAATCAGCTGGGCTTCGAGATCAGCGGCACCCTTGGCACGCTGATATTCGATCAGGAACGGCTGAACGAACTGCAAGTGTGCCGTGTCGGCCAGGCGGGTTTCCAGCGACTGCTGGCCGGCCCGGACCTGCCAGGCTATGCCGCGTTCAGCCCGGCCGCCGGGCATCAGTTGGGCTACAACGAATTGAAGACCCTGGAGGTGCAGGAATTGATCATGGCCCTTGCCGATCAGGGTGGCAGTGGGACGGACTTCGAAGAGGCCTGGGAAGTGGAGCGGCTGGCGGCGGCAATTCGCCTGTCGGCACGGGAACAGCGGTGGGTGCAAGTCAGCGGTTTGTGACCCCGCGTTGCACCTCGCCACTGGCTGTCTTTAGGAATCAAATCACCACGTTGCGTACGAACCGCGTCGCCACCGCCCCATCGTTGCGATAACCATGGGGCTGGTTACTGGCGAACATGAAAAACTCACCCGAGCCGATCCGACGCTCTTCCTCGCCCAGCAGCAAGGTCAGGCACCCCTCGAATACATAGAGCTGTTCGCTCCAGCCATCGTTATCCGGTTCAGACGCGTAATGTTCGCCAGGCTCCAGGCGCCATTCCCACAGTTCGACTTCGCGGCTGGCATTGGCCTTGGCCAGGAGCACAGCTTTGCTGCCGGAGATCGTGCCGGCCCAGGCCAGCTCGTTGATACGGCTCGGGTCACGGACATCGGGGGCCTGGATCAGATCGCTGAAGGCCACATCGAGGGCTTCGGCAACACGGTCCAAGGTAGTCAGGCTGACGTTCTTTTCACCGGCCTCGATGGCGACCAGCATGCGCCGGCTGACCCCGGACAGTTCCGCCAGCGCCGTCTGGCTGAGCTGCGCGGCATGTCGCAGACGGCGGACGTTCTGGCTGACGTGTTGCAGGACTGAGGCGCGCTGGCCGTTTTCTTTGTGCACGGTATGACTCATTTGTCGAGATTGCGCATTATACTGCCCAACTTCGGACGCATTGTGCGTCCCTCTCCAGTGGCGCGCAAGGTCATGGCATCGGTGAACGCCCCTCAAACTTCCTCCCGCTTCCTGCAGCTCAGCAAGGCTGAATGCGTGCTGGTGCTGATCACCATGATCTGGGGCGGTACTTTCCTGCTGGTGCAGCACGCCATGACCGTCAGCGGGCCGATGTTTTTCGTCGGCCTGCGCTTTGCCGCCGCGGCGGCGTTTGTCGCGCTGTTCTCCTGGCGACATCTACGGGACCTGACCTTGTTCGAACTCAAGGCCGGGGCCTTCATCGGCGTGGCGATCATGCTCGGCTATGGTCTGCAGACGGTCGGCCTGCAAACCATCCCCAGCAGCCAGTCGGCGTTCATTACCGCGCTCTATGTGCCATTCGTGCCGCTGTTGCAGTGGCTGGTGCTGGGCCGTCGGCCTGGCTTGATGCCGAGCATCGGCATCATGCTGGCGTTCACCGGGCTGATGTTGCTATCGGGACCTGCCGGTGCGTCGCTGAACTTCAGCCCCGGCGAAATCGCCACGCTGATCAGCGCCATCGCGATTGCCGCCGAAATCATCCTGATCAGCACCTATGCCGGCCAGGTCGATGTGCGCCGTGTGACCGTGGTGCAGCTGGCAAGCACGGCGGTGCTGGCGTTCCTGATGGTGGTGCCGACCCAGGAGGCGCTCCCGGGATTCTCCTGGACCCTGCTGTTCAGCGCCGTGGGCCTGGGCGCCGCCAGCGCGGCGATCCAGGTGGCGATGAACTGGGCACAGAAAAGCGTCTCGCCGACCCGCGCCACACTGATCTACGCCGGTGAACCGGTATGGGCCGGCATCGCCGGGCGCCTGGCGGGCGAGCGGTTGCCGGGGATTGCCTTGCTCGGCGCGGCATTGATCGTGGCGGCGGTGATTGTCAGTGAACTCAAGACCCGGAGCAAAAGTGCCATCGAGGCGGACAAGGTGCTGGAAGGTGAGGGTTGAGGCCATTCCCTGAAACAACTCAAAACAGGAAAACTCCAGCTATCTTGTAGGATTCTGCGACATCCTCGCGGTTGGTGATCAGGATCACGCCACGTATGATCCCTCACAACCTCCCGCCGAATAGAAGCCTATGTCACTGATAGTTCTATTGCTTTTGCCCTTCATCGGCAGCTGTGTCGCGGCGCTGCTGCCGCATAACGCCCGTAACGCCGAATCGCTGCTGGCAGGCCTCGTCGCCCTGGTCGGCACCGTTCAGGTGGCCTTGCTCTACCCGCAGATCGCCAGCGGTGGGGTGATCTACGAGCAATACGCGTGGTTGCCCAGCCTGGGCCTTAACTTCATCCTGCGCCTGGACGGGTTTGCCTGGCTGTTTTCGTTGCTGGTGCTGGGTATCGGTACGCTGGTGTCGTTGTACGCCCGCTATTACATGTCGCCGGAAGATCCGGTGCCGCGTTTCTTTGCATTCTTCCTGGCGTTCATGGGCGCCATGCTCGGGCTGGTGATCTCCGGCAACCTGATCCAGATGGTATTTTTCTGGGAATTGACCAGCCTGTTCTCGTTCCTGCTGATCGGCTACTGGCACCACCGCGCCGATGCCCGGCGCGGCGCCTACATGGCCTTGATGGTGACCGGGGCCGGCGGGTTGTGCCTGTTGGCCGGGGTGCTGCTGCTCGGCCACGTGGTGGGCAGCTATGAGCTGGACAAGGTCCTGGCGGCTGGCGATCTGATCCGGGCCCATGCTCTCTACCCCATCCTGCTGACGCTGATCCTGCTCGGCGCCCTGAGCAAAAGTGCCCAGTTCCCGTTCCATTTCTGGTTGCCCCACGCCATGGCCGCGCCCACGCCGGTCTCTGCGTATCTGCACTCGGCGACCATGGTCAAGGCCGGGGTGTTCTTGCTGGCACGGTTGTGGCCGTCGCTGTCGGGCAGCGAGCAATGGTTCTACATCGTGGGCGGTGCCGGGGCCTGTACGCTGTTGCTGGGGGCCTACTGCGCGATGTTCCAGAATGACCTCAAGGGGTTGCTGGCCTATTCCACCATCAGCCACCTGGGGTTGATCACCCTGCTGCTGGGCCTGAACAGTCCGCTGGCGGCCGTGGCGGCGGTGTTCCATATTCTCAACCACGCCACTTTCAAGGCCTCGCTGTTCATGGCCGCCGGGATCATCGACCATGAAAGCGGCACCCGGGACATCCGCAGGCTCAGCGGCCTGGTGCGGCTGATTCCCTTCACCGCGACCCTGGCGATGGTCGCCAGCGCGGCGATGGCCGGGGTGCCGTTGCTCAACGGTTTCCTGTCCAAGGAAATGTTCTTCGCCGAGACGGTGTTCATTTCCGCCACGGCCTGGGTCGAATTGGCGCTGCCGATCATTGCCACCATCGCCGGAACCTTCAGCGTCGCCTACTCCCTGCGCTTCACCGTGGACGTGTTCTTCGGCCCGACGGCCAGCGATCTTCCCCATATTCCCCACGAACCACCGCGCTGGATGCGCGCGCCGGTGGAATTGCTGGTGTTCACCTGCCTGCTGGTGGGGATTTTCCCGGCCCAGGTGGTCGGTTCCTTGCTCGCGGCGGCCGCGCTGCCGGTCGTGGGGGGGGCCCTGCCCCAGTACAGCCTGGCGATCTGGCATGGTTTCAATGCGCCGATGATCATGAGCCTGGTGGCGATGTCGGCTGGCGTCGTGCTGTATCTGCTGCTGCGCAAGCAATTCAAGCGTGGGCAGATCACCCGTACTCCGTTCATTGGCCGGTTCAGCGGCAAGCGTCTGTTCGAGCGCAGCCTGGTGCTGATGATGCGCCAGGGCCGGCGACTGGAGCGACTCATCAGTACCCGCCGCCTCCAGGCCCAGTTGTTCCTGCTGGTGCTGGCAGCGGTGCTGGCCGGGCTGATCCCGATGCTGCACAGCTCGCTGGTCTGGGGCGACCGGCCGAAGATTCCCGGCTCCATCGTCTTCGTCATCCTTTGGCTGCTGGCCATCGCCTGTGCCCTGGGCGCGGCCTGGCAGGCCAAGTATCACCGTCTCGCGGCCCTGACCATGGTCAGCGTCTGCGGGCTGATGACCTGCGTGACCTTCGTCTGGTTCTCCGCCCCCGACCTGGCCCTGACGCAACTGGTGGTGGAAGTGGTGACCACGGTGCTGATCCTGCTGGGCCTGCGCTGGCTGCCTCGGCGGATCGAGGACGCAGCGCCCCGGCCCGACAGCGAACGGCGCGCGCGCATCCGGCGCCTGCGTGACTTGCTGTTGTCCGGCGCGGTGGGTGGCGGCATGGCGCTGTTGTCCTACGCGATGCTGACGCGCCAGACGCCCAACGACATTTCTTCGTTCTACCTCAGCCGGGCCCTGCCCGAAGGCGGCGGCAGCAACGTGGTCAACGTGATGCTGGTGGATTTCCGCGGCTTCGACACCCTGGGGGAAATCACCGTGCTGGTGGCCGTGGCCCTGGCCGTGTTTGCCCTGCTGCGGCGCTTCCGGCCGCCGAAGGAAAGCATGCAGCTACCAGCGCAGCAACGCCTGCTGGCGCCGGACGTGGTCACCGACCTGGTCAACCCGCGGCATGCCAGCGACACCGCGCTGGGCTTCATGATGGTGCCGTCGGTGCTGGTGCGCCTGCTGTTGCCGATTGCCCTGGTGGTGTCGTTCTACCTGTTCATGCGCGGTCACAACCAACCAGGTGGCGGTTTCGTGGCCGGGCTGGTGATGTCGGTGGCGTTCATCCTCCAGTACATGGTCGCCGGTACCCAGTGGGTCGAGGCGCAAATGAGCCTGCGACCGTTGCGCTGGATGGGCACCGGGTTGCTGTTCGCCACGGCGACGGGCCTGGGGGCGATGGCCGTGGGCTACCCGTTCCTCACCACTCACACCTGGCATTTGAAGTTGCCGCTGCTGGGTGACATTCACCTGGCCAGCGCACTGTTCTTCGACATCGGCGTGTACGCCGTGGTGGTCGGCTCGACGCTGCTGATCCTCACCGCGCTGGCGCACCAGTCGGTGCGGGCCCACAAACCGGGCCTGCAGGCCAAAGCCCTCAAAGGAGCCACCCCCTGATGGAAGAAGTCATCGCTATTGCAATCGGCGTCCTGGCCGCCTCCGGTGTCTGGTTGGTGCTGCGGCCACGGACCTTTCAGGTGGTCATGGGCCTGTGCCTGCTGTCCTACGGCGTCAACCTGTTCATCTTCAGCATGGGCAGCCTGTTCATCGGCAAGGAGCCGATCGTCAAGGACGGCGTGACCCAGGACCTGTTGCACTACACCGATCCGCTGCCCCAGGCCCTGGTGCTGACCGCCATCGTCATCAGCTTCGCCATGACCGCGTTGTTCCTGGTGGTACTGCTGGCCTCCCGGGGCCTGACCGGCACCGACCATGTGGACGGCCGGGAGCCCAGGGAATGATGTTGACGCCCCATCTGATCGCCGCCCCGATCCTGCTGCCGCTGCTCACCGCTGCGTTGATGCTGATGCTGGGCGAAAAGCACCGCTCGCTCAAGGCACGGATCAATCTGTTCTCCAGCCTGCTGGGCCTGGGCATCTCGGTCATGTTGCTGCATTGGACCCAGGACCAGGCCCTGCCCGCCTCCATTGGCGTGTATTTGCCGGGTAACTGGCAGGCACCGTTCGGCATCGTCCTGGTGGTAGACCGCCTGTCGGCGCTGATGCTGGTGCTGACCGGCATCATCGGTGTCAGCGCCCTGTTGTTCGCCATGGCCCGCTGGCACGGCGCCGGGGCCAGTTTCCATGCATTGTTCCAGATCCAGCTGATGGGCCTCTATGGCGCCTTCCTCACCGGGGACCTGTTCAACCTGTTCGTGTTTTTCGAGGTATTGCTGGCCGCCTCCTACGGCTTGCTGCTGCATGGCTCGGGGCGGGCGCGGGTGTCGTCAGGCTTGCACTACATCTCGATCAACCTGCTGGCCTCGTCATTGTTCCTGATCGGCGCGGCGTTGATCTATGGCGTCACCGGCACCCTGAACATGGCCGACCTGGCCCTGAAAGTGCCGCTGGTGCCAGAAGCCGACCGGGGCTTGCTGCATGCGGGGGCGGCGATCCTCGCGGTGGCGTTCCTGGCCAAGGCCGGCATGTGGCCGCTGAACTTCTGGTTGGTGCCGGCCTATAGCGCCGCCAGCGCACCTGTAGCGGCGCTGTTCGCGATCATGACCAAAGTGGGCGTCTACACGATCTTGCGCCTGTGGACCTTGCTGTTCTCCGGCCAGGCCGGTGCCTCTGCCTATTTCGGCGGCGACTGGCTGATCTACGGCGGCATGGCGACCATCGTCTGCGCGGCCATCGCCATTCTGGCCGCCCAACGCCTGGAACGCATGGCCAGCCTGAGCATCCTGGTGTCGGCCGGCATCCTGTTGTCGGCCATCGGCTTCGCCCAGCCGAATCTGGTGGGTGCTGCGCTGTTCTACCTGGTGAGTTCGACCCTCGCGCTGTGCGCACTCTTCCTGCTGGCGGAGCTGATCGAGCGCTCGCGTTCGGCCAATGAGTTGTCGCTGGAGGACGACCTCGATACCTTGCCGCGACCGCTGGAGTCCCTGCAACCGCCCAAGGGCACCAACCTCGATGACGAGCAGAAAGCCGTGGTCGGGCAAGTGATTCCCTGGACCATGGCGTTCCTGGGCCTGAGTTTCATTGCCTGCGCGCTGTTGATCGTCGGCATGCCACCGTTATCGGGATTCATCGGCAAGCTGGGGCTGTTGAACGCCCTGCTCAATCCCCAGGGGCTCGGAGCTGACACTGGACAGCCGGTGTCGCCTCAGGCATGGGGCCTGCTGGCCTTGCTGATCCTGTCCGGGCTGGCCTCGTTGATCGCTTTCTCGCGTTTGGGCATCCAGCGTTTCTGGACGCCAAAGGAACGGCCGTCACCCTTGCTACGGCCTTTCGAATGCCTGCCGATCATTGCGCTGCTCGGCCTGGGGATCGCCTTGACGTTCAAGGCTGAACCCCTGCTGCGTTATACCCAGGACGCCGCCAATGCGCTGAACACGCCGGAACACTACGTGATGTCGGTGCTTGCTACCCGTAGCGTCCCCAGCCCCGACGCCATCAGCGCAGTGCCGGAGGTGCAACCATGAAACGCCTGTTTCCCGCGCCATGGCTGTCCCTGGCACTCTGGGCGCTGTGGCTGCTGCTGAACCAGTCCCTCAGCGCCGGGCACCTGCTGCTGGGGGCGGCGCTGGGCTTGCTGGCACCGCTGCTGATGCGCCCGCTGCGGCCACGCCCCATTCGTATCCGACGCCCCTGGGTGGTGCTGCGGCTGTTCCTGCGGGTGGGTCGTGATGTGCTGGCGTCCAACCTCGCGGTGGCCTGGGGCGTGCTGAATGCCGGGCGGCGCCCGCCTCGCTCGCGGTTCGTCAAGGTGCCGCTGGACCTGCACGATGCCAATGGCCTCGCGGCCTTGTCGATGATCACCGCGATGACTCCCGGGACCGTCTGGTCGGAACTGGCGCTGGATCGCCGCGTCCTGCTGATGCATGTGTTCGATCTGGAAGACGAAGCGTCGTTCATCGCGCATTTCAAGGCCACTTATGAGCGACCGTTGATGGAGATTTTCGAATGAGTCCGTTACTGTCCAACGCGATTCTGCTGAGCCTGTTCCTGTTCTCCCTGGCACTGGTGCTGACCCTGCTGCGGCTGTTCAAGGGGCCATCGGCGCAAGACCGGGTCCTGGCCCTGGATTACCTGTACATCGTTGCGATGCTGATAATGCTGGTGCTGGGCATTCGCTACGCCAGTGACACCTACTTCGAGGCGGCGTTGCTGATCGCCCTGTTCGGCTTTGTCGGCTCGTTTGCCCTTGCCAAGTTCCTGCTGCGTGGCGAGGTGATCGAATGACCGGGCAATTATCGATGTGGGTCGAGGTGCCGGTGGCGATCCTGCTGGTACTCGGCAGCCTGTTCGCCCTGGTCGGGGCCATCGGCCTGGTGCGCTTGAAGGATTATTTCCAGCGCATGCATCCACCGGCCCTGGCTTCGACGCTGGGGGCCTGGTGCGTGGCGCTGGCCTCGATCGTTTATTTCTCGGCGCTCAAGTCCGGGCCGGTGCTGCATGCGTGGCTGATACCGATCCTGCTGTCCATCACCGTACCGGTGACCACCCTGCTGCTGGCCCGGGCGGCGTTGTTTCGCAAGCGCATGGCCGGGGATGATGTGCCGGCGGAGGTGAGTAGCCGGCGGCAAGACTGACGGACATTCCGAGCCGTGCACTATTGTGGCGAGGGGATTTATCCCCGCTCGAGTGCGAAGCGCTCGCCAGATTAGGATCAGATGCAGGATATTGGGGCCGCTTCGCAGCCCAGCGGGGATAAATCCCCTCGCCACAACTGCGCCAGAGTGCTCAGGCCCAGGCCACCGCCAGCAACCCGGCGCCCAGCACGACGCACAACGGGGAATAGACCCAGGTATCGAGCCGGGCGAAGGTCGACTCCTTGAACTCCTTGAAGAACCCCACCAGGTTCGACTCGCCGATGGCCCGGGCAAACATCAGCAAGGCAATCGCACTGATCAGCCACTGCAGCGCCCGATGGGTGACAGGCGGCGCCAGCAGCCCGCCTCGCAGGCACACCAGCAGCGCGATAAACAACAGCGCCAGGGCCACCAACAAGGTCAACCAGCCCGAAGGATCGAACGCCGGGCGCAGCACTTCCCCCTGCCTGACCGGAACCTGAGGCACCACCGCCTGGGCCGCCCAGCGTCCGCCCAGGGCCCAGTACAAATGAATCAAACTGATGGCCGCAAACACCGCGACCAGCGTCCGTGCCAATAAAAGCGTCATTCGCCAGCCTCCTGGAAAAGGTTGAACAATCATCCTAGCTCGAATCTGGCATTTCGCAGGACGGATGGAGATTGCCCATTTCCAGCGAACGACGCATTGCTCAGGATCAAGTGTTCAAACCGTCGACAAGCGGCGCACTACAGGCCGGCGGAAACCTTATCCGCGACCTCTTTGGGCAGCCAGGCCTGCCACACCTGGGGATGGGCCTTGAGGAACGCCTCGGCAGCCTCACGGGGCGGCGTGCGTTTTTCGCTCATCTCGGCCAGGGCCTTGTTCAATGGATCGATGGGCAGGTCGACCTTGCTGAAGAATTCGGCAATGTCCGGATACTGTTTCTGGAACGGCGCGGAGACGCCGATCGACAGTTTCGACGCCAGCGAACGGGTCGGCCTGGGGTTGGGATTGTCGGCGTCGGTCAGGGTTTTCCAGGCCTCGGCATCGAACGGCGGCTCTTGCAGTTGCACCAGCTTGAAGCGCCCGAGCAGCGGCGTGGGCGACCAGTAATAGAACAGGATCGGTTTGCCTCGACGAATCGACGAGGTGATTTCCGCATCCAGCGCCGCCCCCGAGCCACTGCGGAAATTCACATAGCTGTCGGTCAGACCATACGCCTGGAGCTTCTGTTTATTGACCACTTCGGATGTCCAGCCGATGGGGCTGTTGAGGAAGCGCCCCTTGTCGGGACTTTCCGGATCCTTGAACACGTGCTTGTAGCGCGCCAGGTCGCTGACGCTGCGAAGGTCCGGCGCCAGAGGCTTGATGCCCTTGGCGGGATCGCCCTTGATCACGTATTCCGGCACCCACCAGCCTTCCGTCGCGCCCTTGACCGTATCGCCCAGGGCGATCACCTTGCCCTCGGCTTCAGCCTTGACCCACACCGGACTGCGCCCGGCCCACTCTTCGCCGATGACCTGTATGTCGTTATTGGCCAGGGCGGTTTCCAGGGTGATGGTGGTGCCCGGCAAGGTGTCGGTTTTCAGGCCGTAGCCTTTTTCGACGATGATCCGCAGGATATCGGTGATCAGGCTACCGCTTTCCCAGTTCAGGTCGGCGAAGTGGATCGGTGCTGAAGCAGCCGATGCTGGAAATGAGGAAACCAATACAGCACAGGCGGCCCAGGCAGCCAGCCACTGTCGAACTCGTTTCATACGATGTACCCCATGCCAGACAGCCATAGCTGAACGGTCCTGCGCAACCGAACGCAAGTCCCTGAATAATTCAGTCAACTGACTGTAGCCGAGGTTCCCGCAAAACGGTCGCCGGTGCCGGGTATCACTCGCTGGCCTTGAACGTCACCAGTTCGCCCTTGCGCCATTTCGCGGCTTTGGCAGTGACTGCCTTCAGGGTCTTGGTCAAGCCTTCCTGCAGCTGTTCGTTCGCCGCGTACACGGTCACCACGCTGTGGCCTTCCTTGAAGAGGATGGCCTGGCCGCCCGGGGTCGTGACGAACGCGTAGTCCCCAAGGCCATAGACCGTCAGTTTGATTTCGCGAAACCTGATCTCAAACTTGCCACCCTCGCGACTGGGCAATACCGCCGCGCGAAAATGATCACCCACCTTGAGCTCGAGCCTGGGCTTGTCGTCAACCACGAGGGCCGACTCGGTGTCGATTTCGGCGACGTAGATGCCTTCGGCGGTCTGCTCGGTGATGTAGACGAAACGAGACTGAAACAGTTTGACCAGTTTCGCCCGCAGGTCACCCAGTACAAATAATGCATGCGTGTCGAGATTACTTACTGCCAAGGAAACATCCCCATCTTTGAAAATGGCCCGTTCTACAGAAAGGACGGACCACAAGAACCCGTGCCGACTGTAATGTCGCAATGGACCTGTCACTGAAATTCGAAGTAAACGGCGCCCCCTGTCCCGGGGCGAGAGAAGACTAAAGGATTGCCACTCTCGCCGTCTTTCCCGGGAGGTCGTCAGGAGCTGAAGGAAATAGCCACTCTGAGCATCGGAAAAGGTGGGACTACTAACTTTAGGGAAAATTCTCACTTAAAAAAGCATTTTTCTGACATCGAGCCTAAAAAAAATTGCTTTAGATAGGCGCAACCGTCCACACAGTGCTGACGATTCTAGAGCAGCCGGAGGCGCGGAGACTACTCGAAACACCCGGCAATTCGTCGGTAAACCATAGAAAAGGAATTCACATGGGCACTTTCACAACCTTGATCCAACCCGTCGTACCTTGCCTCGTCAATACGCATGAGAGCTTTGACGGGATCGACTATCTGCCAGCCTCGCTGATCCAACCGCGTTATCGGGTGGTCCTGGCCGGCAAGTGTTTTTTCCATATTGAAGAAACATCGACTGGACGTGTAAGAGGTTTCCGCACGGATCATAACGAAGCCTGCTACCTGGCCAGGCATCTCGAGCGAAGTGCCGGAACGCAGCAATAATCGAACTCCTGACGCTCGCTTGCCTCAGATAAAGGGACGCAACCGAAGCGCCATGACGGCGCATGCCCAAAGGAGAACCCCATGGAACAGCCTTCCCACGAACTCAAGACCCTGTTCGATCAACTGGGCCTGCCCTCGGATGAAAAAGCCATCGACGATTTCATCGTGGCACACCCCCTGGATCCGGAGACCAAACTGGTGGAGGCCGATTTCTGGTCGGATCAGCAAAAGGACCTGCTACGGGAATGGTTGCTCGCCGATGGCGAAGAGGCGGTGTTGGTGGATCAGTTGAACGTGCGTCTGCACGACGATAAATAGCGGCTCAACAGCATTTGCTTTGTGGGAGCGAGCTTGCGCGTGATAGCGGTGGGTCAGTCGATACTTTGCTGACAGCCCCACCGCTATCGCGAGCAGGCTCGCTCCCACAGGGGATTTGTGGTGCTCCCGGATCTTGCGGCCACCGCAAGCCCCATGTGGGAGCGAGCTTGCTCGCGATAGCTATGGCCCCGTCACCAAGGTATCGACTGATACAGCGCAAATCGCGCTATCCGAAGAGGCCTAGCGCGGCTTCTCGGGCTTATAGCCCAACCGCAACCCACCCCAGTGGCGGCCCTTGAGCATGATGGGTACGGAAAGGTCATGCATCAGCTCGCCCGTGTCCCGGGTGTAGGTCTGCAACAGCACCGGTTGCTGGTGGCTGCCGCATCGGATCCCGGTACGGTCGGAGAACTTGCGCTTGGTGCGGTTGTTCAGTGTGTCTACCGCCGGATCGCCGGTCAGTGGCTGGCTGAAAACTTTGTTGTGGGTCGGCACATACCCCTGTTGGGTGCAGGCAATCGCAAACACCAGGCCTTCGTGTCGGGCGAGCAAAGGCTCCTGGATGGCCGGCAGGACCTGGTCGGTGTAACGGTCGAATCGGGTCTGGAACTTGGCTGGATGGGTATCGGCAATGGCCTGGTAGTTACGATCGAACAGATCCTCCAGGCTGATACGCCCCTGATCGATATCCGCCTCGAACTGCGCGGCGATCTGACCCGCGCCTTCACGCGCCAGGTCGTAGACCCGCTGGTGATAATCGTCGAGGCCCACTTCGGCCAGGCGCTCACTGATGGTTTCGGCCTGCCCTTCCATCTGCACCGCCGCTTCGGCCAGGCGTTGGGTCTGCTGGTCGCTGATGGACAGGTCGCTGCGCATCTGCTCGATGGCGTGGAACAGGCTGTCGAGCTGCTCGCGGTTGGTGTCCGTACCCTGGGCGATGGCGCTGACCTGGGTTTCGACACCGGCCGCGAGCCGGGCAATGTTCTCCAGGTGCTGGCCCGTGTGCTCGACCTGCTGCACGCCGCTGTCCAGGTCCCCGGCCAACTGACGGATCTGCTCGACCACCTGGGCGGTGCGTTGCTGGATGTCCGCCACCATGACCCCGACCTCGCCGGTCGCCGCCGCCGTGCGGCCCGCCAGGCCACGGACTTCATCGGCAACCACGGCGAACCCACGGCCATGCTCGCCGGCCCGCGCTGCTTCGATGGCCGCGTTCAGCGCCAACAGGTTGGTCTGGCTGGCAATCGACTGAATCACCAGGCTCACCCGCTGGATCTCGTCGCTGCGCACGCTCAAGGCCTCGATCAACTCGCGACTTTCGTTTGCCCGCTGGCTGAGCTGGTGCATGCGGCTGATGGACTCCACCAGTTCGCTGCGCCCGGCAACGCTGCTGCGATGGGCCTCGCTGGCGGCGCCCAGGGCTTGCTGGCTGAGCTGGGAAGTGGCCTGTTCGGTGACGATCATCGATTCGGCATTGCTGACGATCTGCGCCGCCGCATCGAGTTGTGACTGGACCTTGCCGGCCAACTGCCTGACCGAATAGGCGACACCGGCGGCCGACAACGCGTTATGACTGGTGGTGTGGGACAGATCGCGGGTCAGCTCGGCCAGGGAGCCGGTGCCAGGCGAAGATTGCGGCACAGTGACCAGACGCGAGCGCAATCGCGGCAACCAGACGATCAGTATCGCCAGGGGCAGGCCCAGGTACAGCGACCAGCCTCCCAGCACCATGCCGCACAGCAGCAAGGTCAAGGCAAGGCTCTGCAAGGTCGGCGTCAGCCAGCGCGCCGTGCTCTTTGTAGCAGATACCGAGGCAGGCACCGCTCCCGCCAGAGATCCGTCTGTCGCCATGTTCGTCACCACACTTCTCGTTGTTATGCCAGCATTAAACGCCACTATCGAGCCATTATCCATGGTCCATTAGTCGCGTTCTTGCGGTCGATCAACGGGATCGGGTGATTCTATGGGGCCGCTACGCGGCCCGGCGGGAGCAAGCGCCCTCGCCACGAGGCCTGCCAGGTCGGGGATCAGGCCTGACGCTGGTGCTTGTCGATCTGCTCGTGACGTTCCTGGGCTTCGATGCAGTACTTGGTGGTCGGGCTGATCAGCAGGCGCTTGAGGCCGATCGGCTCGCCGCTGTCGTCGCACCAGCCGAAGCTTTCGTCGCTGATACGGTCCAGGGCCTGCTCCAGCTGGGGCAGCATGCGCTGGTCACGATCGATGGCGTTGACCAGCCACGTACGCTCTTCTTCCACGGAAGCAGCGTCGGCCGGGTCAGCCGGGGAATCCAGGCTCTCAATGGCGATTCGGTTCTGTTCGATGCGCTCGTGGGTTTCGACTTTCATGTTCTGCAACAGCTTGGTGAAGAAAGCCAGCTGCTCGGGGTTCATGTAGTCATCCGCCGGCATAGCCAGCAACTTTTCCTTTGTCATTGATATCTCTATAAAAAAACGTGCATTAAGGCGAATTATGGAGCGTCCCGCAGCGCAGCTGCCACGCTCGTCAGGAAGGCGCCGTCTATTCCAAGCGCCACCCGGCACTCAATTTACGAGGGGCGGCAGTCTAAGGCCGAGTCGAGGCCTCAGCAACCGAAAACATGGGAAAATGTCCGACAACCCCTTCAAATGTTCTCTGACAGGCGTTTGGCAGTCATCGGAGTGCGTTTATAACAAGAAATTCGGTGCAATAGCTGTATTAAGAAGACAAATGGCAACGCCACGCGGGTCAGGCGTGGCGCTTTGTCGCAACAGGATGAGCGTTAACGCTTGAGTTTGCGCTTGTTGCGGTACTGGTCGATGACCACCGCCACCACAATGATCAACCCCTTGATGATGTCCTGGATGTAGGCATCGACGCCGACGAACGTGAAGCCGCTGGCCATGACGCCGAGGATCAGCGCCCCGATCACCGTACCGGTGATGCGCCCCACGCCACCGGCCAGGCTGGTGCCGCCGATCACCGCCGCGGCAATCGCATCCAGCTCATAGGACATGCCCATGCCGGCCTGCCCGGTCGCGGCCCGCGCCGAGGCCACCACCCCGGCGAGCCCCGCCAGCAACCCGGCGATGCTGTAGACGATCACCAGGTGACGCTTGACGTTGATCCCCGAGGTGCGCGCCGCCTGCATGTTACCGCCGATGGCATAGGTGTACTTGCCGTACTTGGTGTAGCGCAAGGCAATATGGAAGATCACCGCCACCACCAGGAAGATGATCACCGGCATGGCGCCATGACCAATCGCCGTGTAGGAATCCGACAACATGCTCACCGGCTGACCTTCGGTGTAGTAACGCGCCAGGCCGCGGGCCGACACCATCATGCCGAGGGTGGCAATAAAGGGCGGGATGCCGGTGATGGCGATGATGCTGCCGTTGATCGCCCCGGCCAGCAGCCCCACGCCCAGCCCGGCGACCACCGGGATCCATACCGGCAAGTCGGTCAGCGACGGGAACACCGCTCGGGCGAAGTCCGAGGTCTGGGCCAGGCTGGCCGCGATCATCGCCGACAGCGCCAGCACGGAACCGGACGACAGGTCGATACCGGTGGTGATGATGACCTGGGTCACGCCGATGGCCAGCAGGCCGATGATCGACACTTGCAGGATCATCAGGACCAGGCGCTGGGAGTTCATCAGGAAACTCTGGTCGCGCATGATCCAGCCAAACAGCTCGAACACCAGGCCAATGCCGATCAGCACCAGGAAGATACTCAGTTCCGTCGGCAACCGCCGGCGCGTCCTGGCCGGTACGGCCGCGGGTTTGTTTTCCAGTATCGCGTTCATTGCCATTCACCTTTTTTATCTGTTGCGAGGGCTTACTGCTCGGCTTTGCGGCCTCAAGACAGTCCCGAGGCCAGTTGCATGACCCGCTCCTGGGTCGCTTCGCTCCGGTCGAGGGTGCCCATCAGGTCGCCTTCGTGCATCACCAGGACCCGGTCGCTCATGCCCAGCACTTCCGGCAGCTCCGAAGAAATCATGATCACCGCCATGCCCTCGCCGGCGAGGTAGGCAATCAGCCGGTAGATCTCGGCCTTGGCGCCGACATCGATGCCACGGGTCGGCTCGTCGAGGATCAGGATGCGCGGGTTGGTCATCAGCCAGCGGGCCAGCAGCGCCTTCTGTTGATTGCCACCGGACAAGGTGTCGATGCACTGCTCCAGGGAAGGGGTCTTGACCCGCAGCTTCTTGCACATGTCTTCGCACAAGGCGCGCAGGGCTTTCTGCTGGATGAAGCCATTGCCGACGTAATGGGGCAGCACGGCCATTTCCATGTTTTCCAGCACCGACAGGCACGGGAACAACCCACTGAGCTTGCGATCCTCGGTCAGCAGGGCGAAGCCCTTCTCGATGGCCATGTGCGGATCGCTGATGCGCACCGGCTGGCCGTCCAGCAAAATCTCGCCACCGGTACTGGGTGTTACGCCGAAGATCGCCTCGGCCACGTTGGTCCGTCCCGAGCCCATCAGCCCGGCGATGCCGAGGATCTCCCCAGCGTGCAGGTCGAAGGAGACCCCCTTGAAAATGCCCTCCAGGCTCAGGTCGCGTACCGACAACAGCAACTCGCCGATGGGCTTTTCCCGTTCCGGAAACAGTTGGCTCAATTCCCGCCCGACCATCATTGAAATCAGGCTGTCGCCGTCCATGCTGTCGGCCCGTTGCAGGCCGATGTAGCTGCCGTCGCGAAACACCGCGACTTCATCGGCGATGGCGAACACTTCGTTCATTTTATGGGTGATGTAGATGATGCCCTTACCCTGGGCCTTGAGGTCGGCAATGATCGAGAACAGGTGGGCGACTTCCGTTTCGGTGATAGCCGAGGTCGGTTCGTCCATGATCAGGATGTCGGAGTCATAGGACACGGCCTTGGCAATCTCCACCATCTGCCGCTCGGCAATGCTCAGGTTGCCCACCTGCTCCTCCGGGTCGAGGTTGATCCGCAGGCGTTCCAGCAACCTGGCGGTGCAACGGTGCATCTCCCCGTGGTCGATCATGTGCAGGCCATTGAGCTGCTCGCGGCCGATCCAGATGTTTTCGGCGATGCTCATGTGCGGCATCAGGTTCAGTTCCTGGTGGATCATCGCAATGCCGGCCTGCAACGCCGCCAGGGGCGTGTCGAAGGTGACCGGTTTGCCCCGCAGGCGCAGTTCACCGGCGTCCGGCTGGTAGATGCCGGCAATGATCTTCATCAGGGTGGATTTACCGGCACCGTTCTCGCCCATCAGGGCCAGGACGGAGCCGGGACGTACCCGCAACTGCACGTCGGACAAGGCCACCACGCCGGGAAATCCCTTGCTGACATTGACGACTTCCAGCAGATACGGTTCGTCAGGTAGTACGCCCGGCTGGACAGTCATTGCCGGGGCGCTCGAAGCTATCGCTGAGGCAAACATGGTCAGGTACTCCCTCGGCAAGGTCGGCGTGGCGTCCTTGCCTGCTTATTGTTGTGGTCGGACCGATGGTGCGTGGAACCTTACTTGAACTGGTCGACGTTTTCCGGCGTGATCAGGCGATACGGCACCCACACGGCCTGCTCCACCGGCTGTTTCTTGACCATCTTCACGGCCGTGTCGATCGAACCGTCGGCCTGACCCTTGGCGTCCTGGAACACCGAGACCGCCATGTCGCCCTTTTTGATGGCGTTCAGGCCATCCGGCGTGCCATCGACCCCGGCAATCAGTACGCTGCCCTTCTCCTTGCCGGCGCCCTTGAGTGCCATGGACGCGCCGATAGCCATCTCGTCATTGTTCGCCACCACGGCGTTGAACTCGCGGCCCTGGGTCAGCCAGTCGTTGACCAGGGTCATGCCCTTGTCCCTCGACCAGATGCCAGTCTGTTCCTGTTCGATCTTGATGTTCGGGTACTTGGCGAGCACTTCCTTGACGCCCTTGGTGCGGTTGGTGGTGGAATTGTTCGCCAGGTCCCCCAGCAGAATCACGATGTCGCCCTTGCCGCCCATCTTGTCGGCCAGGTATTGCATCTGCATCCGACCGGCTTCCAGGTCGTCCGAGGCAACGGTCACCACGCCGGCCGGCAGTTTCAGGTCATCGGGGCGACGGTTGACGTAGACCAGCGGAATGCCGGCGGCCACGGCGGCCTTGGTGATGCGCTGGGTCGCGGCGGTGTCCACCGGGTTGACGATGATGGCGTCGACCTTCTGGCTGATGAAGCTTTCCACCTGGCTCAGTTGCTTGACCACATCACTGCGTGCGTCTTCGAACTGCAGGTTGACGCCGTCCGGCAGGGACTTGGCTTTCTTGTCCATCGACTCACGCAGGTAGGTCAGCCAGGTGTCGTCGAACTGCGACATGCTGACGCCGATTTTCACGTCCGCCAGGGCAGCGCCGCTGGCAAGCATCAATGACAGGGCCAACGAGGCGATACGGGTCTTGGTCTTCATGAACGGTCTTTCTCCACATTTTTGTTGGTTTTATGGATAAGGCGTGTCGGAACTCAGGAACGGGGCAAACGCACGATGGACGCACCGGGCATGCAACAGACCACGGCGCCATTGCGCTGGATGCACAGGGATTCGAACAGGGGAAGGACTGCGGGCAAGCGCAGCGCACGTGACAAGTGAAACGCAGAGCGGCTGAAGGTTTTCATCGACGGTACCTGGCTGTGTTTCTTGTTTTTGTTGAGTCCGCCGCTTGTTTAAGAAGCCGTTGCACAAGCGGGAACAGGATGTCGGTAACCTGGAAAAGACTTTATTGGAAAATATTTTCCATATCAACAGATTTTAGAATTTTATTCGTTTTTTGTTCCATGGCCGATAGGCGTGGATAGAACCACCACTTCCTGACGTTCCGCGCTCTGCCGGGCAGCGTCCAGGAGCCGGGTGGTCGCCAGTGCATCACGGGCCTGGACTGGCAGCGGGCCAGCCCCCTGCAATGCGCTTTGCAGGTGTTGGTAGAACTCGATCCAGCAACCGCGTTCCGACGTCACCCGCTCACGCTCGCCGCCATGCTCGAACCAGCCCCAGCGTCGATGCTCTTCGGTGCCCCAGCGCTCGCCCTCTGTCGCCGGGCTCAAACCGGCCAGGGCCTGGGCTTCCTGTCCGTCCAGGCCGTCGACGGTATAACAGCCCTCGGTGCCGCTGAGCCGGAACCGGGGGCGTGGCGCGTTCTGCAGGCAACTGCCGCTCAAGTGCGACACCACGCCGCTGGCATGGGTCAGGGACATGAAGAAGCCATTGTCGAAAACCTGGTCTGGCTGTCGGTAGTCCAGCTCGGCGTAAACCCGCACCACCGGCCCGAACAACTGCAGTGCCTGGTCCACCAGGTGACTGCCCAGGTCACGCAGGAATCCGCCACCGCTGCCCTTGCCGACCGACGTCGGCGAATAACGCTCGACACTGGATTCAAACCGCAGGACCTGCCCCAGGACACCGGATGCCAGCAATTTGCGCACGGTGAGGAAGTCCGAGTCCCAGCGCCGGTTCTGGTAGACGCTCAGCGGCACGTTGCGCCGCTCGGCGGCCAGCACCAGCGCCTCGGCCTGCGTGGCATCAGCGGCGAAAGGTTTGTCGCTGACCACCGCCACGCCCCGTTCGATGGCCTCCATCACCACGGCCGGACGACCGTCCAGGGGTGTGGAAACCACCACCGCGTCGACGCCGGCCGCCACCAGTTGTTCCAGAGTGTCGAAAGCCTGGGCATCCGGATGTTCGGCCGCCAGTTGCTGGCGGCGCTCGGCGGACCGGGTCACCACGCCCACGAACGTCGCCCCCGGCAAACTGCTGATCAGCGGCGCATGAAAGAACCGTCCACCCTTGCCGTAGCCCACCAGTCCGATTCGCATGAAAGCTCCTTGTTCCACAATTGAAATGCGGCCCTGTGGGAGCGAGCCTGCTCGCGATGGCGGTGTGTCAGGCGACATCGATGTGCTTGACAGGCCGCTATCGCGAGCAGGCTCGCTCCCACATTTGAAACAGTGATCAACCGTAGAAACGCGGGCGCTCAGGCAGCTCCACCTTGACGATCTGCCCACTGCGCTGCGCATCGATGCAGGCATCCGCCGCCACCGCTGCCGCGAAGCCATCCCACGCCGAAGGCCCACCCACCTGCCCGGCCCGAACCCCGTCGATAAAGGCCTGCAACTCGACGTCATAAGCGGCGATGAAGCGATCCTTCCAATCCATGAGAATGGCATTGGACAGCTTGGCGCCACTGCGCAATTGCACCTGGGACGGTTCCGGCAGCTTGGCGATACCGGTCTCCCCCACCACTTCGCACTGGATGTCGTAGCCGTACTGGCAGTTGACGAACACTTCCACGTCGATGCGCGTGCCCTTAGCGGTTTCCAGCAGGACGATCTGTGGATCGCGCAGGTGGGCCAAGGCCTTGCTGGTCTTGCGCGGGAAGACCACCTGCACCGAGACGTAGTCGTCGGCCAGCAGCCAGCGCAACACATCCAACTCGTGGATCAGGGTGTCGGTGATTGCCATGTCGGTCTTGTAGTTTTCACCCACGCTGGGGTTGCGGTGGGCGCAGTGCAGCATCAGGGGCTCGCCGATCTGGCCACTGTCGATCACCGCCTTGAGCGCCCGATACCCCTCGTCGTACGGGCGCATGAAACCGACCTGCACCAGTCGCTTGCCATGGGCCACCTCGGCCTCGACGATCCGGCGGCAACCTTCAGCCGTGACGGCCAGGGGCTTCTCGCAGAACACCGGTTTGCCGGCAGCAATCGCCGCCAGCACGAACTCCTCGTGACTCGGCCCCCAGGACGTGACGAGGATCGCCTCGACTTCCGGCGCCTTGATCAACGCGTGCCCATCGGGATAGACCTCGGCGGTCAGTTTCAGGTCGGCCACCACTTTCGCCGCCTGGGCCAGGTTGATGTCGGTCACCGCCACCACCTGGCTGTTGAGCAAGGTCTGGCTGCAACGACGGATATGGTCCTGGCCGATGGCCCCGGTGCCGATGACGCCCAGCTTCAAAGACATTTGGAACTCCTTGTTGTTGTGATCAGTACTGACGGGCCTGGGCCAGTCGTTCATTGAGGGCCTTGGCCACTGCGTTGGTGCGGGCGCTGGTGGAGACCTGCGCCACGCCGACCCGCCACCACGACAGGTAGCCGTGGATCATGGTCTTGGGCAGGACCTTGATGTCGATCAGGGTCGAGACCGTTTGCAACCGTGCATCGGCCAGGGCCGCGTGCAGTTCGTCGAGGGTCTTCACCTTGTAGGTCTTGCAGCCGTAGGCCGCCGCGCTCATGGCGAAATCCACCGGCACGAAACCGCCGTCGAGCTTGCCGGTGTCCGGGTTGCGAAAGCGGAACTCGGTGCCGAAGCTGTCCATCCCGTTCCCCATCTGCAAGTTGTTGATGCAGCCGAACGTCATGTTGTCCAGCAGCACCACGTTGATCTTGCGCCGCTCCTGGATCGAGGTCGCCAGCTCCGAATGCAGCATCATGTAGGAGCCGTCTCCCACCAGGGCGTACACCTCTTTATCAGGTTCGGCGAGTTTCACCCCCAGCGCCGCATTCACCTCGTAACCCATGCAGGAATAGCCGTACTCGAGGTGATAGGTATTGACGCCCTTGCTGCGCCAACTGCGTTGCAAATCACCGGGCAGGCTGCCGGCGGCGGCGACGATGATCGCGTCGTCCGCCAAGGCTTCGTTGAGCGTGCCCAGCACACGACTCTGGGTCAGGCAGGAACCGGTGAGTTCGATGAACTCGCGAAACACCGCCGGGTCCATGCCGTCGTTGATTTCCGGGACGAAATCCTCGGCCTGATAATCAGCCTGGTAGACCCGGTCCACCTCAGCCTCCAGTTGGCCCTTGGCGTCGGCGATCCGCCCGCCCCAGCCGGCACGATAGTCGCCCAGGGCGGCAGACAATGCCTCCAGGCCTGAACGCGCATCGGCCAGCAGCTGCACGCCATCGAGTTTCAGCGCGTCGCATGGGCTGATATTGAGGTTGAGGAACTGCACATCCGGGTGCTGGAACAGCCATTTGGAGCCGGTGGTGAAATCGCTGTAGCGCGTACCGATGCCGATGATCAGGTCCGCTTCCTTGGCCAGCAGGTTCGCCGCCAGGCAACCGGTTTCGCCGACACCGCCGACGTTCAGCGGATGACTGGACACCACCGCGCTCTTGCCGGCCTGGGTCTCGGTAAAGGGAATGTCGAAGCGTTCGGCAAAGGCTTGCAAAGCAGCGTTGGCGCCGGCGTACTTCACCCCGCCGCCACAGATGATCATCGGCTGGCGCTTGCCCTTGAACAGCGCCAGGGCATCGCCGAGCATCGCCGCGGTGGCCGGACGGCGGTCGATGCGATGCACGCGCTTGGCCAGGAAATAATCCGGGTAGTCATAGGCTTCGGCTTGCACATCCTGAGGCAGCGCCAGGGTCACCGCGCCGGTTTCGGCCGGATCGGTGAGCACGCGCATGGCCTGGATCGCGGCGCTCATCAGCTGTTCGGGACGGTTGATCCGGTCCCAGTATTTGCTCACTGCCTTGAACGCATCGTTGGTACTGATGCTCAGGTCGTGGAACTGCTCGATCTGTTGCAGCACCGGGTCCGGTTGGCGGCTGGCGTAGACATCGCCGGGCAACAGCAGCAGCGGAATGCGATTGGCCGTCGCGGTGGCCGCCGCGGTCAACATGTTCGCCGCGCCGGGGCCGACCGATGAGGTGCAGGCGTAGATCTTGCGACGCAGGTTCTGCTTGGCGAAACCAATGGCGGCGTGGGCCATGCCCTGTTCGTTGCGGCCCTGATGGACCACCAGGTCGCCGCTGTCCTGCTCCAGCGCCTGGCCCAGGCCCAACACGTTGCCGTGGCCGAAAATGGTAAAGACCCCGGCGACGAACTTGCTCTGGACGCCGTCGACCTCGACGTACTGGTTATCGAGGAATTTCACCAGGGCCTGGGCCATGGTCAGTCGTGTTGTGGACATGCTTGCACCTTGTCTGGAATGCAGATCCCTGTGGGAGCGAGCCTGCTCGCGAAGCGGTGGGTCAGACAACATCACTGTTGAATGTGAGATCGCTTTCGCGAGCAGGCTCGCTCCCACAGGGGTGTTCATCATGTTGGAAGTTGTGTCAGGCCTGTGAATCCTGCAAATGGCTCATGCTCGCCCCCAACGCCTGACGGATGTCGGCCAGTTCATGGACGCTCTCGGCGAACGGTTCGAAGGACAAGTAACCGTCATAGCCACCGGCCCGCAGCGCCTCGATCTGCGCGGCGTTGCCGAGGATGTCGGCCTTGCCCACCAACACCCGGTGGCCGTCGCGGATCGTCGCCAGCGGTGCCTGGGCATCCTCCACGCCGGAGATGTGCACCAGCCCGGTCAGCTCGGGGAAGAACACCTGCTCACCCGCCAGATGGTGGTGAAAGGTGTCGTGCACCAGACGGAACACATCCAGCCCGCCGATGGCCTTGATCGCGTCCACCGCCGTCTCCTTGCGGCGCAACGAACACTCCTCGAACCCCAGGGGTTCGATAAAGCCGTAGATGCCGAAGGCTCGCAAAATCGGCGCCAGTTCGCTGAGCGCCGTGCGCAGCCCCGCCGCGCGCTCGGCCTCGCTGCGTGGGTCGGCGCGGTCGTTGAGCGGGCACATGACCAGGCCCTCGGCACCACATTCGCGAGCATAGTCGGCCAGCCGCACGGCCTGGGCACGCCGCTCCTCGTTCCACACGTCGAAGGGATAAAGCGCGTTGATCGACAACACCTTGATGCCCCGCTCTTCGCACAACTCACGCACGTGAGCAGGCGCCATGCCGTTCTCGATCTCGACGCCCTTCAGGTCGTTGCGGATCTCGATGGCATCGGTTTTCAAAGCCAGGGCCAGATCGATGAATTCGGGCAACGCCAGGCGCGGGGCGACCATTCGGTTCAAGGCAAAACGCAGGGGCTTGTTCATGTTGTTATCCCTCCAGTGTCCATACGAAACGGCTTGGGTGAGTGGCAGCAAACGGTATTCAGAGATCCAGCAGCCAACTGTGCTGCGGGTCGTTATGGAACTGCCAGACCCGCTTCGGGCCGGCCATGACGTTCAGGTAGTACGATTCGTACCCGTAGGGCACGCTGACCGGGTGGTAGCCCTTGGGTACGACTACCAGGTCGCTGTTTTCCACGGCCATGGCCTGGTCGATGCTGCGGTCGTCGGTGTAGACCCGCTGGAACACGAAGCCCTGGGACGGGTTGACCTGGTGGTAATAGGTTTCTTCCAGGAAACTCTGATGCGGCAGGTCATCGGTGTCGTGCTTGTGGGGCGGATAGCTCGACGAGTGACCCGACGGCGTGCGCACCTCCACCACCAGCAGCGAATGGGCCGGTTCGCTGTCCGGCAGGATGTCGCAGACGTAGCGGGTGTTCGCCCCCTTGCCGCGCACGCTGCGCTTCATGCTGTCCGGGCGGATCAGCCGTGGGCCGTAATCGTTCTGGCGGGAACCCGGCGCGGCACACACCGCGACCTGCACGTCACTCAAGGCGATCACCTGGGCCTGGCTGCCGGGTGGCAAGTAGGCGGCATAGGGCGATTTGTCCTCGAAGACCGACTGGCGATCGCCGAGGTTGTCCCACGCGAAGCTGCCCTGCCCCGGTGCTTCACCCTTGAGGCTGATGCGACCACTGAGCAGCACCAGGCACAGCTCCTTGTCACCGGCGGCCACCGGCAGGGTTTCGCCGAGGCTCAGGCGATAGGCGGCGAAGCCGACATATTCCAGCTCACCCGGGGGCAATTGGACCATGGTCCGGCCACCGGACTGGCTTTTGATCAACAGACTCATGACGAACTCCTTTCCTGCAACAGGGCGCGCAAGGTGTCGTAGCCCTTCTTGGCGTAGGCATAACTCGGCGCTACAGCCGGGTCCTGTTCGGCTTCCACCACCAGCCAGCCCTGGTAATCGGCGGCCAGCAGCACGTCCAGCAACGCGGCGAAATCAATGTCGCCGTCCCCCGGCACGGTAAAGGTGCCGTTGACGATGCAATCCGGGAAGCTCCAGAGATGGTTGCGCGCCAGTTGCACCACCGGCTTGCGCACATCCTTGAAGTGCACATGGCAGACCCGCTCGATGTGCTTGCGCAGGACCTGCAACGGCTCGCCGCCGCCCATGTAGCAGTGGCCCGAGTCGAACAGCAGGCCGACCTCACTGCCGGTCAGGGCCATCAACTTGTCGATGTCCGAGGGTGACTCGACATAGGCCCCCATGTGGTGGTGATACGCCAGGCGCACGCCCTGGGACAAGGTGAAGCGTGCCAGTTCGGTCAGCTTGTCGGCATAGGCCTGCCAGGCGTCGTCAGTGTGGAAACGCGGCCGCTCGATCAGCGCAATGCGCTGGCCCTGGATGGAGTCGGCGACTTCGCCATAGACCAGCACCGTCGCGCCGTTTTGCGCCAGCAACTGCACATGGGCGGCAATCGCGTCGATTTCCTCGGCCGCCGAGCGCCGGGCCAGGCGACTGGAATACCAACCGGACACCAGCGCCAGGTCATAGGGACGCAACACATCGCCGACGCCCTTGGCGTCCTTGGGAAACTTGCCGTTGAGCTCGAAACCTTCGTAACCGATGGCCTTGCCTTCGCTCAGCGCAGTGCTCAACGGCGTCTCACCGCCCAGGGACGGCAAGTCGTCGTTGCTCCAGGAAATCGGGTTGATGCCAATTCGAATAGCGGGCATGGCTGCACCTTTTATTGTTTTCTCTGATATTCAACCGAGCCCCCGTGGCGAGGGAGCTTGCTCCCGCTCGGCTGCCCCCTGTAGGAGCTGTCGAGCGAAGCGAGGCTGCGATCTTTCCCCTGGCACTTGAGTCCCAAGCGAAAGATCAAAAGATCGCAGCCTCGCTTCGCTCGACAGCTCCTACAGAATCCAGCGGGAGCAAGCTCCCTCGCCACAAAAGCCTTTTACTGTCTTCACGCCCGCGCAGCACGCCACGCCTCGATCAATTCCACAAACGTGCCCTGCACCTGCCGGATCAGCGTTTCATCATCGATTTCCCCCGCCAGCCAGGCCCGGCTCGGCTCCTGGAAAATCGTGCGTCCCACGGCAAACCCGCGACAAGTCGTGCTCTGGCTGGCCTGGCGAAACCCTTCGGCCAGCGTGGAGGCCGGGGCGTTGAGGCCCAGCAACACCACGCCCCGGCAGTACGGGTCACGCTGCTGGATCAACTCGTCGAGTTGCTTCCATTCCTCCGCCGTCTGGGCTTCGATCTTCCACCACGCTGGATAGATCCCCAGGTTGTAGAGGCGCTTGAGCGCGCGGTACAGCACGTCCGGGTGCGGCGATGGATGATCCTTCGGTGGAATGACCTCCAGCAGCAATTCATGGCCGCTGACCTGGGAGGCCTTGTAGAGCCCCATCAGTTGCGCCTCCTGCTCCAGGCGCAGCAGCGGTTCGTCATCGGGGTGGAATTGCACCAGGCACTTGATGATTTGCTCGCTGGGCCAGGCGATCAGGCTGCTGCCTATGGAACGCCCGTGTTCGAACGCCAGCGGCCGCGAGCCTTGCACTTCCACCGGCCGTGCGACCCACCAGCCGCGCCCGGTGGCGGCGTTCAACGAGTCCTGGCCGAAACGCTGATCGGCCAGCAAGCCGACATCGGCCTCGATGCCCTGGCGCCGCAGGTCAGCTTCGACCCGTTCCACCGCCTGGACGAACAGTTGCTTGAGTGCACCGATGCAACTCAGGTCCCGAGCGCCCTTTTGCGCCAGTTCCACCAGTTGCCAACGATGATCAAAGGCAAATATGAACAGTTGTTTCCAGGCCTTGCGTGGCACGCTGACCTGATGCAGCCGTTGCAGCACGAGGTCCTGGTCCGGGCGGGTGATCGGCACCGGGCTGTCGAACAGATAGTCGAGCTCAACCCGGGTCGGCATCGCCGGCGCACAGCCGTGACGCGACACCACCAGGCCACCGCAGGCGTTGGCCAACTGGCAGCAGCGCTCATCACTGGCGTCCTCCAGCCAGCCGGCGAGGAAGCCCGACATGAAGGCATCGCCGGCGCCCAGTACATTCAGGACTTCAACGCGGACACCCGGATAAATGGCACCGTCCTCAAGTCGGGCCGGAATGGCGCCGTGAATCACCGTGCAACCCTGCGGGCCGAGCTTGACCACCAGGGTGGCCGCGGTCAGCGAGCGGACAGTGCGCAGCGCCGTCAGCAGATCTTCGCTGCCGCCGGCAATCAGGAACTCTTCTTCGGTGCCGACGATCAGGTCGAAACGCGGCAGGATGCCCTGCACATGCTGGCTGGTTTTCTGGTCGGCAACGAAACGGGTTTCCCCATCGGCCTTGCCCGTCAGCCCCCAGAGCACCGGCCGATAGTCGATGTCCAGTATGCGTTTGACGTTGTGCTTAGCGGCATGGTCCAGCGCCTGGAGGCTGGCCTGGTAGACGCCTTCGGTGGAGAAATGAGTGCCGGTGATCAGCAAGGCCTTGCTCGACGCAATGAAAGCCTCGTCAATGTCTTCGGCGCGCAACGCCATGTCGGCGCAGTTTTCCCGGTAGAACACCAGGGGAAAGGTTTCCCGATCCTTGATACCCAGCAAGACCAGGGCAGTCAGACGCTCAGGATCAACCTTGATGCCGCTGACATCGCAGCCTTCGCGTGCCAGGGATTCCACCAGGAAACGGCCCATGTGGTCATCCCCTACCCGGCTCAACATCGCTGACCTGAGCCCAAGTCGCGCGGTGCCGAAGGCGATATTGGCAGACGAGCCGCCCAGGTATTTGGCGAAGCTCGACACATCTTCCAGCCGCGCCCCGACTTGCTGCGCATACAGGTCGACGCCCAGGCGCCCCAGGCAGATCACATCCAATTGACGCCCACTGGCAAAACGAGTCTGGCCCATGCTGGCTCCTGTTATTTTTATCAGCCTGCGTTCGCTGCCGGACCGGCGCCAACGCTCTTGGTGGGCTCAGACTAAAACGAGCGAGGACCAATAATCAATAATTATTCTATAAATTTTTTATGTGGAATATTTTTTCCAATAGACTGCAAATCAACCGTGTCAGACGCAGTGCGTCGTTTCAGTCATGGATTGCGACGTTACCCGTCATGATTTTCCCTGCGCCTACGCGGTAGACTGCAAGCAGCCAACTTATTGTCGAGGGCCGGCCTTTACCGGACGGCCTATAAGAACAAGCCAGAAGGATTATCTATGACCCGCCCCGATCTGCCGGCGCCATCCGAGCGCGCGTCCGAGGCCGCCCTCGCCAGCCCCCCGATCAATGCCGAGCGTCTGTTGCAACTGATCACCGATGAATATGAAAGCCTGCCGCGCCAGCTCAAACGCATTGCCAGCTACATGAGCCAGCAAAGCGACCGGATCATGGTGGATCGCATCAGCGACATCGCCCGCGAATGCGAAGTGCATCCGTCGGCCATCGTGCGTTTCTCGCAACGGTTCGGGTTCAGCGGGTTCAGCGAAATGCAGGCGTTGTTCCGCGAGGCCTACACCCACAAGACCACGCCGGTGCAGAACTACCAGCAACGCATCCGCAGCATGATCGCCAACAAGTCGCAGAAGGCCAGCGGCGGTGACCTGGCCCGTGAATGCATCAATGCCACGCTGTCGGGCATCGAGCGGCTTGGGCTGGAACTGGACGACCAGGCGTTCGACAAAGCGGTCGACCTGGTGGTCAACGCCGACAACATCTATGTGGTGGGCGTGCGGCGCTCCTTCGCGGTGGCCGATTACCTGGTCTATAACCTGCAGCACACCAACAAGCGCATTCACCTGGTTTCCGGGCTGGGCGGCAGTTATCGCGAGCAGATGCGCAGCGTACGGGCCAACGACCTGGTGATCGCCATCAGCTTCACGCCCTACGGCAAGGAAACCCAGCACTGCCTGCGCATCGCCCAGCATCACCAGGCCAAGACGCTGATCATCACCGACAGCAACCTGTCGCCCCTGGCGAAACGGGCCAACACCGTGCTGCTGGTGAACGAAGGCAGCTCCTTCGCCTTCCGCTCGCTGAGCGCCACCCTATGTCTGTGCCAGGCACTGTTCATCGCCGTGGCTTATCGGCTGGAACTCAAGGTCGATGAGATCCATGAACAGGTGGGGTTCGAGGATTGACGCCCAACACCCTTCCCACAGGGTCCTGAGGTGATCGCAGACTTGGCGTTCACTGCAAATCCCCTGTGGGAGCGAGCCTGCTCGCGATAGCGGTGGATCAGCTTGCGTCGATGTTGTTTGTGCCGCCGTCATCGCGAGCAGGCTCGCTCCCACAGGGTTCCCAGATGGCTGCAAATGTTGTGTTCACAACAGGCTCGCTGCCTCAGGCCATCTGCACTTCCTTGTCTTCAGCAACCCTCGTCGCCACCTCGAAGCGGTCTGCCAGGAACGGCGTGATATCCAACGGTAATGGCTCGTTGTTCACCAGTTTGTCCAGCAAGACCCCAGTAATGGCCGAGGTCAGGATGCCCGTGCGGAAATGCCCGCAGGCATTGAGATAACCTTCCACCCCTTGCATCGGCCCCAGGATCGGTAATTCATCGGGAGAGCCCGGGCGCAGGCCGGCCCAGGTTCGCTTCAGGTTGATGTCGGCCAACTGTGGGATGCAACGCACCGCGCCCTGCACCAATCCCTCGATCTCAGGGTAGGTGGTGGTCACGTCGAAGCCCTTGTCTTCAGTGGTGCTGCCGATGAGGATTTCGCCGTTGTCTTTCTGCGCCACGTAGCAGTCGCTGGTGGTCAGGCACCCGTTGAGGAGCTTCGGCATGCGCTCGGTCAGCAGGATCTGCCCCTTGACCGGTTTGACCGGAATCCGCACGCCGGTGGCCTGCTCGCTCAGGTCCGCCGCCCAGGCTCCGGTGGCATTGATCAGGGTCCGGCAGTTGAAGGTGCCGGCCTCGGCGGTTTTTTACCCCGGTCACCCGCGCCCCGCTGCGCAACACCTCGGTCACGTGGGTGTTGAAGTGCAGGTCGACACCATTCTGCCGGGCACCTTCGGTGTAAGCGTCGGCCAGCCTGAACGGACTGACCTGGTGATCGCACAGGAATTCCAGCGCTCCCCGGGCTTCGTGGCTGACGCTGGGCTCGGCCTCGCGCAGGGCGGCCTGGTCAAGCCAGCGCACCTGATCGGCCAGGTGGGGAATGCAGGCGACGATGTGCTCGGCATACAAGCGGTCTTCATCGTCGTAGATCACGAACTTGAGTCCGGTTTCCTCGAATTTGATATCCATGCCGTGGTTGTCCAGTAACTCCCGGTGCAACTGGGGGTACATCGCGTTGGACTGCAAGGCAAAGTCGAAGAACGACTGGGGCAGGATATGCGGCGTGCTGGCATCCACCGCCACGGCGGCACTCTGGTTCCGGATGGGGGTCTGGCGCTTGCGATTGGCCGACATCATGCGAAAGAAGATCACCCCGCAACCCAGCCCCACCGACTCGCCAATGGCCCACAGGCCGCCGGCCGAAGCGCGGGTCGCGTTGCCGGGACGCTTGGCGTCGATCAGGGCGACTTTCAGGTGCTTGCGCTTGGACAGTTGGTAGGCACAGGAGGCGCCGATCACGCCGCCACCGGCGATGACGACGTCGTAGTCCTTGATCCCTGGATGTTCAATCATGCCCGGCAGCCTCCATGGCAACATTACGGAACGCTGAAAACGGTATCGGATCGATCGGGAAGCGTGGCCGTAGCCAGCCGACGTCGGCACGCCCGGTGGCTTCGCGCAGGCGGTCGCTGCAATACCCCACGCACATCCGCCCCTGGCAATCGCCCATGCTCACACGGGTGCGCATTTTCAGACTGGCCATGTCCTGCACGCCCTGCTCCAGGGCCCGGTCGATGTCGGCGCGGGTGGCGTGTTCACAACGGCAGATCACCGTATCGGCAGCCGGCAGCGCAGTTTGTCCAGCACCGCGCCGGGTGTAGCGGTCCACGCCCGCACGGAAGCGGATGATCCGGTCCAACTGCGCCTGATACTGCCCTCGACGCTCGAGGGCGGCACGGCAATCCAGCACATTGCGTTGCATCAGGATCGACAGCGCGGCAATCCGCCCGCTCAGCATGGCGGCTTCACCGCCGCGAATCCCGCCCATGTCACCGGCCAGATGGATGTGCGCCTCGCTGCTCTGCTGCCAGGCATCGGACACCGCCCGCAGGTAGCCATCGTCGCTGAAACCATGGTCCAGGCCCATCTGTTGGCTCAACTGGGTACGCGGGATGAAACCGTAGCCGACCGCCAGCGTCTGGGCCGGCACCTGTTCGGCCCGTTCGAGATCGGGCTCCCAGGTGCTGGAATACGGCGCGACGGTGACCATGTCCAACTCGCCCTCGCCATGGGCCTGCACCACGCCCCAGCCATAGCGCACGGGTATGCGATGGCGCCTGAGGTAGGCGAGCATGCTCAAACCGTCGAGAAAAAGCTGCGGCTTGTTCAGCAATGCCAGGCTTTCCCTGGCGATCCTGCTGAATGCACAAGCCTCATAGACACCGGCCACGGCCACGCCCGAGGCGTGCAGCTGACATGCCACCAGCGGCAGCAACGGACCGGTACCCGCGATCAGCACCGGGCTCGGCGGCTTGACCACCCCGCTCTTGATCTGCAGTTGCAGGCCACCCAGCAGCATCACCCCCGGCAAGGTCCAGCCGGGAAACGGCACGCTGCGTTCATGACAACCGGCCGCCAGGACCAGATGGGAATAGCCGACCTCGCGCACGCGCTCATCGGCATCCAATAGCATCAGTGCCCGGAACCCTTCGGCCCCGATGACGCGGTGGTTGAGCCGGACGTCGATCAGCCCGGCGTGCTGCTGGAATTCGCCATGGAGCTTTTCCAGGGCTTCGCTATAGCGCGGTCCCAGGTAGTCGAGGCTGACGCCATCGCGCAACGGCCCCCGATACACCACGCCGCCCAGGCGCGGTGCCTCTTCAAACAAGGTACACCGCACCCCATGGGCGGCCAGCTCGATGGCGGCCGCCATACCCGCCGGCCCACCGCCGACAATCACCGGATCGAGGTTCATGGCGCCTCCGTTTCGGCGATGCGGTTGGTCCGGGTTTCGATCTGCATGCCGGGGCGTACCTGGGTCTGGCAGGCGCGGCGCTTGTGGCGGCCGTCGATCCTGACCAGGCAGCATTGGCAGACGCCCATGCCGCAATACGCACCGCTGATCTGGCCATGATCGTTGCGGGCCACCTGGCGTTGGCCCTGGGACTGGATGACGGTCAGGACGGTTTCCCCCTGGGCGGCATTGACGACCCGCCCGTCCAGGTGCACCGTCATGTCGGGCCGGGTCAACGGCTGGATATCGAATTTTTGGCGTAGAAAGTCTTGAGGCTGCATGATGCTGCTCTTCCTTGATGCTTTTAATGAAAGACCGGTGAGGTCTCGGCTCCTTGCGGCACACCATCACCGGTTAGCGTCAGTACCCGACAGCGACAGCGCGCCAAAGCAGGGCAAGACGCAACATAATCGTGCGCACGACATTCATGTTAGGGATTATTTGTGACCAAGTGTTGATCCAGGCCAGGGAAACCGCTTGCCCGTCCATGAACTTTTTTTCAGAAAGCCGACAGGTTTTCTTTGGCAGAATGCTGCGCAATGGCATCAATTTCTCAACTCGGTACCGCCCATGAACCGCATCCTGACCATCGAAGACGACGCCGTGACCGCCCGTGAAATCGTCGCCGAGCTGACCCGTAACGGCCTGAACGTCGACTGGGTCGACAACGGTCGCGAAGGCCTGGAACGAGCGGTGAGCGGGGATTACGACCTGATCACCCTCGACCGCATGCTGCCCGAGCTCGACGGCCTGGTGATCGTCACCACGCTGCGCACCATGGGCGTGGTGACGCCGATCCTGATGATCAGCGCCCTCTCCGATGTGGATGAACGTGTGCGTGGCCTGCGGGCCGGCGGTGACGATTACCTGACCAAGCCGTTCGCCACCGATGAAATGGCTGCCCGTGTCGAAGTGTTGCTGCGACGCAACAATGGCGCCCGGGAACCGGAAACCATCCTGCGGGTGGCCGATCTGGAACTGGATCTGATCAGCCGCGAAGCCAGTCGCAACGGGCAACTGCTCAGCCTGCTGCCCACGGAATACAAACTGCTGGAATTCCTGATGCGCAACTGCGGGCAGATTCTTTCACGCATGATGATTTTCGAGGAAGTCTGGGGCTATCACTTCGACCCCGGCACCAACCTGATCGACGTCCATATCGGTCGCCTGCGCAAGAAAATCGATCCGCCAGGCCTGGAACCGCTGATTCGCACCGTGCGGGGTTCCGGCTATGTCATTGCTGAACCCCGCTAAGGGCTGGCGCTCCTCCAGCAGCCGCCTGCTGGCGCTGTACAGTGCGCTGTTCGTGCTCTGGAGCGCGATCCTGATGGGGGTGATGTACTACGAGGTATTCGGCTACCTCGACAGCCTGGCCAAGCACTCCCTGATGCAGCGTCAGCACCTGTTCGCCCGCATCCATGGCGATCAACTGGAAGACGCGCTCATGGCCAGCCTGACCCTGGACGACCGTGGCGTCGACGCCTATGGCCTGTTCGACCCTCAGCTGCGGCATCTGAGCGGACCGATCCTGCGGATTCCCACCGACCTGCCGCTGGACGGCAGAATCCACCTGCTGGGCGATTGTGTCGACTCCGACGAGCCGGGCGTGCCCTCCGACAGTTGCGACGCCGTGGCGACCCGGACCCAGGACGGGCGCTGGCTGGTACTGGCGCGGGACAATGGCTCGCTCTTCGCGGTGACCCGCATCATCCTCCATGCACTGCTATGGGGTGTGTCGCTGACCATTCTGCCGGGAATCGCCGGTTGGCATCTTTTGCGCCGTCGACCGTTGCAGCGCATCCGTAAATTGCAGGCCAGTGCCGAAGCCATCGTGGCCGGCGACCTGACCCACCGCCTGCCGCTGTCGAGCCGGCGGGATGAGCTGGACATGCTGGCGGCAATCGTCAATGCCATGCTCGACCGCATCGAGCGCCTGATGAACGAGGTCAAGGGCGTGTGCGACAACATCGCCCATGACCTGCGCACGCCACTGACCCGTCTGCGCGCCCAGCTTTACCGCATCCAGCAGCAAGCCGCGGATGGCTCGCCCGAAGCCTTGCAAATGGATCAGGTGATTGCCGAGACCGATACCCTGATGGCGCGGTTTCGAGGCTTGCTGCGGATCTCCGAACTGGAAGACCAGCAGCGCCGCTCGGGTTTCGTGCGGGTCGACCCGCTGCAGTTATTGCAGGAGTTGCATGACTTCTACCTGCCCCTGGCCGAGGAAGGCGAGCTGACCTTCAGCCTCGAAGTGCCCGAGACTCTGCCCTTGCTCAATGGCGACCGGGCCTTGCTGTTCGAAGCGGTGTCGAACCTGCTGAGCAATTCCATCAAGTTCACCCCGGCGGGAGGCAAAGTGATCCTGCGGGGGATCGACCAGGGCGACAGCACCCGCATCGAAGTGCTCGACTCCGGCCCCGGCATTCCGGAAGCAGAGCGCAAGGCCGTGTTCCGCCGCTTCTACCGGGCCGAAGGCAGCAGCCACCATGGCGGCTTTGGCCTGGGCCTGTCGATCGTCGCGGCGATCGTCAATTTGCACGGGTTCACGTTGGAGGTGGGCAACAGCGAACATGGCGGCGCGCGGTTGGCGCTCGATTGCCGGGCGACGTTGTTGTAAGGATCAAACCCAGTCCACCTGTGGCGAGGGGATTTATCCCCTCGCCACAGAAGACTGCATTCACTTGATTATCTACACGGGATCGTTGCGATGCCCTGGGGTGTTATGCAGCTCATAGCGTAATTCGTCGATCAGCTTCGCCAGGCTTTCTTCCGAGCGAACGCTGTCGAGGTTCAAGCCACTCACCACCAAGTCCACCTCCCCGCTTTCGCGGTGATAGAGCCGGACGGTCAGGGTGCCGTCGCCATTGAGGCTGCACTCGCAGGACAGCGGCGAGAAACTTTCTTCGAGTCGGGTGCGCAGGGGGGCCAACTGGGTCATGGGCTGCACCTCAACGCAGGAAACACAAAGGAGCGGCAAACAACACCGGGCTCCCGGTTCCAGCAGACATCCTGTCAATGGCATGTTGGTTTCGATCACTACACATTACGGCGTATTCCTTGACTGTTTCCTGGGGACGCGGCAGTCATCTGATACCGGCGCACCATCACATCCTAAGCAGCCGCCTGTCCGCCAGATACCCGAATTTGCACTAGTCGGCCCGGTGCATTTGCACCGGCCATTATGGTGCCTTCATGCTCCAGTCATTCCCGAACAGGCCCCGCTCCCGGGCCCAGACAATAGCCTCGCTGCGGCTATGAACATCCAGTTTCGAGTACAGCGTAGCGACGTGATTTCGCACGGTATTGGGCGCCAGTTTAAGGCGCGCGGCGATCTCCTTGTCCGCCAGGCCCTGGCAGATAAGCCCCAGCACATCACGCTCGCGGGCGGTCAGTTCGGTGTAGGAGGTACTGGGCAGTTGGGTGTTGATGCTCTTCACATTGGCCAGCTTTTCAATCAGCGTACGGCTGAACCAGGAAGCATCCTTCATCACCTCCTCAATCGCCGCCACCAGTTCCAGGTGCGAGCGCTTGCGTTCGGTGATGTTCACCAGGACCAGCAGATAACAAGGCTGGTCCTGGATGATCACGGTGTCGGCCGCCACTTCGCAGTCGATCAGCTCGCCGCCCTTCTTGCGCACCTTGACGTCGACATTGGACACCGCGGTGGTCTTCTCCAGGCGAGCAAACAGCGTGGCGCTGGCGTCCTTGTCGAGAAAGCCGATCTCGTCCACAGTCTTGCCGAAGAGCTCTTCACTGGCGTACCCGGTGGTCTGCAAAAAGGCTTCGTTGATTTCCAGCAACAACTGTTCGGCGCTGCACACCACGGTCGGCACGGGGGACAGGCGAAACGACTTGGCAAAGCGCTCCTCGCTCTGGCGCAGCGCCGTTTCAGCCTTGCGGCGCGGCTCCATGTCCATGAAGGAAAACAGCATGCAATCTTCATCGTGCAGGTCCAGTGGCTGGCCGGCGACGATCACTTGCTTGCTGGTCCCTTCCGGCAACCTCAACTCGGCCTGCATCTGCGGAATGGTCGCGCCCTGCCCCAGGCGTTCGATGGCCAGCTCACGGCGTTCGGCGGCTTCGAGCACGTCCAGTTCATACACTGAACGACCGATCACCTGCTCGCGGCTGTAGCCGGTCATTTCCAGGAAGCCCTGGTTGACCTTGATGTAGCGCAGGTCGCTGAGGCGGCAGATCACCGCCGGTGCCGGGTTGGCGCCGAAGGTTTTCTCGAAACGCTGCTCGGCGCTGGCCCACTCCGTGGCGTCGCTGAGAATCAGCACCAGCAGCTCCGGTGCGTCGTTGCGATCGGTCAGCACCATGCTGCGGATGCGGTGGACCCAGGTGCGGTCCGGATCGGCCACGGGGGTGACCTCCACCAGCACATCGCTGAACTCATCGCCACGGGCAACCCGGGCGATCGGATAGTTGTCCGCCGTCAGCGGATGGTTATTGCGATAACGCAAATTGAAGCGCCGCGCATACTGCCGGGCGTTGGCACCCAGCTTACCGAGGTCCTTGACCCCATGCATGTTCAGCGCGGCCTCGTTGGCCCAGGCGATGGTCTGGTCGACTTCGATCAACATCACACCGTCCGACAGCCCGGCGATGATTTGCAGCAGTTGACGGCGATTGGTCTCCGTGGTCGGGACGTCCGGGCTCATTGGGTCTCCATGGGGTCAGAAGCGCATGGAGGTTACGACCGTCCGTGGTCGTCGTGCGTTCCCTTGCCGGCGCCGGCAAAACCGCTGATCGGCCCGGTCAAGCCGCCATGCGCCCTTCGGCGATGGCCTGGGAGGCGGCCAGCATTGCCCGCAGCAATACCGCACAGCCGGCGGCGAGGTCGTCGGGGGCGGCGTTTTCGATTTCGTTGTGGCTGATCCCGCCTTCACAGGGCACGAAAATCATGCCGGCCGGGCCCAGTTCGGCCAGGAAAATCGCGTCATGGCCGGCGCCGCTGACGATGTCCATATGGGACAGGCCCAGCCCCTGGGCAGCACCGCGCACGGCTTCGACACAACCCGGGTCGAAATACAGCGGCGGGAAGTCGGCGGTGGGGGTCAGCTCATAGGTCAGGCCGTGTTGCCGGCAGGTGTCTTCGATGACTTGCTTGACCTCGGAGATCATCGAATCCAGTCGCGCCGGTTCCAGATGCCGGAAATCCAGGGTCATGCGCACTTCGCCCGGAATGACATTGCGCGAGCCCGGGTAGGCTTGCAGGCAACCGACGGTCCCGCAGGCGTGGGGTTGATGGCCGAGGGCGGCACGGTTGACGGCGCCGACGATGATCGAGGCGCCCACCAAGGCGTCCTTGCGCAGGTGCATCGGGGTCGGACCGGCGTGGGCCTCGACGCCCCGCAGCGAGAGGTCGAACCACTTCTGCCCGAGGGCGCCCATGACGACGCCGATGGTCTTGCGCTCGTCTTCCAGGATCGGTCCCTGTTCGATGTGCGCCTCGAAATACGCCCCCACCGGATGACCGGTGACCTGACGAGGGCCGGCATAGCCGATGGCATTCAGCGCCTGCCCCACGGTGATGCCTTCGGCGTCAACCTTGGCGAGGGTTTCTTCGAGGGTGAATTTTTCCGCGAACACCCCGGATCCCATCATGCACGGTGCGAAGCGCGAGCCTTCTTCGTTGGTCCACACCACCACTTCCAGCGGCGCTTCGGTTTCGATGTTCAGGTCATTGAGGGTGCGCAGCACTTCCAGCCCGGACAACACGCCGAAACAACCATCGAACTTGCCGCCGGTGGGTTGGGTGTCGATGTGGCTGCCGGTCATCACCGGCGGCAGGATCGGATTGCGCCCCGGGCGCCGGGCGAAAATATTGCCCACTGCATCGATGCTGACGGTACAGCCGGCCGCCTCGGCCCACTGCACGAACAGGTCCCGGGCCTGGCGATCCAGGTCGGTCAGGGCCAGCCGGCACACGCCACCCTTGACCGTGGCGCCGAGTCGGGCCAGGTCCATGAGCGACTGCCAGAGGCGGTCGCGGTTGATGTGTTGATGGGTGGATTGCAGGACGTCGATGGCGGCGTTCATGGGGGAATCTCCTTTTTTCCAGGCATTATTCGGTGTATCCGAGGCCGCCATCGCGAGCAGGCTCGCTCCCACAAGGGAATGCATTTCAAATGTGGGAGCGAGCCTGCTCGCGATGGGGCCCTCCTCTACACAGCAGATTTAGCGACGGATGGGCTCGCACGCAAACCGCACAACCCGTAATAAATCACCCCACCCAGCACCGAGCCGGTGAACCAGCCGTAGCTGTAGAACCAGTTGAACGCATCGCTGCCCAGGGACAGCAGCGTCAAGGCCACCGGCACGCCGAAGGCGATGAAACCGTTCCAGTTCCACGCCGGGTAGACGTCGTCGCGGTACAACCCGGCCAGGTCCAGTTGTTGTTTCTTGATCAGGAAGTAATCCACCACCATGATCCCGGCAATCGGCCCGAGCAGGCTTGAATAGCCCAGCAGCCAGTTGGAATACACCGATTCAAGGCTGACGTCGGAGACGATCCAGCCGAGCTTTTTCAGCAGCTCATGGGCCATCAGCGCCAGCCCCACCAGCCCGGTCAACATCACCGCCTTGGAGCGACCGATCAGCTTGGGCGCCAGGTTCTGGAAGTCATTGGTGGGCGAGACGATGTTGGCGGCGGTGTTGGTCGAGAGCGTGGCGACGATGATCAGCACCATGGCCAGCGCCACCCACAACGGGCTCTGGATGTGCCCGATCAAGGTCACCGGGTCGGAGACGGTCACGCCCACCAGTTTTTCCGAGGCAGCCGTCATGACCACGCCGAGGGAGGCGAACAGGAACATGGTCAACGGCAACCCGATGATCTGCCCCACGACCTGGTCCTTCTGGCTCCTGGCATAACGGCTGAAGTCTGGAATGTTCAACGACAGGGTTGCCCAGAAACCGACCATGGCCGTCAGCCCGGCAAGGAAGTAGCCGGTCACGCCGGCCCCCTCGGGCCGTTTGGCCGGGACCGCCATCAGCTCGGTCAGGGAGACGTTGGGCAAGGCCCACACCAGCAGACCGGCCCCCACCAGCACCAGCAGCGGCGCGGACAGGGTTTCCAGCCATTTGATCGATTCGGCGCCGCGCAGCACCACCCAGAGGTTCATGACCCAGAACATCATGAAGCCGAGTACCTCGCCCGTGCCCCCCAGGCTCTTCCAGCCTTCGAACACCGAACCGAGAAACAGGTGGATCGCCAGCCCGCCGAACATCGTCTGGATGCCGAACCAGCCGCACGCCACCAGGGCGCGGATCAGGCATGGAACGTTGGAACCGATGACCCCGAAGGACGAGCGCAACAGCACCGGAAACGGAATGCCGTACTTGGTCCCGGCAAAGGCATTCAGGGTCAGGGGAATCAACACGATAATGTTGGCAAACAGAATCGCCAGCAGCGCCTCGCCCACCGTCAGGCCGAAATAGGCGGTGAGCACGCCACCAAGGGTATAGGTCGGCACACAAATCGCCATGCCGACCCACAGGGCAGTGATGTGCCACTTGTTCCAGGTTCGCTCGTGCACCTTCGTCGGTGCGATGTCGTGGTTGTAACGAGGGCTCTCGAGCACGTCGCTGCCGGCTTCAAGCTCAAACAACCCGTCGCGCTCGGTCACAGTTGATCTGGTCATGTCCGCTCCACTGTTTTCATTATTTTTGCTCATCGACGGGGCGATGGCCGGAGGACTTGCAGTAAGGCACGCGTGCTACCACGGCTCAACGGCGATCAAGCCGCTGATTTGCCGTAACAAATCTCGCTCAAATAACGATCCTGTCAAGCTCGTCAAAATGACCTGGAAGCGCATAATCCTGCTGTTTTTTATACTTAATCGTTAATTTTCAATCAATTAGTTAAAAAACAGGCTTATCGAAAATAATCTTGCTCATTTCAATATCTCCAACTAGCGTCTAATCCTGACAGCAGTGACAGGAACATCCTTTCGCTGCACGCCGTGATCGATACAACAATCAAGAACCGACAACAGTCGGTCATGCCTGCGAGGAACTCGGAATGTCTCTGTTGATCCGTGGCGCCACCGTGATTACCCATGATGAAAGTTACCGCGCCGATGTGTTCTGCGCCGACGGCGTGATCAAGGCCATCGGCGAAAACCTGGATGTTCCGGCCGCAGTCGAAGTGCTCGATGGCAGCGGTCAATACCTGATGCCCGGCGGCATCGATCCCCATACCCATATGCAGTTGCCGTTCATGGGCACGGTCGCCAGCGAAGACTTCTTCAGCGGCACGGCCGCCGGCCTGGCCGGGGGGACGACATCGATCATCGACTTCGTGATTCCCAATCCCCAGCAGTCGCTGATGGAAGCCTTCCACCAGTGGCGCGGCTGGGCCGAGAAAAGCGCCAGCGACTACGGTTTTCATGTCGCGATTACCTGGTGGAGCGAGCAGGTTCGCGAGGAAATGGCCGAGCTGGTCAGCCAGCACGGCGTGAACAGCTTCAAGCATTTCATGGCCTACAAGAACGCGATCATGGCCGCCGACGACACCCTGGTGGCGAGCTTCGAGCGCTGCCTGGAACTCGGCGCGGTGCCCACCGTGCACGCCGAGAACGGCGAGCTGGTCTACCACCTGCAACGCAAGCTGTTGGCCCAAGGCATCACCGGGCCCGAAGCCCACCCGCTGTCGCGGCCTTCACAGGTGGAAGGCGAAGCCGCGAGCCGGGCCATCCGCATTGCTGAAACTATCGGCACGCCGCTGTACCTGGTGCACGTCTCCACCAAAGAGGCGTTGGACGAAATCACCTATTCCCGCAGCAAAGGCCAACCGGTCTACGGTGAAGTGCTGGCCGGGCACCTGCTGCTGGACGATAGCGTCTATCGCCACCCCGACTGGCAGACCGCCGCCGGCTACGTGATGAGCCCGCCCTTCCGTCCGCGCGGGCATCAAGACGCGCTGTGGCACGGCTTGCAATCGGGCAACTTGCACACCACTGCCACCGACCATTGCTGCTTCTGCGCCGAGCAGAAAGCCGCTGGCCGCGACGACTTCAGCAAGATCCCCAACGGCACCGCCGGCATCGAAGACCGCATGGCCGTGCTCTGGGACGAAGGGGTCAACAGCGGCAAATTGTCGATGCAGGATTTCGTCGCGCTGACCTCCACCAACACCGCGAAGATCTTCAACCTCTACCCACGCAAAGGGGCGATCCGCGTCGGTGCCGACGCCGACCTGGTGCTCTGGGACCCCCAGGGCAGCCGTACGATTTCGGCCAAGACCCACCATCAGCAGGTGGATTTCAACATCTTCGAAGGCAAGACCGTGCGCGGCGTGCCCAGCCATACCATCAGCCAGGGTCGGCTGGTGTGGGCCGCGGGTGACTTGCGGGCCGAGCGCGGCGCCGGGCGCTATATCGAACGACCGGCGTATCCGGCGGTGTTCGATTTGCTGAGCAAGCGAGCTGAGTTGCACAAGCCGACTGCTGTGAAACGCTGAAATCGAGGCCTTCGGCCTATCGCGAGCAAGCTCGCTCCCACAGGGGACCGCATTTCAAATGTGGGAGCGAGCCTGCTCGCGATGAGGCCAGCACAGGCCCCAAAAAACACTGCCCACCAGAGGCAGCACCTCAAACACCGTGAGGCCCATTCCATGATCCAGCCCTTGAGCCACCTCCCCCATTCCCTGGAAGACCCGACCACCCTCGCCGCCCGCTTCAGCGACCTGGCACCACCACTCAACGCCCGACAGGCCCATCTGGAAGCGTCCCGGTGCCTGTACTGCTACGACGCCCCCTGCGTGAACTCTTGCCCGAGCGACATCGATATTCCTTCGTTCATTCGCAACATCCACCAGGACAATGTCCAGGGCGCGGCCCAGAAGATTCTCTCGGCCAACATCCTCGGCGGCAGTTGCGCCCGGGTCTGCCCTACGGAAATCCTCTGCCAGCAAGCCTGCGTACGCAACAACAGCCACGAATGCGCCCCGGTGTTGATCGGCCTGTTGCAGCGCTACGCCGTGGACAATGCCCACTTCAGCGAACACCCGTTCAAACGGGCTGCCGCCACCGGCAAGCGTATCGCCGTGGTCGGTGCCGGCCCGGCGGGCCTGTCCTGCGCTCACCGCAGTGCGATGCACGGCCATGACGTGGTGATTTTCGAAGCCCGGGACAAGGCCGGCGGCCTCAATGAATATGGGATCGCCAAGTACAAGCTGGTGGACGATTACGCCCAGCGCGAACTGGACTTTCTGCTGGAGATCGGCGGCATCGAAATCCGTCACGGTCAGAAGCTGGGCGAGAACCTCAGCCTGAGCGAACTGCATCAACAGTTCGATGCGGTGTTCCTCGGCCTCGGCCTCGCCGCCAGCAAACAACTGGGCCTGAGCGACGAGCAGGCGCCGGGGCTGCTGGCCGCCACCGAGTATATCCGCGAGCTGCGCCAGGCCGACGATCTCAGCCAATTGCCGTTGGCCGACCGCTGCATCGTGCTCGGTGCCGGCAACACCGCCATCGACATGGCCGTGCAGATGGCCCGCCTCGGCGCCCGCGACGTCACTCTGGTCTACCGTCGCGGTCTGGAGGACATGGGCGCGACTGGTCATGAGCAGGACATCGCCAAGGCCAATCAGGTCCGCCTGCTGACCTGGGCCCAGCCGCAACAAGTGCTGCTCGACGAGACCGGACAGGTGCGCGGCATGAGGTTTTCCCGCACCCATCTGGAAAACGGTCGACTGGTCATCGATGCCGAAACCTTCGAGCTGCCCGCCGACGGCATTTTCAAGGCCATCGGCCAGGCCTTCGACGCGGACGCGCTGGCGGACCCGCTGGCCCGGGAGCTCAAGCGCCAGGACGGACGGATCCTGGTGGACGAACAACTGCGCACCAGCGTTCCCGGCGTGTATGCCGGCGGCGATTGCACCAGCCTGGACCAGGACCTCACCGTACAGGCAGTGCAACACGGCAAGCTCGCCGCCGAGGCGATCAATGCCCAACTCATGCTCAACGTGGAGGCTGCGTAAATGGCCGATCTGTCGATTGTCTTCGCCGGCATCAAAGCCCCCAACCCGTTCTGGCTGGCCTCCGCCCCGCCCACCGACAAGGCCTACAACGTGGTCCGCGCCTTCGAGGCCGGCTGGGGTGGCGTGGTCTGGAAAACCCTGGGGGAAGACCCGGCGGCGGTGAACGTGTCGTCGCGCTATTCGGCGCACTTCGGCGCGAATCGCGAGGTGTTGGGCATCAATAACATCGAGCTGATCACCGACCGCTCCCTGGAGATCAACCTGCGGGAAATCACCCAGGTGAAAAAGGACTGGCCAGACCGGGCGCTGGTCGTGTCGCTGATGGTGCCCTGTGTCGAAGAGTCGTGGAAACACATCCTGCCGTTGGTGGAAGCCACCGGTGCCGACGGTATCGAGCTGAACTTCGGCTGCCCCCACGGCATGCCGGAACGGGGCATGGGTGCGGCGGTCGGCCAGGTGCCGGAGTACGTCGAACAGGTGACCCGCTGGTGCAAGACCTATTGCTCGTTGCCGGTGATCGTCAAGCTCACGCCGAACATCACCGACATCCGCGTCGCCGCCCGGGCGGCCCATCGCGGTGGCGCGGATGCGGTGTCGCTGATCAACACCATCAACTCCATCACCAGCGTCGACCTGGACCGCATGGTCGCACTGCCTACGGTCGGCAGCCAGAGCACCCATGGCGGTTACTGTGGCTCGGCGGTCAAGCCCATCGCCCTGAACATGGTCGCGGAAATCGCCCGTGACCCGCAGACCCGCGGCTTGCCCATCTGCGGCATCGGTGGCATCGGCAGTTGGCGCGACGCCGCGGAATTCATCGCCCTGGGCAGCGGCGCGGTGCAGGTGTGCACGGCGGCGATGCTGCATGGTTTTCGCATTGTGGAAGAGATGAAGGACGGCCTGTCACGCTGGATGGACAGCCAAGGCCACGCCAACCTCCAGGCGTTCTCAGGTCGTGCGGTGGGCAACACCACCGACTGGAAGTACCTGGACATCAATTACCAGGTCATCGCAAAAATCGACCAGCAAGCGTGCATCGGCTGCGGCCGCTGCCACATCGCCTGCGAAGACACTTCGCACCAGGCCATCGCCAGCCACAAGCAAACTGACGGAACGCGAAAATATGAAGTGATCGATGAAGAGTGCGTGGGCTGCAACCTGTGCCAGATCACCTGCCCGGTGCAGGATTGCATCGAGATGGTGCCGGTGGAAACGGGCAAGCCGTTTCTGGATTGGGATCATGATCCGCGTAATCCCTATCATGTAGCGGTTTGAGATTTGACGCGTCTGGGCTGACGCCATCGCGAGCAAGCTCGCTCCCACAGGAGATTTGTTGCGAACTCAGAACCTGTGTTCGCCAGAGATCCCCTGTGGGAGCGAGCTTGCTCGCGATGAGGCCATCAGCCACACCACAGTTTCAGGGCTCCAACCCGATCCCCCGCAAAATCACCCCGGTCACCGTCTGCACCGCCCGCTCGAACTGCATGTCCGACAGCGGCTGGTGATCGTTGAGGATGTTGATCTGGTGGTCGAAGTCGGCGTAGTGCTGGGTCGAGGCCCAGATCATGTAGAGCAGGCTTGAAGGCTCCACCGGCAGGATGCGTTTGTCGTCCACCCATTGGCGAATTTTCGCTTCCTTCATCTTGGCCCATTCATAGAGACTGGCGTCCAGCGCCTGCCCCAGTGTCGGCGCGCCATGGATCACCTCGTTGGCCCAGACCTTGGAGCCATAGGGCCGGCTGCGGGAGTGGTTCATCTTGGCGCGGATGTAGCTGCTGAGCACCACCCGCGGATCGTCGAACATCTCGAAGCACAAGGCGTCCTGCTTCCAGACTTCCAGCAGATCGAACAGCACGGCGCTGTACAGCTCGCTCTTGGTGCTGAAGTAGTAATGCAGGTTGGAACGGGGCAACTGCACTTCAGCGGCGATGTCGGCCATGGCGGTACTGCCGAAGCCCTTCTCGGCAAAGACTTTCTCGGCGGCCAACAGGATTTTCTCGACGTTACTGCGACGAATCTCGATCTTGTGATTGCCCATGAGGGCTCCCTGGCAACAGCGATGCCCAAGACTAGCATTCACCCACTGTCGAAAACACAGGAGTTCCCTGTGGGAGCGAGCCTGCTCGCTCCCGTCGGATCATGTTCGTATCCAGCCGAGCGTATACAGATGCTCTTGTGGCGAGGGGATTTATCCCCGCTGGGCTGCGAAGCAGCCCCCAAAACACTCAGAACACAATATGTCTGATACACCGAGTATCAGGAATTTGGGCTGCTGCGCAGCCCAGCGGGGATAAATCCCCTCGCCACAAAAAAGCTGTAGTGAACCTTCGGGCGTGGTTCTTCGACTAATGTCTTAGACCAGTCATCGCATAACTATTTGTCACCACTGCGACCGTAACGCGGGTGCGTTGGGCCTCCACCAAGGCCTTCTCCTGCACTTCACTTTGCTACAACCCTTGAACCAGTCAATTCTCA